>JBMFVX010000007.1:0-40496 GCA_049965775.1 Phycisphaerae bacterium
TGCGCGTCGCTCGCGCCTCGCCGACGGCCAAAATTCCTGCGCCATATGAGTACATGTTATTTCTTTACAGGCCCTAAATGGTCAGCCCGGCCCGGAACTTGTGGTTCGTTGCGTGACACAGCCGGACGATGGCCAGGAGGTTCTGCCGAATCGTTTGGGACTTAAAATACCGAGTTAAATTAAGCGGTTTCTATCCGAAAGTCAGACAACTGCGACAGTGGCAGTGGCAGTGGCAGTGGGGGCAGGAGGGTCGCAAATGCAGTGAAAACTTTTTGCAACAACGGCCTTGGCGCTGGCGCCACGGCCATTTTTGCCGCGCAACTCCGTAACTTGGGCCAGAGTGATTGTCTGCATTAGAACATTCCCAACGCCCCCATTCGGCGTATAATCGGGCCGGAGTCCTAATGTGACCGCTTACTTGAGGCCCAAGGGTGCAAATGCAATCATTACCAGGTGAACCAACTTCTGCACCAACCACAGCAGCCAATGATGTCAAGATCAGTATTGTAGTTCCCACCTTCTGCGAGGCGGAGAACCTGCCGGAACTCGTGCGGCAGCTTGCCGCCGCCCTTACCCTAACAGGCTGGCCATGGGAACTTATAGTAGTGGATGATAATTCACCCGATGGCACGCCACAGTTGCTCACGATGATTAGGCAAGAATATCCGCAAGTTCGGTTTCTCATCCGCAAGGAAGACCGCGGTTTGTCATCTGCGGTGTTGGCCGGCTGTGCCATGGCACGCTACGGCTATATTGTGGTGATGGATGCTGACCTTAGCCACCCCCCAGAGTCAGTTCCGTCGCTTGTGGAGCCTCTGCTCAAAAACACGGCTGACTTCGTCATCGGCTCCCGCTATGTTGCTGGTGGTCGCACCGAAGATTGGGGCGCCTTTCGCTGGCTAAACAGCGCGGTAGCCACCGCACTGAGCCGCCCCTTTGTCGGCGCTGTAAAAGATTCAATGGCGGGATTCTTTGCATTTCGCCGCCAGATGCTTACCTCCTGCCACGAGCTTAACCCCATTGGTTATAAGATCGGTTTGGAACTGCTGGTGAAAGCCCGCATCACGCGAATCACAGAAGTACCCATTGTTTTTCGCAACCGCATTCACGGGCAAAGCAAACTTAGCCTTAAGGAACAATTCCGGTACTTGGAGCATCTATCCCGGCTATATGATTATAAATACCCCAAAGGCTCACCGCGCCTTAAGTTTTTGATTGTCGGCGCTTTGGGGGCTTGCACCGCGCTAGCCGCCGTTCATGTGCTCTACAAGTGGATACATCTGCCCTACCTGCCAGCGTTGACTGCGGGCCTGCTGGCAATGACGGCGGTTACCCTGGTGTTTTTTGTGCGCTATGTCCGCACACAGCGGGCGTTTATCATCATGCGCCGGCCTTACCTGGAGTTTACGCTCATCAGTGCGGCAGAAGTGGCGGGCGGCATTGTGGCGGGATTTTTTGCCAACCGCATCTGGGGACCTTTGCCTGCAACGCTCCTGAGCCTGCTGGCTCTGATGTTGGTGCGGTATTTGCTTCGCAAGGTGTTTCTGCACGATGTCCGCGGCCTGCATAAGACCGCCCGTCCCTCATCGCAGACTTTAGCGAATGCAAACTGCGAGCAGGCATAGGCAAATGCCGGTGGCCGCGGCAAGATGACAATGCGGCCAAGAGCCTTGCGATCATCGCCAACCTTGGGGACGCCTCGCAGGGCCGGGCAAAAAGCTCGGCGGCAGGCGTCAGAAAAAACATTTTTCTGCAGCCTGCCGCCAGAAATCTATACTTGGTTAAATCAATAGCTGGTTGCAACGTTCATCTGCTCGATGGTGTTGATGTCTTTGGCTTCTACATGGCCATCGAAGAACAAGGCATTGGCATAGCCCGCCCCCGACGAGTTGGACATATGCCGGAACCGCATGCCGCTTTCCCACAGCCACGAGGAACTTGACGTGGCGTCCATGTTGGCCTCGCCCGATGTGCCGCCACTGGGAATCTTGGTTAGCGGCTGCTGCGTCCAGAATGGAGCGTCATAATAGAACCAATACAAGGTGGAGTCGCTGTCGCCGTTGGTTTGTACCTGATTGGCATCGGTGATGGCAATCGTTTCGGAGGGGCGCTGAATAGCGCCAAGGCGTGTCAGACTCACGGAGTACAAGTTCAGAAAGTTGAAGGTATAGTGCCATTTGAACGCGTTGATATTGCAGGCATAGTTGTCGGCCCATTTGTCGGTATCGGGTACATCCACCGCGGGGCAGCGAAATATCTGAGCGTACTTTACCGCCAAAGCCGTTGGATTGGACGTTAAGCTATAACGCGACTCGGCCGGCCCGCCGGTATAGAACGAAAAGAGCGCATCGGAATAATCGTAGTAGGGATAGGTGGGCGAAGTGAGGTCCTCACCGGCCGGCATAAAGCCGTCCGACACATTCGAGTATTCCACGAGCATCGTGCCAATCTGCCGCAGGTTATTCTGGCATTGCACGTTTATGGCGTTTTGGCGGGCATTGGCCAGGGCTGGCAGGATCAGGCCCATCAGCAAAGCAATGATGGTAAGCACCACCAAAAGCTCCACCAGCGTGAAGCCCTCTCTTGTCTGCTTGTTTACTCGGTTCAACATCGCAACTTCCCTCTTGGACACTTTTGTTTGGGACTGCAGCTCTGGCCGCAATGCCAAACACTCCGCCTCACAAACGAACCATAAACGCCGGCTCGCGAAGTTGAGGCCAATCTTTTTCTCATTCGCACGCAGCGGAAAATCGCCGCATACCATGAACTGCCAAGAAATCGGTGCCGCCCGCAAAGAGTTCCGCAGCGCGACAGTCCTTTCATCGGATGGACATGCCTGGAGCCTTGATTATTTTCGCGGAACGCTTATGGGCCTACCCCTGGGTCTGATAAAATCCCGGCATGCGGTTGTACGTTGTACATGCGACCGATAATCTACCATTAAGATAGCGCCCACAACCATAGGACTTGGCGGCGCACCTACAATAAGCGCAGCGAGGCCCGGCTAATAATGGAGCAAATATGCAAGCTGATTTCCCAAGGGTGACCGTCTGGCACGAATACCAGCACGAAAAGCGCAATCCGGAGGTACGGAGGCTTTATCCAAAGGGCATGCACGAGACCCTAGCCGAGGGCCTGCGCGCTGCCGGGGCTATGACGGTACGCACC
Source organism: Phycisphaerae bacterium (assembly GCA_049965775.1). Lineage (GTDB taxonomy): Bacteria > Planctomycetota > Phycisphaerae > WQYP01 > WQYP01 > JABEVB01. The sequence continues at coordinate 3,169 of JBMFVX010000007.1, forward strand.
GCCACCCTCGAAGAGCCGGATCACGGCCTTGCGCCCGAAGTGCTTGCCGCCACCGATGTGCTCATCTGGTGGGGACACATGGCGCATGATGCCGTGCACGATGATGTTGTCCAACGAGCGCATGCCCGCGTACTCGCCGGCATGGGCCTCATTGTGCTCCACTCCGCCCACTTCTCAAAATTATTTAAACGGCTCATGGGAACAACCTGCGACCTGAAGTGGCGCGAAGCCGACGATCGCGAAATTTTATGGGTTACAGCACCCGGCCATCCAATCTTGCGCGGCATCAGCGACCATGTGGTGCTACCGCGCGAAGAAATGTACGGTGAACACTTTGACATACCTGAACCGGACGAAACCATCCTCATCTCCTCGTTTTCCGGCGGAGAGGTATTTCGCAGCGGCCTGACGTGGCGACGCGGCATGGGACGAATTTTCTATTTCCGCCCCGGCCATGAAACCTATCCGACCTACCACAATCCGCAAGTCATGCGCATCATAGCCAATGCAGTTTATTGGGCTGCCCCAACGGGCGGGGCCGGGGCGTCTGTTTTTGGCAATCACATGCCATTGCCATGAGGTTTTGATTATGATGTTGCACTCACCATTTACGCATTCTATTTTGACTCTTCGCGATACGCGCAAGTTATTGCCTGGCGGGGGTTTTTCTGCTATTCGTGAGTTCTGCATACCCATGCTTGCTTATGCCAGAGAGAGTCTTGTACCGCATCGTTCAACGCGACCAGGCTGCCGGCGCCCGCCTGCGGCAGCATTACTTTTACTGTGCATATCTTTGACGCTTTGCGGATGCCATCGCCAAACAGCATCGTCGGCAGGTCAAAAAGTGCCCACCCCACGACAAACACCTTCCGCAGCCGCAGTCGAAACACAACCGGCCCAACGCGCCATCCCCACTACCACAACCGAACTGGCCCGACTTGACAAACTGCCAACCATCTCGGTCACTATCAATGGCCATCTCTTCAAACTTTGGGTTGCCCGCACCGATGCGCAGCAGCGTCGAGGGCTTATGTTCATACACAGCATGCCTGTGGATCGCGGTATGATCTTCGTTTTCCCTTATTCACAGGATGAAACATTTTGGATGAAGAACACCTTTATCCCGCTTGATTTGGTGTTTTTGAACCGCTCCGGACGTGTGAGCCAGTTTGAAACCATGCCCGCCTGGGATGGGACCGTGCATTATTACCCAAGCCTTAATGCCGTCCGCTACGCCATTGAGCTTAACGCCGGCACGACCCAACGGCTTGGCCTTTCGGTTGGTTATCGCATACTATTGCCAAAAGCGATTACGACCGCCCCCTAGCAAGCGGCACCGCTGGGCCTCATAGCCCTGTCACTTGAGCCTTTAAGAGGAAAGCTAAGCGTTTGGCACGTCAACGATTCAAGTCGAAACCCCTGGAACAGCCATGAGCAAACCCGGCACTGCGTTATTAATTGGCGGCAAACCGCGTCCCTGGTGGAAGGCATGTCTGCGAACCTTTTTTACCCGGCCCAGGCATGTCTTGGGGTGGTTATGGCGATTGCTTATCATCGCGCTGATTCTGCTGCTGTTCTGCTGGAGCCTCACACTCTGGACGCCGGGCTGGTACCGACCTCTTGGTGCCGCCGGGCCCGTCGTACAGGAACAGGCCCGCGAGGCGCAGTCGCTTCTGTTGAACCTGCGAAATCAAATTCAGAATCCCCGTATACGCTATGTTAGATGGATCATCACGCAAGACCAGGTCAACAGCCTCCTTGCACTGGTTTATGATGAAAGCTCGGCTGGTCTGCCTCACGGCCACACAGCTTTGGTCCGGCAGCCCTTTGTTCGTTTCGGCAATGGCCGCATAACCCTTGCCGCTCGCATAAAGGGACTTTTCGCATCGTCCGTAGCCAGCATAACGATTGGTGTACGTACAGCCCCGGCTTTGACGCCCGGCGCGGCACCGGAAGGGCATATTCAAATTCTCTCACTCCACAGCGGCGAATTGCCCATTCCTCGATTTTTGATCATTGCCGAACTGCAATCACTCACTCCGCGGCTCGCGCCCTCCATTGAACACACGTTAGACCTTTACGGAGGCGCACGCTACGCTCGCCGCATTACGCCGCAAATCGTCAGTATGATTAAAGCGATGCTTGCCAGCAGGTCCTTCCCACTGGCACTGGACTTTAATCATCGCCAGATGATCCTGCGACGCTTAAGCGTGGAAGCCGCGCACGAGAACCAACTCGGGCAAAGCATACCCGCACGGCTGGTTATTGAGTTTTCAGCTCCTTAAATAAATGCGAGGCATGAGCACGGTTATGGATAGGCGGCAAATCATGCAGGTGCTCGCTGCGGCCGGGGCAAGGCCACAACATCGCTTTGGCCAGAACTTCATGATGGACCAACGGATGCTCTCGGCGATTGTTGAGGCAGGGCAATTAAGCCCGGGCGATACGGTACTTGAAGTTGGCCCGGGCGTCGGCAACCTTACCAGCCGTATCGCCGCCAGGGCCGGCCGCGTACTGGCGGTAGACATTGATGAGCCGCTGATGCGGGCCGCCGCAAACCATTGGCGCGACCTGACCAACATTCGCTGGCTGCATGCCGACGCGCTTGCCGGCAAACACAAGCTCGACCCCCAGATGCTTGACGAACTTCGCTCACTCCACGCCGAGGCAACCGGAGCGCTCAAACTCATCGCCAACCTGCCGTATAATGCAGCCAGCCCTCTTATTGCGGAAGTGCTTACGCTATGCTGGCACGAACAACGACGCAACGTTATTCAAACGCAATCTACTCCGGACGCTCCACGCCTGATTTTCGAACGTCTTATTTTTACCGTGCAGTGGGAAGTCGCCCAGCGTATGGCCGCTCCACCTGATTGCGCCGATTACGGCGCCCTGGGCATACTTATGCAACTGCTGGCGAATGTGCGCATCATCCGCAGCATTGAGCCGGGCGCTTTCTGGCCGCCGCCCAAGGTTCGCTCCGCGCTGGTTGAAGTTATTGTGCAACCCGCCCGCTTTGGAGCGATAGGCGATATTGAGCAGCTTACACTCGTGCTGCGCGGCATTTTTGCGCATCGGAGGCAAAATCTGGTCAATGCCATTCGCCATGGCTTAAAACCGCATGATATGGCGGCCATTGTGTCGGCATTGAACGCGGCCAACATAAACCCGGCAAGCCGCCCGGCCACCCTTACACCCACCGACTTCATTAGGCTTTCACAAATCCTCGCTAAATGATAACTTCTGCTGCGTCAGGGCTGCAGCGGCTGCAGGCCCAGGGCCGGCCCGGGCCAATCTCGAAACTTTTTTGTGAGATTATCATGACGGATTTTGTTGCGATCAATGGACAGATCATCCCGTATGAAGATGCCCGCATCGCCCCATTTGATGCCGGAGTATTGCACGGCGCCGGCCTGTTTGAAACCATGCGGGTGATTGGCGGACGAGTCATCGCATTTGACGCCCATCTAGCACGACTCGCGGCCAGTGCAGCCGCCCTCGCCATGCCGGTGCATTTTGAAAAGCCGGCCCTGTTGGAGTTAATTTCGGAACTTCTTGACGCCAATGACCTACGCGACGCCCGCCTCCGCCTGACTGTTACGCGCGGCGACTTAAGTGACGTTGATGCTGCAAACCCCGATCCCCCCACCACAACCCTTGTTTCCGCAGGCGAGTTTAAACCCTATCCTGCAGCGCTCTACGAAAAAGGCATGACGGTGGCAATCTCACGGTATCAGCAGAACCCATTCTCTCCGCTGTGCGGGCACAAATCAACCAGCTATCTTGATCGGCTGCTGGCCCTGCGCGAGGCCCAAAAGGCCGGCGCGGGCGAAGCGCTATGGTTTACTGTTGGCGAAAAATATCTCGCCGAGGGTTGCATCAGCAATGTTTTCATCGTTACCGCCGCTGGAGAAATCGCCACCTGCCCGATCGAGCATCCGCAACATCCCGGCAATCGCATAGTGCTGCCCGGTATCACGCGCTCGCTGGTGTGCAAACTCGCGGCGGAGTCTGCTCTCGCCATGCACGAAAAACCGCTCACCATTAACGACCTATTGGCCGCCAAGGAGGTTTTTATCACCAATGCAATCATGGGAATTATGCCCGTTGTGCGAATTGAACGGCATGTCGTCGGCGACGAAAAACCGGGCGTGGTGACACAGCGGCTGCGGCAGGCCTATCTCGCCCATCTGGATAAACTATGCGTAGCACCCTGATGCTGGAGACCTTATTATGAAGCGTACAAAAGCAACCTCTTCCGCCGGGCCAAAAGCAGTTCCGGCTCGGGGCTACCCAACGTTGGATGGCGCCCACGGCCAGCGGCGGCCGGAAAATCTTTGGCGCAGCGGTAAAGCAGGCCCATATTTACTTGACGCCGTAGCACAATTTTTAGATGAGCTAGCACCACCGGCACTCGCCGAGCCGTGGGATAATGTTGGGCTCCTTAGCGCATGCCCCGGAGCGTCGGTTGCCAAGGTGCTTGTGGCGATTGACCTTACCGCGGCAGTACTCCATGAGGCAATGGCCTGGGATACCGATTTATTGGTATGTTATCATCCGCCCGTTTTTCAACCGCTGAAAACGCTAGTTCCGCAGCTAAATGCCCCTTGCGGCAACGCACTTTTGGCGCACGCGACGGGCATTTGGATCTACAGTCCACACACCGCGCTCGATGCCGCCAGCGGCGGCACCAATGATGCACTGGCTGAGGCTCTTAAACTGAACGTTGCAGGCAGCCTTCGCCCCAGCCATGCGGGCGAGCCACACCTTAAACTTGTGACCTTCATTCCTGAAAACGAAGTCGAAAAGGTAGCCGATGCCGTATTTCTCGCCGGCGCCGGCCGCATCGGCCGTAAGAGCCGCTATCACCACTGCAGTTTTCGTACGCCGGGCACTGGTACTTTTTTTGGTGATGAATCCACTCATCCAGCCGTTGGCGAGTCGGGTCGCATGGAGTTTGTGCGTGAAGTACGTTTTGAAACAGTACTGCCCGCCCGATTGGCCGATGCGGTTGTGGCAGCATTGCGAACCAGCCACCCTTACGAAGAACCGGCCTTTGATTTGCTTGTGATGCATACCCCACCCGACGCCACAGGCACCGGAAGAATTGCTCACGTTAAACATACCCTGCTGGAGTTGGCCCAGCAATGCAAAGCCCGCCTGGGCCTCTCACAGGTACAGGTTGTCGGCGAACCGTCAAGACATATTGAAACGGCGGCCATTATTGCGGGCAGCGCCGGGCGTCTGGCTCTCGATTGCGGCAGCCATCCGCAACCCGATTGCCTGATTACCGGCGAGCTTAAACATCATGATATGCTGGCATACAAAGCTGCCGGCATCGCGACCATCTGCCTTGGCCATGGCTCCAGCGAGCAGCCGGTGCTGCACCGGTTAAGAGAGCGTCTGTCCGAGCAATTTAGCTCGCTTGAGGTACGCGTTTCAACGGCGCATGTGGAACCCTTTACTATCGTGTGAGGCTGCCTCATACAACAGCCTATGGCATCACGGTTGCAGCGTCACCGCGGGGTATACGCAGCGCGGCCTGCAGGCTGCGAGAGAGTAGATGGAGATAGTAGAAAGCAGAGCTTGGGGCGCTGCAATTTTGGGCCCGGTCGCTGCGATGTTGTGACGGAGAACTGGAGCAACAGGTGGGGCGTTTCTTGATGTCATAACAAGATGTTACACGTTTGTAATGCAAAGTGCGGAAGTTGGGTTATTATCCTCTCAAGGTAATTCCGAGTCTCCGGTGCTGTTGACGACATCGGCTGGGGCCATCGGAGATTTTTCGTGTTGGGGAGTTGCGTTCGGCGTGTTTTGGATTGTCTTAGTCATTTGGTTGCTGTGGCTTTTGGCGATTGCGATTGCAGTGTGGACCCTGCGCGTAGCGCAGTTTTTCGGCTACCGCATGCCGCAGGTGGCTGCTCGCCCACTTGAGCCGGCCACCGCCAAAGTTGCGGTCATCGTACCCGTTAAGGGATCAGATGAAGATACACAGGGCAACCTTGAGGCGCTGCTGCAGCAGAATTATGCCCGCTGTCGGTTGATTTTTGTGGTGCAATCTGCGGACGATCCTGTATGCCGGCTCCTGGATGTTTTGGTGCGGCAGCAGCCGCAGCGTGTTATGGTGGTGGTTGCAGGCAATGCCCAGCATCGCGGCCAGAAAGTGCATAATCAGCTTGCGGGCGTAGCCGCCACAAGCTCGGCCGACGACATTCTGGCCTTTATGGACGCTGATGCCCATCCCGATGCCAACTGGCTCCACGCGCTGGTTCAGCCGCTGCACTATGGCCCTCACATTGGAGCCACCACCGGCTATCGCTTTTATGTGCCGGCACAACCCACCGGAGCTAATCATCTCCTATGCCTGCTGAATGCAATGGTCGGCAGCTTTTTAGGGCCGTATCGGCGGGCGGTGGCGTGGGGCGGCTCGATGGCGATCCGGCGGGAAGACTTTTTCAATTACGGGGTGTATGACGCCTGGCAGGGCGCCTTGAGCGATGACTACGCTTTAACCTGGCAGGTAAAAAAGGTGAGTCGCCGCAAGATTCACTTTGTGCCACAATGCCTTGTAGCGTCACGGGCGTCGTTTAACGCGACAAGCCTGCGCGAATTTGTCGTGCGACAACTGCGCATTACGCGAATATGCTCGCTGCGTATATGGCTGGCGGCCCTGAGTGGCGCACTTTTGTACTTGTTCGCCCTGCTTGGAAGTTGGGCGTTTGCCATTGCCGGCCTGATTGAGCATAAGACCTGGTGGCCATGGTGCGCCGCGGTATTTATTTGCCTCTGCACGCTAAGCATCCTGCGCGGCTTTATGCTTTTGGCGGCGGCACGGCGACTACTGCCGAAGCATTGGGCAGCCATCAGACCCGCCGCCCGATGGTTTATTTTAGGCGTTCCTCTGGCACAACTGTTTATGCTGACCGCGCTGCTGCAGGCCGGGTTTGGCCGCATTCTGATATGGCGCGGTATTCGCTATCGCATGCGCAGCCGCTCCCAGACGCAAGTACTCGGTCCGGTTGAGAGTGTCCCGCCATAACAAGGCCAAAGCAAAACTGCCGACTCGTCAGGCAATGGCCGCCAGCGGCATAATGGCTTTTTTGAAATCATCAATGGTATGCTGGCGACTCAAATCCAGCGGCAGCATAACGCCATGATTATGCGAAGAATCCACAATAAACATTCTTTTGGCTAAAACTCCCCAGCCCTTGTCCTGCTGCTGGTGGCCGCAGATAAAGAGTTCCGAAAACCACATTTTCGACAGCTTATCGAGTGAGTTCTCCGTTTGCGATCGCCCCCACAGCAATTTATACACCGGGCCATTGCGCAGGTAATCGCTTTCAACAAGCGGGCGCCGCAAAATGGTAGAGTCAAAATCGCCCAGATCGCGCCAAGTGGGCAGCGAGTGGCTCAAGAAAATGCCGGTAACCGTTATACCCGCCAGCGGCATGCTTAGCACGAACCTCCGAAATGCCTCACGAACGGCATCAGCCCGGCCGCCAAAGCGCACGGTAAAGGCCCGCGAAAATCGCTCGGTAAGATCATACCCTTCCTTCAAGATCGCCATGCCGAAAATTTGAGCCCAGTCGTGGTTGGCCAGAAGAAAATGCACTTGCCTCGGAAATTTAACCGACCACTCTACAGCGTCCAACAGGAGATCCAGACTGGTGTCTTCGCCGTCAGGCCCAAGCGCCCCGCCGTGAATGAGTTCCTGCAGCAGCACGTGCCGCCGTGGAAACATATCAAGCGCCGCCGCCTTGACAATGCGCTCAAAATTACGGCGATGATTGTGCAAATCGCCCGTTACCAGCAGTTCACCCACCGAGGGAAAGTACAGCATTTGAGCCGAGCGAATAGGATCAAGCCGATTGTTTTCGGCGGCCTGTTGCAAAAGATCAATGGCGTGTCCTGCCGACATGCTGCGTAATCCATCCCGAAGCCATGCAGCGGATATCCGAATCAGGCGACGCCGCGCGAGTCCGCCAACCCGCGTTGCTTCTTGCCAAGGCCGTCATGATACCGTATCCGCCTCGGCGTTTTCTGTTGCTTCATCTTTTGCCGTATTAACGCCAATGGCCTCATCGAGGCGAACGGCCGCATTGAGGCTAAGCACAAACTCAAGTCGGCTCAGTACATCGTCCATGCTGGCCGGGCGCTTGGCCGGGCGATTCTCAACACACTCAATAATCAGCTTTGACAGGGCCAGCGGAATCCGTGGATTTAACTCATGGGGCGCAATTAGCGCCTGCGACGCGATGGCCGCCACGCCCTGACGCCGCCGTGGAATGACCGTCGGCACATGCCGGTCGGTGACGCACCAGTAGAGCGTAGCTCCAAAATTAAAAATGTCGGTGGCAGGAGTAAGCGGGCCAAGAGCAACCTGCTCGGGCGCGATGTAATCGGGTGTACCCTGGATGCGCGTTTTAACCGTGCCGATTGCGCAGCTCTGACCAAAGTCAATAATTTTGCAGCCATTGTCGGAGGTAATCAAAATATTATTGGGCTTAATGTCGGCATGCACAAAGCCCAGCTTATGCATGGCGGAAAGCCCCCGCGCCACTGCGCACGACACCTCGAGCAAACTGCGAAGCGATGCGGGGCGGTCCGAATCTATCGAAGTGCCATCCACGAGGTCCATCAGCAGGTGCAACTCGGTAACCGTTAGAAGTTTGCGCTTACGAATCAAACGATGGCTTTTACGCAGCACCGGATGATCAAACTGACTGCTGATTTCGTACTCCTGAGTTGCCTGTTCGAGGAAGCGGTCGTCTTCGGCGCTGCGCCGGAGAACTCTCTTAAGCGCATAGAGTTGCCCGGTTCGCTTTTCGCAAACTGCATAGATGGTGCTGCGAGCGCCGTAACCCAGCATCGAAAGCACTTCAAAATCAGAAAATTCAGGGGCGCTATCCATCGAGTCGCTTTTTCCATTTCCACGGAAAGCTTTGCCTATGCAACAAAGCTATGTATCTGCGTAGCTCCGCACCATACAGAGGCAGTAATCCGCCCCATGGGTATAAACATGCGGTGGAAGAACAGGGCGAATGGATTCGCAGCCAACGGCAAAGAGTAAGACTAACGGCCCAGCATCTGCTGGAATCGCCGGGCAAAGGCGGCTTGAGCCTGCGTTTGATGGCCCGTAATTTGCCACTGAAATACTACGCGCGACGCAGGAATGTTCAGCTTTGTCTGCAAGGCTCGGGTAAGCTTGGCCAGCGAGTCCACTTGGTTGCTGGTAAAACCTTGAACGTTAAGGTTGCCGATCATGCAAATGCCAACGGCATTTTTATAAGGTAAATAATTATGATTTCGATAATCGGGCCATTGGCATACGGGTGCGGTGCTACGCTGTGCCAACCAAGATGATCCAACCTCTACGGTTCCATCAGCCTTGCGGTCGGCGTTTTGGCCGTTGTCTACAACAAAGTGAAAATCTACCGGCCAAACATGCTGTGGCTTCTCTTGAGCCGAACGCATATCCATCGCTTTTCCAACTTGTCCTCCCGGTAGAACACCGTCGGCCAGGTCGGACGCATCGCCCGCCAAACTGTCCGACTGGTAAATGATGATATAGTTCCAGCGGTTTGGCTGCAATGCACCGAGCGGATTAATAGCACGAGAAAAATTGTTGTTCGTCTGGGTCGTCGCCGACAAAGACCTAACCGGGCTGGTGATCGGCTGGCCTTCAAGCAACATCAGCAAACCAGCGCCCACCGTCAGGCTCGCTACGAGCGAACTTAGCACGGTAAGCACGCGCCTCTGGCTCACAGTTGTTTTACGAGTACCTGCAGACCTGACCGTCTTTGCCATGACAACAACGCCTTAATGCAAAACCTTTACTTCCATATTGTATGGTATCGGACGCATCCAAACAAATATGTTAAAAAATATTCACGATCAAGTTTATTTAGCCTTAAGGCCCCAGTTCTTACGGTAAGCAAGCGCTCCATCCTACTCCCTAACGTCATCTTAACAGATGCCTTGCCGTTGCTTGCGTCCGCTCTGAACTGCCCTTGGGCGGCAGCCGTGTGTACAGCTTAACTATGCCGCTTTCGTGCTAACTTATCAGCAGTGGAACGCGCCATAATCTCGAGCATATTCGGGCTTTACCCGACACCTCGCTTATGACGATATAATAAACGCCGAGCAGTCTCATTTTGATGCAATGGGATCATGACCTGCTTGGACGCCTGGGAGCCGCTTGGATGCCGGAGTAAAGCTTCCCGGCTGCGAAGGGCCGCTTTAAAGCATTTGTCCCAAGTTTGTTCTTGACCGATAAGCAGGCGGTGTTAACATAGGAACCGGAGCACATCGGCACCGGGGCTGTAAAAATGCCGGATGTTCGCAGCATCTTGGGGAACACTGCCCGGCAAACGCAATGAGCATTTGCCCATCTTATTAGGGACTGTGCTTAGGAGAACCAGATTATGAATCTCGAAAAAGCAGCGGTACGAACCAAGCGGCTTCTGGGGCTGGTGGTTATCTTGGGATTGGCGATCCTCGTCGCAGGCATAGTCATCGCCGCCCTGGCGGCACACAATTCGGGCAGCCATACCGACTTGGCCACCATCATTCACGACCTGGAGCCGGGCATTCTCATCGCCTGTTTTGGCTTGGCGGTCACGATTGCCGGCGCTGTGCTGCAACCGTTGACAGCTCTGCGATTTCAGCAGGCATCCGACGCGAGCTGGCGTTACGAGCAGGTGCGGGGCGCCATCGAAAACCAGCGCCAGCAGCTTGAAGCCATTCGAGAAAGCGTCTCTCTCTCCGATGCGGCCAAGCAAATCGCGTACCGCCATAAGGACCGCGAAGCGCTCCGGCACGCCATCCGCGAAGATATTGACAAAAACGATTATGAAGCCGCCTACTGGCTGACCAGCGAAATGGAACGCCGTTTCGGCAGCAAGCAGGAATCGGCCCAGTTCCGCGACATCATTGAATCATCGCGGCGTAAATTCATTGAGACTGAAGTGCGTGAGGCCCTGACGCATTTCGATCTGCTTCTCAAGCGATTTGACTGGGCGGCCTGCTACCGCGAGATGGAACAGCTTATGAAGATGTTCTCCTTCCATCCGGACATTCAGCGTCTGCCTGAGCGCGTGCAGAATGCCCGCGAAACGCACAAACGCGCCTTGCTCAAGGAATGGAAGGACGCCGTCTCCCGCGATGATGTTGACCGCAGCGTTGAATTGCTTAAACAGCTTGACCAATACCTCACCCCCGGCGAGGCGGAAGGCTATAAAGAAATCGCCCGCGATGTATTTAAGAAACGGCTGCAACAGCTTGGCGTGCAGTTTGCCCTGCACGTAAGCGACAAAAACTGGCCGGAAGCGGCCCGCATCGGCCAGCAGATTATTGACGAGTTCCCCAATGCCCGCATCGCCGCGGAAGTGCGCGATCGCATGCCTATCATCCGCGAGAAGGCGGCACAGGCTGGCTCGGCGGTTGCAATTTAGGCTCCAGCAATCGAGCCACTTCAACCGCCACCCGGTCGCCGGCCGGCATCTGCCGCGAAAATCGCTCCATGGGTGAAACCAATTGCGAAAGCTGCGAACTCATTTCCATTCGCTGCTGCGGATTTTTAAGCAGTTCCACCGCGCGCTGAACCACTGGACGCGTTGAACCATAAAACGGCATGAACTCAGGCACCAATTCGCGGTCTGCCAATATGTTCACCAGGGACATATACTTTGTTCTCACCAGAAAGCGCCCCGCCAAGTTCCACTTCCAGCGGCTCAGAGCGTAAAGCACAATCATAGGTTTGTAATGGCTGGCGACCTGCAGCGTTGCGGTGCCGCTGCACACCAGCACCAGGTCTGCCCAGGCGATGACGGCATCGGTAACGTGCGTTCGGACTTCAATACGTTCGGAACTGCGCATGAGATGGGCCTGAATCTGCAAAGCCCGATTTTTATCCGCGGCGGCCGCCACAAATACGCACTCCTGCACCCGCCCTCTTAGCTGCGAGGCAACCTCCAACATGACGGGCAGGTTCGATGCGACTTCACTGCTGCGCGACCCCGGCAAAATGGCGACTTTCAGCTTGCCCTGCGGAAGAGGGGACGTCGGCGCTGCCGCCATCGGCTGATCGCCCAATCGGTCAAACAGCGGATGCCCAACGTACACGGCATTGATGCGCTGCTGCCGAAAGTAAGGCTCTTCAAACGGCAGGACGCAGCAGAGCGTATTAACAGCCCGCGAAAGCTTGCGCGTCCGCCATGGCGCCCAGGCCCAGTGCTGCGGGGCAACATAGTAGCAAACCGGCAGTTTCATATTACGCGCCATCAAGCCGATGTGGACATTGACGGTGGGCGAATCAATGGGAATCACCACATCGGGCGGGTTGTTTACAAACTCCTGGCGAATTTCCTTCAGCAGTCGCACCCAATATCCGACCTGACGCAAGGCACCCAGCAGCATGGCCGCGTTGCGGGTTGGATCGGCCAGCAGCCGACAGCCGGCTGCCGCCATCTTCGGCCCGCCGACGCCCACAAACTGCGCATTAGGAAACTTGCGCCGCAGCGATTCTATCAGCGTTTGGCCCAAGCTATCGCCGCTGTGCTCCGCGGCTGAAATAAAAAATCTTATACTGCCGATGAGTCAAGCCTCCTGAAGGATCGCCATTGGGGAGACGAAACCAATCGTTGCACCTTCAAAAGCCCCGTGGTCGGCTAACGTGGGAGGCCATTACCGGGCCAAGGCCGACTCATCGGATTTTTCCTGACCGTCGTCTTGAACTCCCGACAGCGCCTTTTTGGCGGCTTCTTTGGCGTGCAACAATGTTGGTGAGGCAATGGCGAGAGTGCTGTAGGCGCCCGTAAATACGCCGATCAGCATGGCATACGCGAACCCATGCACACCCTGTCCGCCCCAGATATACAGAATCATGACGACCACAAATACCGTAAAGGTGGTCCAGATGGTTCGACCAAAGCACTGATTAATAGAATCGTTGACCAGTTTGGACGTCAACGGCAGCTTAAGTCGCCCGCGGTTTTCGCGCACCCGGTCAAAGATTACGATCGTGTCGTTGACGCTGTAACCAATAATCGTTAAATATGCCGCGATCATCGTCATATTTATCTTGAAGTTGTCCACCAGTAAAAAGTGGCCGATAGCCGTGCGATGGATGTACACAGCGAGCACCGTGGCCGCCACTGCGACGATTGCATCGTGCACCAGCGAAAAGATAACGCCAAAACCGTACCGGATGCCGCCAAAGCGTATCCACACATAGGCTACAATTAGAAGCAGCGAAATGCCCACGGCAATGAGTGCATTGAGCCGAGCCTCAGTCGCCACCTGCGGCGCAAAGCTGTTGACGCCTGCAAGCCCGCCAGATGTCGTCAGCGCGGTGCGCACAATGTCCCATTGCGAGGCGGCAATCTGCTGTTTCCAGAGCGCGGCCTTACCCGAATCGTCGGGGTTGTAAAGGAAGTTGTCATCCACCGCCACCACCACAGCCGCGGTTACGGGCGCGGGGCCTTTGCCTGCCGCATTCGCGGCATAAGCCAATGGAATCACTTTAAAAGGACGGTACTGCAAACGGGCAAAATCCGGTTCCTGCGCCATCTGCCGGATGCGCGATGTCAGATGAGCCACTGTCTCCGGCGGAGAAATATTGCGCAGGACCACTCCGACGCCGCCGTGGTAATCGCTTACGTCAACATTCGGCCCGTGCGGAATCAATTCCTGCAGGCTGTTTTTGGTGATTGCAAAAATCGTGCCGTCGTCAAACAGCCGTTGTACATGGCTCGGCGAGACATTGACATCCGTAAAGCTGAGTTTGCGGGTTACGGCAATCACATCGGCAAATGTGGCTTCAAGCTTCTGCGTAAGCTCCTGAACGGGGCTTGCAGTTGCCGTCACGCCAGGTTTGCCTTCCGGGTTTACGATGCTGGTGATAATCGTAAACTCATTATGCTTGGAACCCACGCTGTAAACCGTCGCCCGTCGCAACGCCGCCAACGCCGCATCACTGCGCCCCAGCGCCGCCACACGCTTGCGCACCGCCGATACGGCAAGGGTCTTCCCCGGCTTAAGGTGCAGCGTAATTTGAGTACCGCCGTTAAATTCCGTGTCATATTTGTGCGTGCCGCGAGCCCAAAACGCCACCATTCCTGAAATCATCACAAGTCCTGAGACAATCCAGAAAATGTGCCGTTTGCCAATCCAATCAAAGTTGGTCAGCGTGAAAACCCGCATAAAAGGCCAACGGCCTCTGAGCCATGTGAACGTAAACAAATCACGGAAATATTCCACCACGGAAAGATCATCTATCTTACGCATCACACCCGTGCGAATGGCGGTAATCATGAGCGTCCGCGTGACAAACAGAGCCGTGAACATGTGCACAGCCAAGCCAATGAGCAGTGTTATGCCAAAGCCCTTCACGTCTTCCGAGCCAAGTTCTATCAGTACAATGCTGGTGAGCGATGTGGTGAGGTTGGCGTCAAAAATCGTCCAGAAAACCTTGTCATATCCCTGCTTAACCGCCAGCCACAGCGATGCACCCTTGTGCAACTCCTCGCGGATGCGTTCATTGATCAGAATGTTCGCATCCACCGCCATGCCCAGGGTCAACACCACGCCGGCGATGCCCGGCAGCGTGAACGTTGCATGCAGAAGCGACATGACGCCCATCAACAGCAGCAGATTCATCAGCAGCGCAATGTCGGCAAACGCACCGGTAATCGTGTAGTAGGTAAACATGAACAGCAATACCACGATCACGGCTATCACGGCGCTGCGCAAGCCGGATCGCAGATTGTCCGCTCCCAGCGTTGAGCCAATGGTTTGAACTGATATGGGCTGCGATTGCAGCGTAGCCGGCAGCGAACCGGCGTTGAGGATCTGGGTGATCGTGCGGCCTTCATTGGCAATGGATCGAGCCGCCAGCACATTGTTAGCCGTGCCCAGCGTTATCTGTCCCTGCTTATGAATAATGCCTCGAATGCTTGGCGCCGTAATTGCCTTGCCATCCAGCAGGATCGCCATATTCCGGTTGCGATTTGCGCTGGTCAACTGTCCCATGTAGTAACCGCCAGCGTCATCAAGGTTGAAGTAAACCGTCGGCTGGCCCGTACTTGGATCAGACCCAAACTGAGCCAGTTCAACCTTCCACGGTTTAAAGCTTGGCGAATGAGTCATCATTTTGCCCGGAGCATCATACAAAAGAACGTAGTGGCGCCCCTGGTATTCACCGGTTACATAATAGGGCGGCTCGCCAGGCTTAGGCAGTAGATCTTTGCCATTGACAGGGTCAATTTCAAACCAGCGCAGACCAGCGGGAGTGATGGCATTATGCGGCCCTTTGGCCTCGAGTTGCCGAACAGCCGTCATCATACCGGGCAGACTTGGACTGGCCGCAATTCTAAAATCAAGCACACCGGCGCCGCGCAACAGCCGCTCGAGTTCCGCGGGGTTGTCGAGCCCGCCGCTATGCTTACGCAAATTGCTGTACGCGGCCACAAGCTGGTGAATAACCGCAGCACGCCCCGGATGATTCGCAATCAACTGGCTTAGCGAAGTCTTCGCCTGGGCGTTGCCCGTGTCGTAAATGGCTTCAAGCACATTCGCCAGTTGCCGCACATTGATGTTTTGTGCCAGCACGGCATTCAATGCCTGCTCATACGCAGCTTCGGTATTGTTCAGCCGCTGTAACAGCGCATCAGGCAAATCGGTTGGACTGTAGCGCCGCGCAGCCTGCCTGGCGCTGTGGTACGCATCGTAACTTTTGGCAAGCTGCTGGAGTAATGCCAGCCGCTTCTGATTGGTTCCCGCCAGAGCCGCAATATCCTTGTTACGAAGGCTGGCGGGCCGGGCAGCCATAGCCGCATTGATCTGCGACGGTTGAATGTTGTCGGCCAGAAGTTTATCAACAAGCTTTTGATAGGCAGCCTGCGCCTGCCGCGATTTCTCATCAGCCAGCGGCATCTGAATTTCGATGCGGTTACCGCTAAGCACCCGCCAAACCAGATTGCGCACGCTTTTCGGGTCTACGCGCTTTTTAAGCACCTCCACCACCTGCTGCGCCAGCCGGTTAGGATCGCCATGAAAGCCTTTCGGAATGTTGAGCTGGTAAATGAGGTCCGTGCCGCCGGAAAGATCAATGCCGCCCTTGACGCCATTGAAGTAGATGCACAGCACCGCCAGCGCGATCGCCGCAAATATCAGTCCGAACCTTGCCCATAAGTTTGTCTTCATATCGTTTCCGAGGCTGTTGTTGCAAAGAAGGTTTTCGATTTCAGCTGTCAGCGAAAGCCGACGAGGCGGTTATCAAATTTTGCCGTCGTCGCTGGGCTTATCGTCCGGCACCACCGAGGCCACGGCCGTTTTCAAAAATCGCGCTTTGATGTTGTTCGATTCGTCAATCTTCAGAACAATGTCGTCGTCACGCACATCCACGACCGAGCAAACCATACCCCCGGTGGTTACGACGCGATCCCCTTTTTTCAGCGACGCCATCATCTGCTCGCGCCGCTTTTGTTCCTTTTTGGGAGCCCGCATTAGAAAGAACAGAATTAAAATCAAACCCACCGGTAATATCAGACTGGTGAGCGAGAATCCTTGATCGGGTGCCGGCTTCTTTGAGACCGGTGCTTTGGCAGCCGCATTAGCAGTTGCGGCGCCGGCTGTGGTCACACTCGCTGCCGCTTGCTGCTGGCCTGCAGCGGCAGCATTGCCTGCGCCCGCCGCCGGAGCAGCCGCAGGCGCGGCCACCGGTGCGCCGCCCACAACGGGCATGGCCACCGGGGCGCTATTGTCGGCCAAGGTCATAGCCCCCTTACCGCCCGGGGCCAATATGCCAAGTGCCACCATTAATGCCAATACCGCTAACTTACGTTGCATAACTGTTCCTCTTAATGTTTTACTTGCCGGACGCCGGACGCCTGCCTTCAGACGACACACCAAGCCGGCAAATCACCCGGCCGGCCACAGGACCGGAGCACCGGGCCGCCACCAAATGTAAGTTTGGATTCTCCGCAGCCGCCGGATGCCGGCGAAACCGGCATTACACGCCATTTTCGCCCCTGATAGCGCCCGCATCGGGCGCTTTCAGGGCAGAAAGGTTATTCTCCCGTATAGCACGCCTGATGTCCAGCATCCAGCGCTGAAAGAAACGGACATTATGTACCGACACAAGCGTTGGCCCAAGCATCTCCCCCACCGAAAACAAGTGCCGAATGTACCCTCGCGAAAACTCCCGGCAACAGAGACAATCACAACCCGCTTCCAACGGCCGGGCATCACTTATGTATTGCGCATTGCGCAGCCGCATCGGCCCATCGTATGTAAATGCCAGGGCGTTGCGGCCGTTGCGCGTGGGCAGCACACAGTCGAACATGTCCACGCCGCGTTTTACCGCTTCCAAAATGTCACGCGGGTAACCAACCCCCATCAGGTACCGCGGCTTATCCGCCGGCAACAACGGCGCAGTGGCGGCAATCGTCTGGACCATACGCTCGTGGCCTTCACCAACCGCCAAGCCGCCGATGGCGTAGCCGGCAAAGTCCAGTTTGATCAGTTCTGCCGCACATTCGCGCCGTACCTCGGCATTTGTGCCGCCCTGAACAATGCCAAAGAGCGCCTGAAGGCCCTGGGGGTCCAATCGCTCGTGCTCCCGGCGGCACACCTCGGCCCACCGCAGTGTGCGGCCTATTGCATCCCGTAGACGTTCTGGTGAGCAGTCGGCCGGCGGGCAATCGTCAAATGTCATGGCAATATCAGCACCGAGTTGATGCTGTACGCGCATGGATTCGAGCGGGCCTAAGTGAATTTCCGCACCATCAATGTGCGATTTAAAAATGACGCCGTCGTCATCAAATTCCCGCAGATCCGCCAGCGAAAAAACTTGAAACCCACCTGAATCGGTAAGCATGGGGCCGCGCCAAGCGCTGAATTCCTGCAGCCCGCCGAGTGCCGCCACCACAGCCGACCCGGGCCGCAACATCAGATGATACGTGTTGCCAAGCACTATTTGACAGCCACAATCGCGCAGCATCGCCGGCGTAAGTCCTTTGACGCTGCCGCGAGTGCCCACCGTCATAAATGCGGGTGTGTCAAACCCGCCATGCTCGGTTTCGACGCGACCAAGCCGCGCCGCCGTATGTGAATCCTGCCCTGATACCGTAAACGTTATTCCCATGGCCCAAGCTTATATTGGCTCTAAGCCGGGCGGTAAAGCGCCGCCGTGTTTCTTAGACTCCTCCGCCGGCCGAAAATTTTCTAAAAAATCCGCGGCCACGCTTAACGAATGCACCTTTTTCGATTATTCTTCAAGGGTATTGCCACCATAAAGGAAGCTTACATATGAAGAAATTGCTTGTCGCCAACCGCAGCGAAATTGCTATCCGCGTTTTCCGCGCTGCCACCGAGTTGGGACTTTCTACCGTTGCCATTTACAGCCACGAAGACCGTTA
The DNA here is from genome assembly GCA_049965775.1 of Phycisphaerae bacterium. Taxonomy (GTDB): domain Bacteria; phylum Planctomycetota; class Phycisphaerae; order WQYP01; family WQYP01; genus JABEVB01. Next base: position 21,588 of record JBMFVX010000007.1, read on the forward strand.
CAGCCTTCACCGCTTTAAGGCGGACGAATCGTATCAGGTAGGCGGCCCTGACGCCCCTGTTAAAAACTACCTGAATATTCCTGCCATTATTGCCTTGGCAAAAGAACATGGCGTGGACGCCATCCACCCGGGGTACGGGTTTCTATCTGAAAATGCCGACTTCGCTCAGGCCTGCGCCGACGCCGACATCACCTTCGTAGGTCCTACCCCCGCCATGCTCCGCGCTTTCGGTGATAAAACCGCCGCCCGCAACATTGCCCGCAAAGCCGGGGTTCCCATTCTTCCCGGCACCGAGCACGGCATGACCGATCCGGCCGCGATAAAAAAGGAATCCAGGCAAATCGGCTATCCTCTGATCATTAAAGCCAGTTTCGGCGGCGGCGGCCGCGGCATGCGCGTCGTCAAATCCGCCGATGAACTCGCCGGCAAGCTTGAAGAAGCCCAGCGCGAGGCTGGCGGAGCCTTCGGCAAGACCGAAGTCTTCATGGAGCGCTACATCACCCAGGCCAAGCATATTGAAGTCCAACTGCTCGGAGATTCCCATGGTAATCTCGTACATCTCTTCGAACGCGACTGCTCCGTACAGCGCCGCCACCAAAAAGTCGTCGAACTCGCCCCCGCCGTCGGTCTCGACCCCGCCTTGCGCGATCGCATTTGTAACGCCGCCCTGCTTATCGGTCGGCAGGTGCGCTACCAAAACGCCGGCACCGTTGAATTTCTCGTAGACGCCGAAAGCGGCGAATTTTTCTTTATAGAAGTCAATCCCCGCATTCAGGTGGAGCACACCGTCACCGAAATTATCACCGGCGTAGACCTCGTTAAATCGCAACTTCTCGTCGCACAGGGGCATTCGCTCCACAAGCCCCCCATCAACCTTCCTCAGCAGGACCACATTACCTATCGCGGCGTTGCTTTGCAGTCGCGCATTACCAGTGAAGACGCGGCCAATCACTTCATCCCTGATTACGGCCGCATTACCAGCTACCGCTCGCCTGCCGGCTTTGGCGTACGACTCGACGGCGGCACCGCTTACACCGGAGCGGTTATTACGCCCCATTTCGATTCGCTGCTCGTCAAGCTCACGTGCTTTGCATCCACCTTTGAAGAAACCGTCGCCCGCACCGTCCGCGCGCTGTCCGAGTTTCGGGTGCGCGGCGTAAAAACCAACATTCCATTCCTCGAGAATCTGGTTCAGCACCCCACGTTTCTTGCCGGCAACGCAACCACCACCTTTGTTGACTCCACGCCGGCGCTCTTTCGGCTTACCGTCCGCCGCGACCGCGCCACCAAACTGCTGACCTTCCTCGGCAACGTTATCGTCAACGGCTCGCCCGACGTAAAACATCTCCCCGATCTTTCGGTCATGACGCCGCCGCCGGCCATACCATTCGAGCACGGCTCGGCAATCCCTGCCGGCTCACGCGACAAGTTCAAAGAGCTTGGCGCGGCCGGATTTTCTAAATGGCTGCTCAACCAAAAGCGGCTCATGTTTACCGACACCACCATGCGCGATGCACATCAGTCGCTTTTGGCCACCAGGGTACGCACCGTAGACCTCCTCGGCCCGGCCGACGCAATCGCCCACCGGCTGCCCAACCTCTTTAGCCTTGAGATGTGGGGCGGCGCCACCTTCGATACCGCCATGCGATTCCTGCATGAAGACCCCTGGCAGCGCCTCGCCAACCTTCGCGAAAGAGTTCCCAACATTCTCTTTCAAATGCTGCTGCGGGCCAGCAATGCCGTAGGCTACACCAACTACGCCGACAATGTCGTTAAGTTTTTCGTCAAACAGGCCGCTGAAAACGGCATAGATGTTTTCCGTGTTTTTGACTCGCTCAACTGGACGCGCAACATGCAGGTTGCTATGGATGCGGTGCTCGACAACGGCGCCATCCTTGAAGCGGCCATTTGCTACACCGGCGACATTCTCGATCCTAAACGCCATAAGTATTCGCTGCGCTACTACGTCAAGATGGCCCGCGAACTTGAAAAAATGGGCACCCATATCCTCGGCATTAAAGATATGGCGGGCCTCCTCAAGCCCTTTGCCGCGCAAAAGCTCGTCAAAGCTCTCCGCGAGGAAGTCGGCATTCCCATTCATTTTCATACCCACGATACCGCCGGCGTACAGGCCGCGAGCATACTCATGGCCTCGCAGGCCGGTGTCAACATAGTGGATGCCGCCATCAGTTCCATGAGCGGCATGACCAGCCAGCCCAACCTTAACTCGCTCGTCGCGGCCCTTGCCAATACCCCACGCGACAGCGGACTCGACCAGGAAGCCCTCGCCCGCCTCGCCGACTACTGGGAGGCAGTACGCCGCTTCTATCAACCGTTTGAAGAAGGCATGCTCGCCTCCACCGCTTCGGTTTACGAGCACGAAATGCCGGGCGGACAGTACACCAACCTGCGCGTACAGGCCCGCAGCCTCGGCCTGGCCGATCGCTGGAACGAAGTCGCCGCCATGTACGCCAAAGTTAATCAGCTTTTCGGCGATATCGTAAAAGTGACGCCCTCCAGCAAGGTCGTCGGTGATATGGCTTTGTTTATGGTCACCAACAACCTTGAGCCGCAGGACCTTCTCGACGAGTCGCGCCATCTCGATCTGCCCAAGAGCGTCGTCGAGATGTTTCGCGGCGACCTCGGCCAGCCTCCCGGCGGATGGCCCAAGGCCCTGCAAAAGATCATCCTCAAAGCCGCCAAACCCAATACCGCCAGACCCGGCGCCAAGCTTTCTTCCGTTGATCTTGAGGCCGCTCGCAAAGAACTTGCCGAGAAAGCATATGGCCCGGCCAGCGACACCAATCTCGCCAGCTACCTCATGTACCCGCAGGTATACCTCGCATTCGACCGCATGCGACACCACTTTGATGATGTCGGCATTATTCCAACTCCCGCGTTCTTTTACCCCATGCAGCCTTATGTCGAAGTCCCCATTCAAATTGACACCGGCAAAACCCTGCTCGTTAAGTTTTTAACTGTCGGTGATGCCGACCCTGATGGCATGCGCACCGTCTTTTTTGAGCTCAATGGTCAGCCGCGCGAAGTTAAAGTCGCCGATAAATCGCTGGCAGGCAAAGCACGCGCCGAACTGCCCAAGGCTGATAAAGACAATCCGTCGCATGTCGGCGCTCCGATGCCAGGCAAAATCAGCGCCGTTTCCGTAAGCCTTGGCCAGACAATTGCACGAGGCGACAAACTGCTCTCCATCGAAGCGATGAAAATGGAAACCGCCGTCTACAGCCCGCGCGACGGAAAAATCAAAGCCATTGATGTGCGCCCGGGCATGACCGTCGCCACCGGCGATTTACTCGTGGAGATAGAATGACAACCGCAGAGGTTCCATTCTCCTTTTCGAGGTCGTTTTGTTTAATATAACATGAGGACGTCTAACTGGAGTCCTGGCAATGTGCAACATCAAAACGCTGATTATTTTTTTGTCGCGTAAAGTAGGCTGCAAGCTCATGCCATTCCATAGCATCTCCCGCGTTGCGGGGGTGCTTTTCGCGGCGCTGATGGCAGCGTTCGCTGCGCAAAAGCCCTGTATGGCCGCGGCAATAACAGTGCCGCCGGCTATCCCTCTCCTGTTTTAATCGGCGCAGTTGCATTCGCCGCTCCGCGTTGAGACAATACATATGGATGAGTTGCACCCCGACAGGAGTGCATCGAAAGGAGGCGAACCGCCAAGCAGTGATTATCATCGTCGCGATGATCGGAAGGACCGCACGCCAACATTGGTCGCCTTAACCGCCGGAAATCAAACACAACTCTATATACATTCATAACCGGCAGGTAGGGCACTTTGAAGGTCGTTGCGGTTTTTCTTTGCGCCCTTGCATCGTCCGCCATTGCCGCGACAATCTACCTATGGTCCCTACCCGTTCCAAACAGCCCCGGCTGCAGTTGCACCTGTCACATGCTCGCGGCTCTCTCGAAGCCGCAACTACCACGCCGGATCGCCACTTTATAGCCCCCAAAGCACTACTTGCCGGCACCGCGGCGGCCATTGCCGTGGTGGCGGCTGGCCTCTTTGTTCTCGCTCAATTTGAAACACCCATCAGGCCGCCACACATCACCTGGCCCTGGGCGATGCCTTTCGCGGCGTTGCTGCTGGCGATTGCAACATTGCCGGCACTTGTGCCCGCCTGGTGGCAGCGGTTTCATGGCTGGCTCTCCGGAGGGTTGGGAATAGCCGCTGCCGCTTTGTACATGCTGCGATTCGGCCCCGGTGCCATTGCACAAAGCGCCGAGAGTCTGGGTACCTACATAGATTTTATCATTACGCTTGGAACACTTTTTGTAATTGGCTCGGCTATTGAAGTCCGCATTCATTGCGCCCCATCGCCCAGAGTAAATGTTCTCTGCTTGCTTGCCGGCGCACTACTGGCAGGGTGCCTCGGCACTATGGGGGCAGCGGTGCTGCTGGCGAGGCCATTTTTTCGGATCAATCGGCAACACCTTGCCGGACGACATGTTGTGTTTTTTGTAATGATTGTGGCCAATGTAGGCGGCGCCATAACGCCTCTCGGGGACCCACCCCTGCTGCTCGGATTTTTATCGGGTGTGCCATTCTGGTGGATCACCGTTCATGGCTGGCCTGCTTGGTTATTGGCATTGGTGCTGCTTTTGACAATCTTCTACGCCCTCGACAGCCGGGCTGCCGCGAATTTACCGGCGTCTTCGGCGTCCCTTAACGAGTCGGCGGTGATTATATCCGGCTTAAATCAACTCGCCGTGCTGCCGCTGGTTCTTGCCGCCCTATGCCTTGCTTCACCTTGGCGGGAGATGTCTCTGATTGTGCTGGCGGCTGTGTCGCTGTTGATATGCCCCGCATCGCTTCGTGAAGCCAACCGTTTTAACTTTGAACCGATCGCTGAAGTCGCGGTGCTTTTTTTTGGCATTTTTTTGACCTTGGCGCCCGTACTCAATCTGCTGAATAATCAATCACACAACGGTCAATTAACAAAATACACAGCCACGCCGGCTGCGTCTTATTTCATCACTGGTCTTTGTTCTTCTGTTCTGGATAATGCGCCCACCTACATGGCCATGCTCCACTCTCAACTCATTACCAATACAGCGCCGGGCAATTCTAAAATCGTCGCCTCGGTTAAAATCAAAATAAGTCCGCAAAAAACGCTTCCGAGCATTCAAGAACAGATAACAACACAGCTCATAGATAGAAACTTTGCCAGGCAATTGCTGGCCATTTCTCTGGGCGCAGTATTTTTTGGCGGACTCACCTGGATCGGCAACGGCCCCAACCTGCTTGTACGTGCCATCACCCTACAGGAAGGCGCTGCGTGCCCCGGATTCTTGAGCTACCTTTTTCGCTACGCGTTGCCGTGTCTGGGAACCGTGCTTGTCATCATTGGCCTGCTGTTCTTTTTCAGATAGCCCGGCGTAGTGAGCGACAGCCGCCAGCCCGGTCAAGCAGCATGCACCTGCACCTCGTCGCCGCTGTAGGCTACGACCTTGTCGGGCGCGGCCTCGACTTGCAGCCCGATGCCATGGCCCGGTCGCACAAACACCACGTTAATAGTCCGCTGTTTTAACATCCCGGGAAACTCGCCCTTGCGGGCGCCAATCGTCAGGCGTTTGTCGGCCTCGCTCCAGTTGAATGTAATGGTGGCGTAAACGCCTTTTTCGTAGTTGTAATTGTCATCTTCGTCTTCGTAGAGCGTAAAACTCCCGTCGGCTCCGGTATACACGCGCAGTTCAATTGGGTCTACCGGCTCGGCATTGGAATATTGCATCACCGGTCCCAGCGGAATAATCGCGCCGGCGCGAACAGCTATCGGCAAAGTATCGAGCGGAGCGTCCATGACGGCGTCGGTTCCGGCGACAAGGCTTTTGCCCGTCCAGAAGTCCCGCCACGCGCTTCCCGCCGGCATATATACCGAGCGATTCTTCGCACCGGCCTCCGTTACCGGAGCAATCATTAGCGCCGGCCCAAACATGAACTGATCCGGCACCTTTTGCGCCCGGACATCTTTTCTAAAATCCATCACCAGAGCCCGCATCATGGTGTAGCCGGCACTGGTTACCTGCCAAGCCACGCTGTAAATATAAGGCAGGAGGCGGTAGCGAAGCTTGTCGTACTTCACCAGAATGGGCATGATATGCGGCCCAAAACGCCACATTTCCTTCGGATGATAGGTGCCATGCACGCGGAACATCGAACAGAAAGCCCCAAACTGAAACCACCGCACAAACAGTTCCTGATAGGCCGGAGTCTGTGGCGTGCCGGGTATAAAAAAACCGCCAATATCCGTATTCCAATATGGAATACCGCTCATGGCGAAGTTCAGTCCCGCGGGAATCTGCTGTTTAAAGGTAGCCCATGTGCCGGTGGTGTCGCCCGACCAAGTTACGGCACTGTTGCGTTGTTGGCCGGCAAAAGCGGATCGCGTCAAGATGAACACACGTTTGGCCGAGGTTGTCGCCCGCTGCCCCTGGTAGACAGCCATGGTATGCATCAATGGATAGGCGTTGTACACAAACTCGCCATAGCCCAAAAAAGTCTTATAGTTCGCAAACTCACCCCAGTGACCATTAAGCTCCGGCTCGGATGCGTCAAGCCACCAGCCATCAATTCCGAGCGAAAAAAGTTGCTTATTCATCAGTAGCCAGTACAATGCCCGCCCGCGCGGATTGAACGGATCGTAATAGCGCGTACCGGGCATATCAAGGAGCACGCCAGCCTGGTCCATTTTGCGATAATTTGACGACCCTTTGGCGAACTTGGCCCATACCGAAATAATCATATGAACATGCCAACTGTGCAGCATTTTCATCATATCTTTTACATTGGGGTAGCGCGTTAGGTCAAATTCATTGGAACCCCACGGATGCGGATTCCAGTAAAACCAATCTTGAATTACGTTGTCTATCGGAATATGCATCGAGCGATATGTGGCTGCCACACCCAATATCTGTGCCTGTGTGTTGTAATGCTCTTTGGACTGCCAAAAACCCCACGCCCAGCGGCCAAACATCGGGGCGTGGCCCGTCAGTTCACGATAGGCGCCGATTACATCATCAAGAGCCGGCCCGGCCATCATATAGTAATCAACCGCGAAACCTACTTGACTACGCCACGATATAGAATCTGACAAATCCTTGGGTTCAGGCCATCGCCAACCAACATGAGCTTCCGCCCCGCCGCCGGCTTGAAAATACTCTATCTTGATTGGATATTTCTTTCCGGCCTCGAGATAAATCCGGCCCGTAGACTCCTTGGGGCCTTGAATCAACCAATCCTCAACGAGTTTCTTGCCATCCACCCACAGCCGAATGCCGTCATCCGATAAAGTGGTAAACAAGTACTCACCCGTAATAGGTGGCTCAATGAATCCGTTCCATTTAATAGAAAAGTTGTCTTCGCCCATGCCCTTGGCCGGACCGTTATTCCAGATGAAATCTATTTTTTTGTCGCGCCGCGTCAGTTTCAAGGTTTGAAAATTATCGCCGGCGTAATAGCGGCCCGTCAGAGCGCCGGGCTTGCCATGTTCATCAAAAATATACTTGCCCGAAAGCCAATGAGGCGATGCCGCCGCCACTGAAACATCGGTAATGGCCGGATTATCCCAGAAAATACCATAACCACGGCTTGAGAGCATCACCGGAATTGCCACATGCCGGTTCCGCTGCTCTAAATGCACGCTCGCCCCGCGATAATCCATCAGTCCTTTGGTGTGCTGTCCCAGGCCATACACCGCTTCGTCAGCGGCGAGCACAAATCGTTGCATGACTCGATAGGTTGGCACATCTTTAAACGTAAATGGCTCAAAGTGCCTGCCGTTGGCCGCCTCGGCCGTGAGCAGCTCTCCCGCTGCATCAAAAAACTGAACCGTCCCGGCAACTTCGTCAACCTTGGCCGTGAGCGCCGCGGTTTTGATGACAATATTGCCTGCCTCATGGCTAAGCTGCCAATTCACCTTCGCCGGGGTAGCCACCACTGAAAGACTTGCAGGCTTAGGCGCTGCGCCCTTGGGAGAAAACAGAACACGAATGATGCGATCCGAAAATACCTGCAGCCGCAACCGCCCATTGGGGTAGTCCAACATGACGCCATCCGCCTGCCGATGCACAGTCACGGCCGCGCCGGAAAAATTTTCCGACGCAAGTGAAGCACCCGCCGCAAGCGATGCCACACCGGCAGCCTTAAGAAAGTCGCGCCTGGCAATCGCAAACTGTTGTTCACTTACCGAAACATCGCTATTCATAGTCAACTCCATGATCATAACTGCACAGCGCGTTGCTGTAGCAAGCAAATCATAATGTAGAACGTTAATCTGTCCACTTTTATTGACGCAAAGATTGTTGCTCCGGGCGCACCGCGGACAAAATGAGTTGCCTGGAGGGCAAAATCCGACAAAACACCCCCACCATACCGCATATCTTTACCCTGCGGTACAGCGTGCCTGTATCTCGATGGCGCAGCAATACTTCGGAAGAACTGCCTATCACAACATCTGGATCAGACTCCGGCTGCCCCGGCACCTGCAATGAGGCGTTAAAATATTCAAATTTTGGCCGAGGATGCAGCGCCCGCAGTAAGGCATACTGCAGGGCAAAAATTGGATGTGGTCCGTTTAAATCAAAGCCGATGGTGCGCGGCCTTGGCTTCAGCGACGTGATGTAAGCTGACAACTGCGATAATTCCCGGGCCGTAAAGCCGGGCCCGCGGGTAAATACCACCTCGGGCGCAACGTTCTCAACACGGCACTTTGCCCCACCAGAGATCTTGGAAACAGCAGCATGGTCGGCACCACTGCATACTCGGCCGTCCACGCCACCGAACAACTGAAATCAAGCCACAGCAGCTACGGTAACTTTTATTATTTTTGGTGCGGTCACCGGTGTCCCGGCTCCGGGGTTTCGCAGCGGTGTTTTGGCGATTTTGTCCACCACCTCAATGCCGGCAGTAACTTGCCCAAAACAAGCGTATTGCCCATCGAGGTGCGGCGAGTCCTGATGCATGATAAAAAACTGCGAGCCTGCGGAATCAGGGTCGTTCGCACGCGCCATGCTTATTACGCCGCGTACATGCTTGCGATTGCTGAACTCTCCCTTGATATGGTACCCCGGGCCGCCCGTGCCGGTACCCTGCGGGCACCCGCCCTGAATCATGAATCCGGGAATGATGCGATGAAATGTCAACCCATTGTAAAAACCCTTACCAGCCAGCGTCACAAAATTCTCGACCGTCTTGGGCGCAACGTCCGGCCAAAGCTCCAATTCGATTTTTCCGTGCTCGGTTTCAATCGTGACCTGTGGTTTGGCTGTCTGGGCCATAACAAGCTCCTTTGCGCAATTAACAATTCAACACGCCGAAAATCGGCACTACAAAACAACGCCCCCAACTCGCCGGGGCACAATTCGGATTGTACGGCGTTCCTCTGCATACGGCCAGCGACGACATACAGTCAGGACAGCGTAACTACGATGTTCGATCCGGCAAACTTTCATGGCCCGTGTCCGGTTCGCCCCCCGCACCGTCTACCTCGGGCGCAAGCGGCGAATCCGCACCCTGCGGTCCGGTGGAATCTTGATGCTTGCGCCGCTTGGTTAACCAATCCATAATGCGCTGATGCAGATCGCTGGCCCCTTCTACCTCGTCGGCAAACAGATACAACCCGGTATCGCCATGCCGCGTTAAATGGTGCGCCAGCAGCCCTGCAAGTTCCACGTCGGCCTGATCCCACTGGTCGGCAATCTTCGATTGGCGCAGCTCCGTAAGGCGCAAGGCCCACGCTTCGCACGCCTCCGGCAAACGCCGCTGCGTTACGGCTGGTGCCACATCCAGCGAGCCACCGCGAAAAAAAAATGGTTCAATCTGCCGACTGCCGCCGCCCGTTTGCAGCGCCATGCCCGCACATCGCCGCAAATCCCGCAAGCCCCTGAATCGCGGGGCGAGCAGTTCATCCGCCGCCGCCAACCGCGCTTTCATGGCTGCCGCCATGCGAAAATCGAGCCTGCCGGCAGCCTGTCGCATCTGCCTATCCCACTCACCTCGCAAGGCCGCAAAATCTGTTTCGGAAGACCTCTCTCCGCCGCAACGACGGAACGCCCCCAATGCCTCCACAAAACGCAGCGCCGCGGCGATCTGCTTTCGATAATGCTCCATTGAAATGGTGCCATCGCACACCGCGGTGCATTTTCCCATGTCTTTATATGAACAGGGCCGTGCGCGGGGAGCTTGCTTGAGCAACTCATCATACCGGCACAAGTCAAAAATATTTTCGAGCAGTTCCACCACGCGTTGGGCGGCCGTCTGCCGCGCAAGCGGTCCAAACAACGTCGTGCCCACGTACACATCCACCCGGTTAGCCGCCCAAAATCGCGGATAAGGCCCAACCGCATCGCATGCCACAAACCACGCCGGCTGCCAGCCCAGCATGCGTCGGTATGCCTGCGGGTACATAAGCCGCGCGCAGCGGTAGTACCACCAGTTTGCGGCCAGCGCACTATGCACCAACCGATAGCGCACCTGCGTTGCAACCCCCGCCAGCTTGATGGCCGCATGGGCTGCCTGATCCGGCGGATGCATCTTTCGTTCCACCGCCGCTCGTAAATTCGACGTAACAGCCAGTAAGATCGGCGCATCATCGGCCGCGAGCAGCAGGTACACAGCCGAGCCTGTGGGAAGCGGGGCCGGCTCGGCATTGCCGCCGTCATGCGGCTGCAGGCCGACACAATCAGGCAGTAACTCGGCTAGGAAATCTTGAGAAGGCTCAAGGCACTCGCTCATCGCACGGCCTCACCTCAACAGGTTGGCGGGGGCCACATCGCCGCGACATTGGCCGCCAGTCGCTTAAACCGGCATGCCTGTAATGATCGTTTCAAATACGAGCGTGCCGTTGTAAATACCCTGACAATTCGCCACCACCTGACGCCGATTTATGCTGGTCATTTGCGCAATGACATAAAACTTTCCCGGCGGCGACACCGCGCCGCGAAAGCGAGTTTCATCACATTTGGCAAAACCGATGAACCCCGATTCCGGCATCTCCCGGTGCGCAACATACGCACACAGTTGCGCTGCCGCCTCCAGCATGATTACCCCCGGCATTAAAGGGCGTCCCGGGATGTGCCCGCGAACCCAAAACTCGTGATCCGTCAGCTCTTTTACTCCGACGGCGGTCAGCGTCGCATGATCCAGATGAATAATGCCCGATAGTTGCTCCATCTCGAAACGCTGCGGATTAAATTTGCGAATTTCTTCAATTGGAATGATTATTTTGTTTAAGTCGAGCTTCGTAAGATCATATAAAAACGGCGGTGCCATACGATGGACGTCCCTTTCTGCCTGATGCGCCGAGATGGCACACGGTTCGAGTCGCGCCACGAGCCACCACCAGCGTCAATGTATATCTTCTGAACACCACACCCGGCAGACTACCTTGCCCGATTTCCACAGCGAACAGACCACCCCCTATGCGCCAATCATCTGCGCACATTGGCGGCTGCTTAAGAGTATCGCAACATACCCGTGCGTCAAGGCGCTTGCGTGCGAAGCTCAAGAATCTTCTTGCGAAGTTCCTGGGCCGCATGGCGTACGTCCTGCATTACCTTGCGAACTCGGGTCCCGGCCATTTTGTTGCCGCCCTCGGCCTTGGCAACATCTTCCGCCGCCGATTCGATAATCCTTTTGAGATTCTCGTACTCTTGCATCATATGGCGTGCTCCTGCAAAAACCCTACATAATTACCCGTTTCTCACCGCCCCACCGGCGGCATGCATCGCATTCCTTGAATAGCAATACTACTCTTATCGGCCTTCTGATTGCAAAAAGTACATACAAACCAACCTCAAATTACTTATTTGCGAATATATCGCCTGGGTTTTCGGCTTAAATAACGGCGTAATTTCTGGCAGATTTTTGGCTTTTCACGCCCGTTCAATCATTCCCAGTGGTCGGTGGAGTGCTGCGTCTGGGGCTGACCAAAACCGTATCGAGCGGCTCATCTGCAGATGGGTCCAGTGGCCGTGAAGATGCGTAACTCCCGTCCAGCCAGCGCCCCAAATCCACCAGCCGACAGCGCTGCGAGCAAAATGGAAAGCAGTCGCTGCCCACAAGGCCGGGGTTTTTGCGGCACACCGGGCATAAAATGCCATTGCCGCTTTTGAGGACGTTTTCTGATGAAGAGTCAGTTGCCATATCATTGCACCGAATGGTTATCAGCCGACGACATCCGATCGTCGAGCGCCAGGCGTTGGCGGCCTCATTTCTTCGCGCTCTTACCTGACGACTTGCCATCCGTCGCCGGTTTAGACTCCGCCGGTGGTGGCGAGGTCGCAGGTGCACCGGTCGCTGCCGCCGACTTTTCTCCGCCGGCCGCTTTGTCTCCGCCGGCCGCGGCAGGCGCTGCACCTTGCGATGAATCTTTTTTTGCCGCCGCCTTATACGAGTCCGAGCGGTAATCAGTCTCGTAAAATCCACTGCCCTTGAAGATCACACCGGCCCCGGCCGAAATCAGCCTCGCTAGTTTATTTTTTCCGCACTTGGGGCATTTTTTAAGAGCAGCCGCCGTAATGGACTGAAACTCCTCAAACTCATGGCCGCAGGCACCGCAACGATATTCATAAGTAGGCATTTGATACAATCTCCAATGCTATGTTTTCGGCGGCGCGGCAAGCTGGTTGAGTCCGTTGATGCGCCGCCGCTCTCCCGCCGCGCGATTATGCCGGCTTGGCACTGACCTTTACCTTGGCGGGCCGCAAAATTCGGTCTCGCAGTTTATAACCGCGCTGAAACGTCTGAATAACCTGCCCCGCCGGAAGATCACTGCGATCCTCCCGAGCCACCGCCTCATGCCGATGAGGGTCAAACGCCTGCCCCGAAGGCTCATACGACTCAATGCCTTTTCTGCCCAGAACCTTTACCAGTTCGTCGTAGGTGATTTTGATGCCTTGCAGCAGGCTGGCCGCATCGGTTTTGGCGGGGTCTACGCTTAAGGCGCTCTCAAAGTGATCTAGTACATCCAGAAGGTCACGCGCGAAATCTCCCTCGGCCGCCTGACGCGCTTCGAGCACCTCGCGGGCGCTGCGACGCCGCAAATTTTCAAAATCGGCCTGCCAGCGAACAAGCTTTTCCCGAAGGTCATTGGCCTCGGCAATCGCTGCGGCAATATTCCCCGAACCGGCAACATCCGTCGGCTCGGCAGAATCCGGACTCTGCGATGCAGCGGTGCTCTGCTCTAACGTCTCATCGGGGCTTGAATGGTTTTGATTGTCTTTACTCATAAACTTACCTCTCGAATCAATAAGTCCTCATGGTCATCAACCAGCCGACTTGCCCGCACCGGCTTTGTCATCAACGCCGCCGGCCGCAGATTCCGTACCCACCAGATAATCCTTGAGCTTTTCAAAAAATGTCTTCTGGATCGGCGAGACAGTGTGATCTTCAGTGGAGGCATACTCACGCAGCAACTGCTCCTGCTTGCGTGTGAGCCTTCGCGGCACAGCCACATGAACCTGGCACAGCAGGTTCCCCTGCCGACCGCCCTGCAGGTCGGGCAGGCCCAGTCCCTTGAGCGTCAACACCTGGCCGTGCTGAGTTCCAGCCTCAACATGCAGGTTTGACTTGCCAAAAAGCGTCGGAACTTCAACATCCGCACCCAGCGCCGCCTGGGCAATGCTGATGGGCACCTCCAACACCAAATCGCTTTCGCGCCGATGAAAAAACTCGTGCTCTTTTACCCGAACGTATACCAAAAGATCGCCGCGCGATGCCCCCTGTTCCCCCGGCTCACCTTCACCGCGCACGCGCACCGCCTGCCCATCGTGTATGCCAGGCGGTATTTTCACCGTTAGATGTCGCTTTTTTGTTCCGCGGCCCGAGCCGTCACAGGTCGGGCAGGGCTTGTCCACCGTGGAGCCTTGCCCAAGGCACGCCGGACATGTGGTCACCACCTGAAACATGCCGCCGAATCCACGCTGTGCGACCTGCCCGCGTCCGCCACAGGTGGAGCACACGCGCCGCTTACTGCCCGGTTTGGCACCCGAACCATTACAGGTTTCGCATACATCCTGACGCGTAAAGTCCACTTCGCGCTGGCAGCCTTGGGCTACCTCCAGCAGCGAAATTTGCACCTGCGTCTCGAGGTCATAGCCACGTGAGGGCCCGCGCCGACCACCACCGCCTCCCCCACCGCTGAAAATATCATGAAACATCGAAAAGATGTCGTCATAACGCATGTGCTCATAATCGTGCACCGCAGCGCCACCAAGGCCCGCATGCCCAAACTGATCGTACCGGGCGCGCTTGTCGGTATCGGAGAGCACTTCATACGCTTCCGATGCTTCTTTAAATTTGTGCTCGGCTTCTTTATCGCCTGGATTTTTGTCCGGGTGAAATTTCAACGCCGCCTTGCGGTAGGCGCTCTTAATTGCATCCGCCGAGGCGCTGCGATCCACCCCGAGCACTTCGTAATAATCTCGCTTGGAAGCCATACTTGCTTCGCCCGTTCACAATAGAAAAGGCCCGGGAGCCAATGCACGCCATCCCCAGGCCTTGAAAAACGCTTATGCGGTGCACAAAAATCGCCCGCTTCATCATCGGAGTCGCCCAGCGGCAAACTCAGCGGACGGCTCCTGGCACAGCTTCCTGGTCTTCCTTGGCTTCAGTCACCAGCACGTCGGTGGTGAGCAGCAGGCCCGCGACCGATGCTGCATTCTGCAGTGCAGTCCGCGCAACCTTCGCCGGGTCCACGACGCCCATTTTAAACATGTCGCCGTACTCCCGCGTAGCCGCATTGTAGCCGAATGAACCATCCTTTTCGAGGATGGCGTCCACCACAACACTGCCGTCTTCGCCAGCGTTTTCGCAAATCTGGCGGGTCGGGGCTTTCAGAGCAGACTCAATAATGTCAAATCCAACCTTTTCGTCGCCACGGGCCTTGGACTTGGCCGCCTCTACCGCGGCAATCGCCCGCAGAAACGCGACGCCGCCGCCGGGAACAATGCCCTCTTCCGCAGCCGCACGCGTTGCATGCAAGGCATCTTCAACACGGAACTTGCGTTCCTTCATTTCGGTTTCGGTGCTGCCGCCCACGCGAAGCACGGCCACTCCGCCCGTAAGCTTGGCAAGGCGTTCCTGAAGCTTTTCGCGATCGTAATCGCTGGTGGTTTTTTCAATCTGCAGGCGAATCTGGCCGACGCGGGCTTCAATGTCCTTCTTCTTGCCGGCACCTTCCACAATGGTCGTGTTATCTTTGTCTATAACGACTTTCTTGGCTCGCCCCAAGTCGGAAAGTTCAATGGCGTCAAGCTTCGCTCCAAGGTCTTCGCTGATGAACTTGCCGCCCGTCACCACCGCCAAGTCGCCCATGATGGCCTTGCGCCGGTCGCCAAAACCGGGAGCCTTCACCGCGCACACATGCAGTATGCCTCGCAACCGATTCACAACCAGCGTCGCCAATGCTTCAGCTTCTACATCTTCCGCAATCAGCAGCACTGGCTTGGCCGCCGTCACCACTTTATTCAGCAGCGGCAGAATCTCGCTGATCGTGCTGATCTTTTTCTCGTAGAGGAGAATGTACGGGTCTTCCAGCACACACTCCATCGTGCCGGGGTTGGTCATGAAGTATGGCGACAAAAACCCTTTGTCAAACGCCATGCCCTCAACCAGGGTCATCGTGGTGTCGGTGCTCTTGCCCTCTTCAATGGTGACCACCCCATCCTTGCCGACACGATCAAGTGCGTCGGCAATCAGGTCGCCGATGGCACTGTCCGAATTGGCCGAGATGGTCGCCACCTTCTTCAGGTCGTCTTTGCCGCTGACTTTGCGCGACATATCGCTGATGGCCGCCGTGGCCGCCTCAACCGCCTTATCAATGCCGCGCTTCACCACCACCGGGTTTACGCCCGTCGTGACGGTCCGGAGGCCCGCGGTGTAAATCGCTTCGGCTAGAACTGTCGCCGTGGTGGTTCCATCACCGGCAATGTCGTTGGTTTTTCCAGCCACCTCGTTGACGAGTTTGGCACCCATGTTCTCGAAAGGTTCCGGGAGTTCCACCTCTTTGGCCACCGTGACGCCATCGCGCGTAACCTGCGGTGAACCCCAGCTTTTGGCCAGCACCACATTGCGACCCGATGGCCCCAACGTCACCTTGACTGCCGCGGCCAGTTTAGACAGACCATCGAGCACTTTTTGCCGCGCTGCCGAATCGAACATCATTTGCTTAGCTGCCATGATTTTTTACCTTTCCTTAATCAGGCCCAAGCAGGGGTATGCACTGCCTTGAACCTTGTATCCAAACTTGTC
The DNA here is from genome assembly GCA_049965775.1 of Phycisphaerae bacterium. Classification (GTDB taxonomy): domain Bacteria; phylum Planctomycetota; class Phycisphaerae; order WQYP01; family WQYP01; genus JABEVB01. Next base: position 37,861 of record JBMFVX010000007.1, read on the forward strand.
ACGCCCGGCCTAACCGGCCCGCACCGGCATTGTCACCGGGTCACCACGCCAAGCAGATCGCTCTCGCGCAGAATCACAAACTTATCTTCGTTTACTTTTACTTCTGTGCCCGCGTATTTGCCATAGTACACTTCATCGCCGGCCTTCACAGGTACGGCAACGCGCTTGCCCGAATCCAGCAATTTGCCCGGGCCAACGCTGATTACTTTTCCACGCGTGGGTTTTTCTTTGGCGGTGTCGGGCAGATAAATGCCCGTTGCCGTCTTCGATTCTGCTTCTACGGCCTGCACCACCACACGATCATCAATTGGTTTGATCTTCATTGCATAAACTCCTGTTAAAACTTGTGCTAATGTCCTTTGTCTCGGCAACAGCGCCATGGGGTTACATCATGCCGCCCATGCCACCCATACCACCCATACCGCCCATGCCGCCCATACCACCCATGCCATCCATGCCGCCACCCGGAGGGCCACCGGCATCCTTCGGCTGCGGCTTTTCAACGATAATGGCATCCGTGGTGAGCAGCAGCGTCGCTACGCTTGCCGCGTTTTCAAGGGCGCTTCGTTCAACCTTGGCGGGGGTAATAATGCCGGCTTTGACCATGTCCGGCTCATAATTGAGCGTCAGTGCGTTAAAGCCAAAGTTTCCTTTGCCGGCCAAAACTTTCTTGACCACAACAGCCCCCTCTTCACCGGCATTTCCGGCAATGCATCGCGTTGGTTCCTGCAAAGCTCGGCGAATAATTTCAACACCCGTGGCTTCATCATGCGAAAATGTCTTGACCCCATCAAGAACCGACAGGCTCCGCAGCAAAGCAGTGCCGCCGCCCGGCAATATACCCTCTTCCACCGCCGCCCGCGTCGCGTGCAGGGCGTCTTCAACACGGGCTTTCTTTTCTTTCATCTCTGACTCGGTCGCAGCGCCGACGTTAATTTGAGCCACGCCGCCAGCCAGCTTCGCCAAACGCTCCTGAAGTTTTTCGCGATCATAATCGCTTGTGGTAACGCCAATTTCGCGGCGAATTTGCTCGATGCGAGCCTGAATGGCCTTGGTTGTACCGGCGCCTTCAATAATGGTGGTGTTGTCGGCGTCAATTTCAATTTTCTTCGCCTGGCCGAGGTCCGAAAGGGCCAGCTTATCAAGCTCCACGCCCAGGTCTTTCATCACAGCCTTGCCGCCGGTGAGAATCGCAATGTCTTCGAGCATAGCCTTGCGGCGATCGCCGTAGCCCGGCGCTTTCACCGCCGCCACGCTCAAAATGCCGCGGAGTTTGTTCACCACCAGCGTCGCCAAAGCTTCGCCTTCAATATCCTCGGCGATAATCAGCAATGGACGCTTGGCCTGCTGTATTTTTTCGAGCACCGGCACCAGCTTGCTCGCACTTGAAACCTTGTCTTCAAAAATAAGAATGTAGGGCTTTTCGAGCACCACCATCATGTCATCCTGATTGGTGATGAAGTTGGGCGACAGATAGCCGCGGTCAAACTGCATACCCTCCACCACGTTTACATAGGTATCCAAACTCTTGCCTTCCTCGACGGTGATAACACCATCCTTGCCTACCCTCTGAAATGCATCCGCCATGATCGAGCCTATTTCCCGATCGTTGTTCGCGCTGACCGCCGCCACATCGGCAATTTCATTTTTGTCAGCGGCATTGAGCGGCTTGCTGAGCTTCTTAAGATTTTCAGTCACCGCCGCCACAGCCTTATGCACACCGCGGGCCAGAGCCATCGCATCCGCGCCGGCGGCGAGGTTGCGATACCCTTCCTTAAAAATGGCCTCCGCCAACACCGTGGCCGTTGTGGTGCCGTCGCCGGCGACATCGCTGGTTTTGGTGGCGGCTTCTTTAACAAGCTGCGCGCCGACGTTTTCGAACTTGTTACCCAGTTCAATTTCTTCGGCGACGCTTACACCGTCCTTTGTTACAGTCGGAGCACCCCAACCTTTGTCGAGCACCGCGCTGCGGCCGCGCGGGCCAAGCGTGCTCTTTACAGCCGCCGCCAACTTGCTTACGCCTTCCAATAAACTCTTGCGAGCGGCCTCATCGAACGAAATTTGCTTCACTGCCATCGCCAAAACTCCTTCAAAGCAGGACGAATCAAAAACCAATACCCGGGGTGTTATCTACCCCCACTTCAGCCGCCCCGCAATTCGGGCGCAGCTTGTTTGTTAAATGTATAAGCAAGGGTTGTGCCATTGCTCAAAGCGAATGCCACAGTAACACCATAAGATATGATTTTATAATAACTTACATCTATTTCATTTCACCATCGCCGCCGCACCAACGCCCCTGCCTCCTTGGCAGCAGATGCGAGCACTCGACCGCTTGCAATGTCAAAACGGCAGCCCGATGGCTTGTGTAAACACTCGCAATGTTGTCGCGGCCATCTCTTCCGCTTGCACTCTAAACATCAACCGCCCATCAGCCTCGCAGCTGGGCGGTTTTAACACCTCGCTCCCGCCCCAACACAATGCGGCGCGGTTGCCAGGAGCCTGTCCAAGTAATGGCCGGGATTGCGATGGGTCTGAAATGGCCCGTATGCGCGGCGGAGGATCGAGCCGACTCTGAATAATGAGTCTGCGAGATCCGACAACAAAGCAGACGGGGCATTTCAGGGCCACCCCGCAGG
>JBMFVX010000008.1:0-40211 GCA_049965775.1 Phycisphaerae bacterium
TTACAGCAAAGCGACCTTTGGAACACCTTCTGGACATCCAAGTTGAAACACGCTGCCTGAAATATTGGCAGACCCAGCGGGCCTTTGTTCGATTGGCCCAGCGGCTTCGACGGAATTATCCGCAACTCCAACTGTGCCTGTGCTTGGACGCCCTGTACGCCTGTGGCCCGGTTTTGGCACTGTGCCGGGAAAATCATTGGCGCTATCTGATTACCTTTAAGCCAGGGGCTCTGCCCAGCTTATGGCTGGAGTATGTTGCCCTGCGCAACTTGTGCCCGGAGAATCGCAAGATGCTGCAGATAGACGCCCATACCCGGCAGGAGTTTGCCTGGGTGTCAGACTTGGAGTACCGCGATTCTTCCGGGCGAACTCATCGTGTTAATGCATTTGAATGCCGCGAGACCGTCGGTGAGCAAACCCGCTACTTCGCTTGGTTGACCAACCTGCCGGTCGACCGCCATACGGTTGCGGATATGGCCAACCATGGTGGGCGTTGCCGCTGGAAGATCGAAAATCAAGGCTTTAACATCCAGAAGAACCGCGGGTTCAATCTGGAGCATGCCTACAGCAATCAAGCCCGGCAGATGCACAACTGGTATCTTCTCCTGCAGATTGCGCATCTGATGGTGCAACTGCTGGAGCATGGCAATCTCATCACACGCCAGGCCAAGAAGTCGTTTGGCTCGATGGTCAATCTGGCGCGCCGCCTTGCGGAGTCCTTCCGTTATTGGGTCATCGCCCATGAGGCGTTGGACCCCGCAGATGCTCGTCACATCCAGATTAGACTGGATTCATCGTAAGCCAGTGACTGTAGTGCATGCTCCAGAGGTCAACGCCACCAACACCCAGGAATCACTGAACCCGCACCTTCGCCCACCCATCCGCTCGCACTGAACTGCTGAGCCATAAACTGCTGCGCCACGGCTTGCCCAGCCCAACCGCCGCCCCGCGCCCGCAAATATGCTAAAAGCTATTCGGCAGAGCTGAAACCGAGTACGAACCAATCTTTCGGTGAATAGCTGTTAAGAATGCCTTTGTGCGTGCGCTTGAGAATGGGCCGGAGGTCGTAATCGCGCGAGATGGCGCCACCCAGCAGGGCCAAGCCGTCAATATGCACGCCTGGCGGCAACTGTTCAATAGCAAATACGGCTGGCCCAGCTCCTCCGCTGTGGGCAACAAGGTGAATGGGTCTGCCGGGATAGCTGCTCTGGTAACGGCAAATCATGTCGGCGAGCTGGACGGCCTTGCTGTGATTCCGCCGCTTGTGCATGAGGTTGGGAAAGTACCCCTCAGGAAATGGTATGCCCCAGTAGAAGATTTTGACCGCGCCGTTGATGTGTCCGTCGCGCAGACCGTCATAAATCCATTCTACAAATGGGCCGGATGCCTCAATGCCCGGCAAAATGATGGTAAGGCCGCGGTTCAACTCGGCGTCGGTTGTCTGTGGTTGCCAGAAGATATTTTGCCGCAGAAGGCGTTGGCTCATCATGCCCAAAAATCGCAGATGGGCGTCGAGCATAACGCCGGCATGCTTAAACCAGACGGCTGCAGGCGTTGAACGGTGCGTCCGCGGATGATGGCTGGCGCCAATTGCAATAGGTGTAGCCAATTCCAAGTTTCTGGACATATCGCGATTCCCCAAGAATGGCGGCATACAAAAACCGCCTTCATGCATTCTTCACATAATACTTACGGGGCATTTACAAAGCGAGATCAATTGTTAAGACGCAAACCGCTCGCGAGGGCGTTGCGATAAGCGGCTGTGGGATGAGGTGCGTTAATGTCGTGTATAGGTGAGAAAATCCATTTCGGTATCCGAAGATTGTTCCGCAAGCTGCCATTGCTCTTGTTGCCATTGCGGAAACCATGCATCGGCATTGGGTGGTTCAGGTTGGTGTACGAGCGTAAGGTAAAGTTTATGCGCCTGCGGCAGGGCTGCGGTATAAACCTCGCCACCGCCAATAATAAAAACTTCCGTTTCGCCTTGCATTTCTGCGGTGGCCAAAGCAGCGGGCAGGTTAGTGAACCAGCGCGTACCGGCGGGGGGGCAATTGGGTACGCTACGCGAGAGCACGAAATTGTGCCGATTGGGAAGTGCCCGGCCGATGGAGTTAAAAGTTTTGCGACCCATAATAACGGTGTGGCCGCTGGTAATAAGTTTAAAGCGCTTGAGATCGGTCGGCAAATGCCACGGCAATTTTCCTCCAACTCCAATAGCTCGGCCCGGGGTCATGGCGGCGATAAGACTGATCAGCATGTTGCTCCCGGTTGGTAAGAACTATTTACACCGCCACCTTAAACTTAATGGCTGGATGCGGGTTATAGCCTTCCAAGGTGAAGTCTTCAAACTGCAGTTGGTCAAATGGCTTATTCTTAATAATGAGTCGCGGCAGTGGGCGCGGCTCGCGTTTAAGCTGCTCGCGCAGGCCTCGTGTGTGATCGTACTCGGCCATGGGGCTACCCTCATCGGCAATATAAATGTGCGCATCTACAATGGAATGGGCAAAGTGGCCCGGCTGCAGGCCGCACTCCTGGGCAATCATCGCAGTGAGCGTGGCATAGCAAGCAAGGTTAAATGGAATGCCCAGGGCAATATCGCCCGAACGCTGCGAAAGGTGGCAGTTTAGCCTGCCATCGAGTACCTGAAATACAAAGCTGTAGTGGCAGGGAGGCAGCCGGCTGCTTTGCGCGTTACCGGGGTCCCAAGCGGATACCACCAGACGACGGCTGCTCGGATTGCGCTTAATCTCGCTGATGACGTAGGCAATTTGATCTACCTCGCGGACGGCAGCAGTCGGTATGCCCGTTTCAGCAAGGGGCGCGTGGCTGCTTTGCACAGCATGCGGAAAGCGTCGCCAATAGCGGCCGTAAGCGGTTTCAAGTTCGCCCCGGTCGTCGGCCCAGTCGTCCCATATTTTGGTGTGCTTGCGCAAGTTGCGAATATGCTCCTCGCCGGAGAGATACCACAGCAACTCGCGCAACACCGCGGGGTAGTTGACGGTTTTGGTGGTAAGCAGTGGAAAGCCCTTGGACAAATCCACGCGATAAAATGCTCCAAAATAAGAGAGCGTATCCACGCCGGTGCGGCTTGGCTTGCGCGAGCCATGTTCCAGTACCAGCTTTACCAGGTCCAGATATTCCTTCATTGAGCAGTTCCCGCAGTCACCTGTTATTGTCCACCTTTTTTAGGCGACGGATTTTAACACAATTATGCCGCCGCTGTTACCCTGCAGCATTATAAGCCGTTACAATGCTGACGCCCGCAATAATGCGGGGTTAGCAGGAGACAGGCGTTGTCCGCGGAACTTATGGCTCGGGCCATCCCATCGTTGGAAGATTTCAGGCGGCTTGCCGGGCAGCAGGCCCGGGCGGTTGTGCCGGTTTATGTAACCATTTTGGCCGACCACCTGACTCCCGTAACGGCCTACGAGCGCCTGGCACGCCTTTCGCCCTATTCATTTTTGCTTGAATCGGTTGTGGGAGGCGAACGCATCGCTCGCTACTCGTTTCTCGGAACACGACCGCGACAAATTATTCAAGCGTATGACCGGCAGGTGACCATCAAGGACTTTGCCGGGCGGGAAGCTGCACTCTCGGAGCGCACTTTTAGCAGCCTGGACCCGTTGAAGGAGCTTGAAAAACTTCTGCCGCCGGTGCAGAACATGCTCGTGCCCGGCCTGCCGAAGTTTGCGGGTGGGGCGGTTGGCTTTGCCGGCTACGATACCGTGCGCTATCTCGAAGGTGAAAAGCTGGCCTCTGCGCCCAAAGACGACCGCGGCCTGCCCGATCTACTCTTTGGCCTATACGACGACCTGGTGATTTTCGACCATGTGCAAAAGACCGTGCTGCTTGTGGCCAACGCGCACGTAGGCGGGCATATCGCGGATGAGGCGTTTGATGATGCGATTGGCCGAATTAACCAACTGATACAGGCGCTGCGCACGCCGCTGGACCGCGATCTGGGTTTAATTGACCTTCGGCCTGAACGCCGACCGTTGGCCCAATCCAATTTTACCCAGCCGCAGTTTGAGGCTGCGGTTGAGGCGGCACGGGAGTACATCAAAGCGGGCGATATATTTCAGGTGGTGCTCTCGCAGCGGTTGCATGTGCAAACCACGGCCGAGCCTTTGAACATTTACCGGGCGCTTCGTGTTATAAATCCGTCGCCGTTTATGTTTTATCTCGCTGCGCCGGAGTGTATTTTGGTCGGTTCTTCACCGGAAATTATGTGCCGCGTACAGGATGGCATCGTCACAAATCGCCCGTTGGCCGGCACGCGGCCCCGAGGCAAAACAGCCGAGCAGGACGTGTCGCTGGAAAAGGAACTGCTGGCCGACCCTAAGGAGCGTGCCGAGCACATTATGCTGGTAGACCTTGGCCGCAACGACGTTGGCCGCGTGTGTGAACCGGGCAGTGTAACCATTTCAGATGTAATGTCGGTGGAGCGATACAGCCACGTGATGCACATTACCACAAACGTGAGCGGCAGATTGGCTGCGGATAAAAATTGTTTTGATGCGCTGCGCACTGCGCTGCCGGTGGGTACGGTGAGCGGCGCGCCAAAAATTCGCGCCATGCAGATTATTGACGAACTCGAGCCATCGCGGCGCGGGCCTTATGCCGGGGCGGTGGGCTATATTGATTACGCCGGCAACATGGACACCTGCATCGCCCTTCGGACGATGGTGATTCCGGGCAAGAAGCAGGGTGGAATGCATAGTGTGTATATACAGGCAGGGGCCGGGTTGGTGGCAGACTCCGTGCCGCCTGCGGAATATCAAGAAACAATGAACAAAGCCGCCGGGCTGCTTAAGGCAATAGCGATTGCCGAGGACGCATTTACCGGAACGTAGCCGCCACAGGTGCGGAAGATTACGCCTTGGGATGGCATAATGTCTTTGTTGCGATGCCAGCCGCAATGGCGACTTGGTTTCGGGTCAGAACAGATTACCTTGCTGCAGGGTGCCGACGGTGCTGTTGAACTCACCATTGCTGGTGCGCGTGATGATTTGTTGACCAGTGTGTACTTGTGCGGCGGCACGAATGATGGTTCCGTCGCGCATGGTTGTGATCGAGAAGCCTCGCCGCAGAACGGCCTGCGGGCTGGCGAGTTCAAGGCGTTGTTGCCTGCCGCTAAGGCGCTCTCGGGCCGCGGCGAGCGATTGTACTGTTGCTCTGCCAAGAGCTACGGCAAGATGGTCAAGACGTTCGGCAAAACGGCCCAGCATTGACTGGGGGCTGCTGGCCGCAAGGTTTTGCTGCACGGTGGCCACTTGCTGATGACGGGAATAGACGCGATTGGCCATGGCAGCTGCCAGCCTTTGCTGGACGGCAAAGACGTCATGGCTGCGCTGTGCCAAGGCGTGGCGCGGCTCGATACGCTGTACTTGGGCGGCAAGATTTTGAAGCTCGCGCGCGGTCAGCGAGCAGCGTCGCTGAACTGACGAGGTAAGTTCAAACGCGATGGTTCGCAAGTCGGCGGAATTTTGTTGGATAAGTTGGTTCATATCCCTATGGGCAAGTTGAACGAGGCTCTCAAGCTGAGCGACAAGGTCAGCTGCCTTTGGAATGGTAAGCTCGGCGGCGCCCGTGGGCGTTGGGCCTCGAAGATCGGCAACGAAATCGGCAATGGTCGTATCTGGCTCGTGGCCGATGCCGGTGGCGATGGGGATGCGGCTGGCGGCAATGGCTCGGGCGAGAAGTTCCTCATTGAAGGCCCAGAGGTCTTCGAGCGAGCCGCCGCCGCGAACCAGCAGAATCAAGTCTACACCGCCGAGGGCGGCGGCGCAGCGGTTTACGTTTTGTATGGCGGCGGCCATTTGGGACGCCGCACTGCTGCCTTGCACCTGCACCGGATAGAGCATGGCATGCAAGCCGGGATACCGGCGGTAGGCTGTGGTCAAAACGTCATGAAGAACATCGCCGGTGGGGCTGGTGATAATGACAATGTGCTGCGGCAACAGGGGTATGGGGCGTTTACGAGCGATTTCAAAAAGGCCTTCTTCTTTAAGTTTGGCAAATAGCTGGCGAAAAGCTAGCTCCAAAGCTCCCGTGCCTTTAGGTAGGAGCGAATCAACATATAGCTGCAATTTGCCTTGTGGCTCATAGAGTTTGATGTAGCCGCCGGCAACAACGGCGAGTCCATCTTTGGGTGTAAAGGCCAGACGCGCAAGGCTGTCGCGCCACATGACGCAGGGCAGTTCAGAGCGGGCGTCTTTAAGAGTAAAAAATGCATGGCCTTTAGAATAGATCTTGAAGTTGGATAACTCACCCGCCACCAGAAGGCTCGCGGGCATATTGCTTGCCAAGGTTCTTTGCACCAGCGCGTTTACCTGACTTACGGTACGGACGGGTGTGCTGTCGGCGGGAGCCGAAGCGACTGGTTTGCGGGGTTGGCTTTCGGCGGCAGATAAAAAATCAGTCATGCGATGGTCCACGGTTATTGAGAATTGACGGTGGCAGCCCGGTTTGCTTTAGCGGCGGGTGCAGTCGCTGGAGCGGCGGTAACAGGCGCAGCGCTGCGGTTACTGATTTTATAGAGCACATGGTGTGGGCCGTCGAGGAGCGTAATGCCCTTGGGCAGTGCATAGCGAATGCGATGTGTTTGCCAGCCTTTGGTAAGGGCTACTGGGGGGGTAATGTCAAGAAAGCCAATGACGCGCTGGGCCGCAGGGGCAGCATCGCCGGCAATGAGGTTATCGCGCAGCACCTGGAGGTTTTGCTTTGCGCCCGATACGGTAATGCGCAGGGTATTGGGCCGAACGCCTATTTGATATTGGTTAAGGAGCCAGGGTGGGCCGGAAACCCATACGGGCACCACGCCAATGAAAAGCCGGGACTGCGGCTGGGGCGGTACGGTAAAACTAACGATGGCGGTTGCCGGCGTGACGACAACATGGTTATCGGGCGAGCCTGCGAATTGTGCGGTCAATTGGGCTGAAAGGGTTTGACGCGTTCGAGGCGGTAGTTGGGTTACATCTACCAGAGGCTGGGCGATAACACTGATTTGGTCAGGCCCGCCGAGGCTCTCCAGCAGACTTTTCGGTAGGCTGACCGTGGCAACAGCCGGAGTAATGATGGCGGCCACGCCATGCTCGGCCGGAAACTGGATGGGGCGATTAATTAGTACAATGGGGTCAATGCGGCAAACGATACGTTTGGGGCGCACAGCCGTTACGAGTACGCCGCGCTGGCGAAAATAAGGCAGCCGATTAAGCACGCGAATGGCCTCAAGCGGGTGGCCGTTGCGAATCGCCTGAAGCTGGGCCTCGGTGAGAACATCTGAAAGATTGTCGCGATCCTGCTGGGTAAAAACGGCACGCCCTTCGCACTGCTGGCGCACACGCGAAACTTTGTTGCGCGGCCCTTGAACGGTTATTTCAAACTCACCATCTGCTGGAGAAATGAGTTGCACGCTCTGGGCGTGAGGGCCGGTAGCCGGGCCGGCCGCCAGCCGCACGTGAATGGGCAGATCTGATTCCACAGCGGTGAGGTTTGCATCGGCGTACATCCAGAGCAGCACCGTCAGCAGCACCGTCAGCGGCAGAAGTTTGAGGTGCTCCTTTAATTTGGCTCGGGTGAGAATATTCATGTGGTTGCGTTCCTTTAATGATCGCATCAGATGCTGCGAACTTGTCGGCGGCGCGCGGGCCGGGCCAAACGAGCCGTTTAAGCGGCGGTGCGCCGCGCGGCACCGGGAACTGGGCGATCCAGCAATTCGGTGAGCATGCGGCGCAGGTCGTCGGGCGCGAGGTTTCGCGTGAGCCGACCGCGTTCGGCAATGCTGATGATCCCGGTCTCTTCACTCACGATGATGACAACGGCGTCGCTTTCCTGCGAAAGGCCAAGCCCGGCGCGGTGCCTGGCTCCCATTTCCTGGCTGACTTCGCCGCCTTCGGCCAGTGGAAACTGTACTCCCGCGGCTGCAACGCGGCCATCGCGCACCACCACGCCCATGTCATGCAAGATTGAGCCGGGCCAAAAAATAGTGTTCAGCAGCTCGGCTGAAAGCTCGGCGTTAAGCACGGTGCCATTTTCAATCAGACCTGCAAGGCCGGTTTCACGTTCAACAGCTATGAGGGCACCTATGCGATTACGCGAGCAGTATTCGGCGCTCTGGCAGAGAGTATCTATCATGCGGCGGGCCGGATGCGAGCCGAGGCGAAGCAAACGCGTTTCGCCGAGGCGAATGAGAGCACGTCGAAGCTCCGGCTGAAATACGACGACAATGGCAAAACTCGTGAAGACGAGCAGGCGGCTGAAGAGAAACTCCACCCGCACGAGTTTGTCGCCGCCGAGCTGAATAATGGTGTAGGAAATAATAAGGAAAAGCGCCGTGCCCTTGATGAGCCGGGCGCCGCGGGTACCGCGCAAAAACTCAAGCACAGAGTGCACAACCACGCCGATGAGCAGCAGTTCGAGCAGCACCACCCACCAGGTATGGGCCATAAGGCGACTTATATAGCTGTGCAGAAAGCTCGGCATAGTGCGTAGTATAAATGCCCAACGGCAAAGGAACCAACTGAAAAATTGAGTCTTTAAAATGTGGGGCTGCCGATGAACAGGGTATATGTGAAAATGCCGATGCCTTTCGACACGTTCCGCTGATGCAGGGCGATTGCTATCGGCGATCCGGCGATCAGACGGAGGGACGGTACCGTGGCTTGCGTGGTCTGTTCGAACGGCGCAAAGCAAACGCTCCAGCCGGATGGCTGGCAGCGTTGAGGTTTAATAAAAATAGGGTAAGGGCGTTTGCGCCGTTGAGCTTAAGATGGGCCGCCGCCAGAGTACGGAAGCATGCCAAGGAACCGTGCGCGTTTGATGGCGTCGGTAATCATGCGCTGTTCGAAAGCGGCTGCACCCGTGCGAGCACGCGAGAGAATTTTGCCATTGATCGAGATCAACTTCTTAAGCGATTCAACATCTTTATAGTCTACATAGACCTTGCCGAGGCTGCTGGTTTTGGTAACGCGGATCTTCGGCCGGTTAAAAGTCTGAAAACGAGGTTTGCGGGTTTGAGCCATGATGATGCATCCTATATAAGAGTTTTCGGTCACGCACCCCGTGAAATACTTCAGGGGCAATTACACAATTGCCCTTGCGGGGGTCGGTTGGCGGCCCAACGGGCAGCCACGTGGCCGACATATGGGATCCGAGATTACTTTTTATAGTGCTCGGCATTGAGTTCAATGTACTTTTTCCACTCGGCCGGCACGTCATCTTCCGGGAAAATGGCTTTGACGGGACATTCGTCCACGCAAAGGCCGCAGTCAATACATGTGTCCGGGTCAATAAAAAGCTGGGTTGCAGGCGCAAAATCACCTTCGTCTTTGCGTGGGTGAATGCAATCTACGGGACAAACCGCCACACAGGACGTATCTTTGGTACCGATGCACGGTTCGGCAATAACATGCGGCATTGAGAGTTTCTCCTAGGGCATCGGGTTGCCCGAAGCCACACCTTTACTCTGATGTGGCAACAGCTTCGGCCCACCTGTGCCAAAGCCCAGCATTATATGCGCTGTAATTCTGGATGCAATGGTGAGTTAGTTGCGAGCAAGAGCCGGGTGTCAGGAGCAGGCGACGAACGCATCGCGGTCATCGTTGCGTAAATCTTCAGTTGTTGCGTAGCGGCCGTTTGGTTGCCGGAACATGTTGCGGGCTTTTGGGGTTAAATTACACTCGCGGCTGCCGCACGGTTTGCCGCATTACTCGCGCGGCGAGGAGTTACAATTATTGATGGGTTGAGGGTTTGAACGTCGCGGCGTTTGGTTGTGAATGTTTTTTGGGTGCAAAGGTATTGGAGGCAGATATCATGGAACGTCAAGATGTACCGGGGGTATTGACCGTGGCGGAGTCAAGCGTTATCCGCTGCCCGTGGGCGAAAGGAGAATTGATGATCGCTTACCACGATCATGAGTGGGGGCGGCCTGTGCACGACGATATTCGGCTATTTGAGCTGTTGATTTTGGAAGGGGCTCAGGCGGGCCTGAGCTGGGAATGTGTTTTGCGAAAGCGGGATGCCTATCGTAACGCGTTTGCGGGTTTTGTTCCGCAGGTGGTGGCGGGGTTTTCGGCCAAGAAAATTGAGCGGTTGATGAAGCATGACGGTCTTATTCGCAACAGGCTTAAGCTAAACTCGGCTGTTCAAAATGCAAAGGCTTTTATTCGCCTGCAGAATGAGTTTGGTTCATTTGGCGCCTGGTTGTGGCGCTATGTGAATGGCCAGCCTCGGATAAGGCGGGCACGCTTGCCGCGAAACATACCCGCGAGCACGGCACTATCGGACAGACTAAGCGGTGACCTCCGGCGGCGCGGCTTTAACTTTGTGGGTTCCACCATTTGTTACAGTTTTATGCAGGCGACAGGAATGGTAAATGACCATCTCGTCGAATGTCATTGCCATCCGATGAACTTGCAGCGGCCGCAGAACATGAGCACGCCGCATTACCAAGCATAAGCTTTTGGCGCCTCACCGCCGGGGCCGGGCCAGATGGCATCTATAGATTCCATGGCAATGTCGTCAAGTTGAATATCCATGGAGCGGAGCGAGCCTGTGAGCTGCTCCATGGTTCGAGGGCCGATGATTGGACTGGTAACGGTTGGGTTGCTCAGGACCCATGCCAGGGCGACATCAGCAGGTTTTTCGCCAAGTTTTTGGCAGAAGCTTTCCCACTTTTCCAGCTGCGGCTTAAGCGGCGCCACCTGCTTTTGCACGTTTTTGAGCGAGCGTCGGCCTTGTTTCGAGCCGTCAAGCACGCCGCAAAGCAGACCTCCTGCGAGCGGACTCCAAGGGATAACGCCCACGCCGTAATGCTGACAACAGGGCAACACTTCAAGTTCAATGTGGCGGCAAACGAGCGAGTATTTGCTTTGTTCGCTCACGAGGCCGAGGAAATGCCGTTGTGAGGCAATCTGGTTGGCGGTGGCTATGTCCCAAGCGGCGAAGTTGCTGGAACCAACGTAAAGAACTTTGCCCTGGGCGACGAGCGTTTCCATGGCTTGAAAGATTTCGTCCCAGGGGGTGGAGCGTTCGACGTGATGCATTTGATACAGATCAATATGGTCGGTCTGCAGGCGTCGAAGGCTATCATCCACGGCGCGACGAATATGCATTGCGCTTAAACCGCGATCGAACTTGGCCGGCCCCATGTCACCGTAAACCTTGGTGGCCAGAAAAATGCTTTCGCGGCGCCCCGGACGCTGTGCGAGCCAGCGGCCAATGATCTGTTCGGTGATGCCTTCGCCTTTCTTCCAGCCGTAGACGTTGGCGGTATCGAAAAAGTTAATTCCGAGTTCGATGGCTTTGTCCATGATGGCAAAGCTGTCGGCTTCGGTGGTGTGCGGGCCAAAGTTCATGGTGCCGAGACAAAGGCGGCTGACCATAAGACCGGTGCGGCCGAGATGGGTGTATTGCATGAGATTACTCCGAATAAGTTTTGAAACTATTGATGCGTATCAATATAACGCAAGAAAGGTTTGTTGTGAAGTGGTTGCTGGGCGGTGGGTGTCAAAGCCGGTTATAATCGTGGCATGAAAATGGCTGGCAAACATCACGCGGTGCGACGTCGTGCGACTGCTGTGCGAGGCATCGGGCGCACGGGTGCTTCAATTCTTCTTTTGGCGCTGGTGGTTGTGGCTGTACTGTCCTGCGGTGCAGCTGTGTGCTATGCGCGTGCGGGCGGCGGTGGAGGTTACGGCGGAGGCGGCGGAGGTGGAGGTGGAGGCGGTAATAATTCCGGATTGGTGTATCTGATCATCTGGTTGCTGGTGGCCCATCCGGTGATTGGAATTCCGACCGTTATAGTCATCGGCATTGGGTATTATTTTACCCATACGTCGGTGAAGGGTTATGTTCGTGGTCAGCGGACGCAGCGCGGGCTGGTGGCGATTGATGCCAACCGTGAGGCAGAAGCGGTTGCGGCACTGCAGCAGAGAGACCCTGCTTTTTCAGTTGACCGATTTTATGCCAGGGTACAGACGGCGTTCGTCAAGGTGCAGGATGCCTGGTGCAAGCAGAACCTGGCCCCGGTGCGTCCATTTATTTCCGATGGCGTACATGAGCGGTTTGCATTGCAATTTGCCGAACAGAAGGAAGAGGGGTATCACGATCAGATGGACGACTTGGCCATCAATTCAGTGCAGATGGCCCAGCTTACCTCCGAAAGTGTATTTGATGCAGCAACGGTGCGCATTGAGGCCACAAGCACGGATCGGCATATCTCGCTGGCCGACGGGCGCGAGATGCCCGGGGCCGACGCTCCGGGGCCGTTTGCCGAGTACTGGACGTTTTTGCGTCGGCGCGGCGCTAAAACCACCGATAAAGACGGATTAATTGAAGGTAACTGTCCCAATTGCGGCGCCGCGATTGAACTCAACGCCGGGTCGCAATGTTCAAGTTGCCATGCGCTCTTGCGCAGCGGCCAGTACGATTGGGTCTTGGTTGAAATATCGCAGGAGTCGCAGTGGCGGCCGGAGTATCCGCATGCGTTGCCGGGTGTGTCGGAACTGCAGCTGAACGATCCGGATTTTGACATTGCGGACCTTGAAGATCGCGTATCGGTGATGTTTTGGCGAAAGTGCCGGGCAGATCGCCTTGGCAAGATAGATCCGCTGCGCAAAATTGCCACGGCGGAGTTTTGTGATTTCTACTTGAAGTTGCTGCAGCCGGCGAGCGGGCCAGATGGTGTTCCGTGCGGGCCAAGGAGCTTTTGGGGTGATTGCGCGGTAGGTGGGTTGGAAACACACGGGGTAATTCGTGGCGAGCCGATGGATCGGGCGTTGGTGGAAGTTCGCTGGTCGGGTTTGATGTTTCAGGCAAGCCCGCCGAAGCCGCCCGTGCGCAGCACCTATGGCAATGTGGCAGAACATTTGTATGTTTTGGTGCGAACTGCAGGGGTTAAGACTAATGCAGGTGGCGGGATATCGTCGGCGCACTGCCCGAACTGCGGTGCTCCGGTCAATGACGATGCCTCTGATGCCTGCAGCTTTTGCGGCACGGTGTTGAACGACGGTACGCGTGGTTGGGTGCTGGAGCAGATTGTGCCGATGACCGATGCCAAGGCGCACGAACTTTTGATGAAACTCGTGATGCAGACGCCGCCGGTTCCGGCAACACCGGCTTCTTTGGCGGCTGCAGGCATGGTTGCGGCGCCTGTTGGTGTGCCAGCCAGAGCGATTCCAGAGCCCGTAACGCTTCTTGCCTGGGCAGTACAGTCGGTGGTTGCGCGTGGCGGCAACGGCATTGACGCATCAGAAATGCAGATGCTGCAGGCGGTGGCCCAGCGTTGCAATACATCCAGCGAGCAACTGCGCCGCATGCTGGATGCTGCGCAAAATGCCCGCCTGGCCACGCGTGAACCGATAGATGCGCAGCAGGCACAGCAATGGCTGGGTGAAATGATGACTGCGGCATTGGCGGGCGGCGATGTTACCGGCGCAGAGTTGCAGTTGTTCAACAGCATTGGCGGTCGTTATGGGCTAAGCACGTATGATGTGGGCATGCTTCTCAAGCGACAGAAAAACAACCTGTACAACAATGCGGTGGAAGCACTCCGGTACCGGAAGCTGCAAGCCTCGCAAACTTAATGCGGCAGGTCGGTAAAGAATGCCGAACCGATCTGGGTAAAAAGCAAAATAAAATACGACAAACCTTAGTGCGGTGTTGACTCTGCTAAAAAAGAGGCTTATTCTGCAACAACAGTGGTTGTGTTCCTTTAACATCTTGGAGTAAAACTCATGGGCGACATCTCAAAAGACTGTGGCTTTGCGACGAATGCTTTGACAGGTGGTTCCAGTCTGGTAGAGACTGTGTCGCGACGCGATGTGCTTAAAACGGTTGCTGTTGCTGCCGTTGGGACATTGGCCTCCTCGGCGTCTTCAACTGTGTTGGGGGCTCCCTGGACTGCTGCCGCTTCGCTTCGGCCGACGAACCTTCGCTGCGAATATATGACCAATCCGCTCGGCATAGATGCCACAGCGCCGCGGCTTTATTGGGAGGTTGTGCCCTCCGGCCCGGAGATGTATGCACTCAAGCAGCACGCATACCAGATAATCGTTGCCTCATCACGTGCAGCGGCGATGGCCGGGCAGGGAGATTTGTGGGATTCGGGCAAGGTTATTTCGGATGAAACAATACAGAACGTGTATGCCGGCAAGGCGCTTACTAGCCGCGCTCAATGTTTTTGGCGTGTGCGCGTATGGGATCAGAATAATGCGGCAAGTGACTACTCGGACGTTGCCTTCTGGACCATGGGGCTGCTGAACCGTGATGATTGGCGGGGCGAGTGGATTGGCTACGATGCCAACGAAGCCACGGGCTTTCGATCGGCAGAGGATGCTCCGTTGGTGAGTTTTGGCGGCGGTAAATGGATTCGCCTGCCTGATGCGCAATGGAACGGGGCACACCGTATTCCGCCTGGCGTGCAGGGCGTGCGGCCGGGCACGGTTTTCTTTCGTAAAACCTTTGTCAGTCAAGCGGGCAAGTTGCTCAAGAGAGCCGTTATTGTGGTAAGTCCTGACGATGCTGCGGAACTTTTTGTTAATGGCCGACAGGTGGGCGAGGCATCTCGATGGGAGCCTGCGGCACTTTTAGATATCACGCGTGTTGTCACCGACGGCGACAATGTCGTGGCTATGCGCATTACCCAGCAGGATGGTTATTCTCCTTCGGCCGTGGGTCGTCTTCTACTAATTTACGACGATGGGTCTGAGCAGGAAGTGCCATTTGATGGCACCTGGCGTGTTGCCGAGCAACTTGACAGCGGTTGGATGGAGAAGGAGTTTTCTGATGGACATTGGGCCAATGCGCAAGCGTCGAACAGCCCCCTGTGGGGCACTGGCTGCGTAGCGGCAGAGGTATACCCGCCGGCGCGGCACCTGCGTCGCAAGTTTTCGCTTAACAAACCCGTACAGCGGGCGATGCTTTCCATTACGGCCTTGGGGCTTTTTGAGCCTAGTCTCAATGGCCAGCGCATTGGTCGCGATTATCTATGTCCGGGATGGACCGATTTTCATAAGCGTGTTCACTACGTTACATATGATGTGACCAGTCATATTAAGCCGGGTGATAATGCTTTGGGCGTCATTCTTGGCGATGGTTGGTTCGCTGGCAATATCGCGTGGTTTGGACGGCGCAAGTATGGCGGTTCACCAAGGCTTTTGGCCCAGCTTGAGGTTCATTACTCCGATGGCTCGATAGAAACGATTGCCACCGACAGACATTGGCGGGCCGGAACAGGACCGGTGTTTATGCAGGATAATTATGCTGGCTGTGGTCGCGATTCGCGGAAGGAAATTACCGGATGGGATACGGCCGGGTTTGACGACTCTGGCTGGCAACCGGTAGACCGGGGCCTTGCGACTGCAGGGCTTTCGATGGATGTTACCGATACACTGAAGCATGCGGTCAGCAATGGCGAACTTTCGATTACGGCTTCGAATAAAACGTTCGGGCGCGATCCGGCGTTTGGTCACGTCAAATCTTTGGTCGTGGAATATCGGCTCAATGGCTGGGAGTCGCGCGTTATGCGCGCCGAAGGTCACAAGCTGATGCTTGGCGGTCCGGGTGATAACCTTGTTATTACAAAAGCTGTTTATGGGGCCACCACGATCGTGGCGGAGCCGCTGATTCAGGCTTTGCCTAACGTACCAGCGAGAATTTTCGACGAAATAACGGCCAAGAATCTTACCCAGCCCCGGCCCGGTCAATGGACGTTCGATATTGGCCAAAATATTGTCGGCTGGGTGCGGCTGAAAGTTCACGGCAAGCCAGGCCAAAAAATTGTGGTACGCCATGGCGAGCGGACGAACCCGGATGGCACCTTATACGCTTCCAACCTGCGCAGCGCCATGTCTACAGATATCTATTACCTCAAGGGCGGCGAAGAAACGCTGGAACCGATGTTTACGTACCATGGCTTTCAGTATGTGGAAGTTCGCGGCTTAGAGTACGAGCCAAATTTAAATGATGTGACGGGCCTGGTGGTGCACGGCGACTTCCGACGTACCGGCAATTTTGAGTGCTCAAGCCCGATGGTGAACAAGCTTTATGAAAATATCATATGGGGTCAGAGAGGCAATCATTTATGGATGCCGACGGATTGCCCCCAACGCGACGAGCGTCTAGGCTGGACAGGCGATACGCAGTTTTTTATTCCGATGGGGGTGATGAACTTTGATGTATCAGGTTTTTTTACGAATTGGCTTATGACCTTGTGCGAAGACAGCCAAGCTGCCGATGGATCGTTTGCAAATGTGGCTCCAAGCATGATGGGAAACAATGGATGCACGGCCTGGGGAGATGCGGCGCTGATTTGTCCGTATCACATTTATAAAACGTTTGGCGATACACGTATTATTGAGCAGCACTTTGACGCGATGATGCGGTACTTCAAATATCCGGAAAGCCGCACGCACAACGACATAATGACGGCTACAGGTTTTGGCGACTGGCTGAACCTTGGCGGCAGCGCAAGTTGGCAGGTGATTGGTACAACTTATTATGCCATGCTGGCTGAAATGGTTGCCGAAATGGCCACCGCCATTGGTCGCGAAGCTGAGGCAGAACAGTTGTATACGAGGAGCCATGCGTTGAAGGCGGCCTTTGCGAAAAAGCTTCTTAAACCTGATGGCACCATTCTTAACTCGAGCCAGACGGGTTTCGCGCTAGCGTTTACGACAGGTTGTATTCCCGGTGGCATGAAGAAGAAGGCAGCAGATCAATTTGTGGCTGACATTCAGAGAAGGAATTGGCATTTGGCAACCGGTTTTATAGGCACCCCACGTCTGCTGCCGGCCTTGGGGCTGGCCAACCGCGATGATGCGGCGTACAAGCTGCTGTTGCAGTTGGCGTATCCATCGTGGCTGTTTCAGGTAAAGACCGGCCGCTCAACCACCATGTGGGAGCGATGGGATGGTTGGACACCTAACAAGGGCTTCGAGAGTATCGGCATGAATTCGTTCAACCATTACGCGTTTGGCTCGGTCGGGCAATACCTGTATCAAAATATCGGAGGTATTACGACCGAAGGTGCCGGTTATAAGCAGATCAACATTCGTCCGACTCCGGGTAAAGGGTTATTCTGGGCGAAATGCAGTTACGACTCCATCCGCGGCAGCATTGGCAGCTCCTGGAGACGCACCGGTCAGCATTTGATGGTGGAAGTTATCGTCCCGCCGAATACGACAGCTACTGTATATGTGCCAACTGCTTTGGGTAAAGACGTTACGGTAACGCAAGGAGCCGAGCACGCCAAACGCTTACCCTCGCGTGAATCATTCGGTGCCGCCATGCAGCGAGTTATGTTTTCCGTACCGTCGGGGCGCTACACGTTTGAAAGCCAAGTCTAAGCACATGTAACTGTAGCTGGAACTTTTGACAATGGCTTGCTCCGTGAGAGAAGCCTTTGAGGTTACCGGCTATTTGATGAAGCGGTGCGAATTTGACTGACGAAGCCGGTGATGGCGCAGGCAACCCCAAGGGCTGCAGCGGTGGCACAGCATGCAAGCCAAGGCAACAGCTTGGGCATGGGAATGTTTTGGCCCAATACATTCCATTGGTACAACAACCGAGAATGAAACCAGTCAAACCATGTAAAATGTGTGAGCGATTGGGCCGCACGCAGCAACCAGATTGTTGGACAAGCGTTGATAAGTAATTGGGCTGCCATAGAATGTGCGCTGCCTTCGTATGCAAAAATAGGCTCAAGCGTCATGGGGACCCCAAGCAGCATCGTCAGCACGATGAACGCCGCCAAAGCTATCCAATTACCAAATCGGGGAAATACCGCCATCCACCCGGCAACCAAGCCCTCGCAGAGTACGGCCCATGACAGCAGCACGGCCGCGATAGCGCAGTATCCATGTCCGGTATTGTTCCAAGCGGTCCATCGTAAGGCCAAGAGCAGCAATGTAATAGCTGCCAGCAGCAAAATCATACCGGACGAAAGGTCCGCAGGATTCCCGGGGCGGGCTGTTAACGCCACGAGTACCGCCGTCCAGGTTGTAAGCAGTAAAATCAGCATCAGCAATGATGCTGATGCGGTCGCTGCGGTAGCTGTGACCGCAATTTGCCTGTGCAGAAAAGCCAGTGTTATCAAGCCAGGCAGTACGAGCACTCCAAGTACAATGGATGCAGGCGATAGCCAATGATCAAACCTGCGGGGCGGAGATCCGGAAATAAGTTCCGACTGATTATTCATCGGCGGTATTTTAACGGCAGGGGCGTGGCCATGCGCGATTTAACCCGACTTTTGAACTTTGCGGTTAGTTTCCGGATGTGCTGGTTCAGCCGGAATAGGACTATCCGCACCGACGTATAAGTATCTGTTGGCTTCGGCTCTCGCCTGTGTCGAGGCGTGTTTTTAGGCATAATGACGTAGGATTTGTGGAACCGTCCAGATAGTTTGGGTTGAGTGCGACTTTTTTTGGCGATGTTTATCTGCTGCACGAAGAGAGTCTACGCCTGCGCGCACTGAGGTTGGCTTATGAGATTTGCCCAGAAGCGAAGCTCTGTCCGCGGGCTAAATGGTAATACTTAAAACCAGAAGTCGCGCTTTGCCGCTATGGCTTTTTCGTTTGATCTGTATGTGGCTGTAACAGCAATTGCAGGCCCAGATTCGGCTTTTGCGATGGAAAGGCGAGTGGGGGGGCTATCACCCCACGCAATTGAAAAGAGCGGCCGACCACAGGCGGAGCTAATACGCCGGTCCGAAGTGCATGAACCGGTAAGGAGATTGTGTGGCGTAAACGCGTTCTGACAATCCGAGGGGTGGGATTCGAACCCACGACCAGAAGATTATGAGTCCCCTGCTCTAACCGCTGAGCTACCCTCGGGGGGAGAGGCGAGTGTGGCTCGCCGTAAACGATCATTAACTATTTATCCGGCTTTAGGGAGCGTTGCAAGCGAGCCGAGCCATCTTCCGCAGGTGACGGGCGATATTGTGCGATGATTGCAACTTAATTACTTTCCATGTCCGAAGTACATGCTTAGCGTCGCCGGCAGGATATAAATAGAAATTATCGTTGGTTTTGGGCCAGCAACCGTGCCATTGTCGTCACTAACGGGCGTGTTGGCCAGTGTGTCTACCACCTTCATGCCGCTGATGACTTGCCCAAAGCCCGTATATTGGCCGTCAAGGCCGGAATTGGCCGCCTGCATGATAAAAAACTGGGAACCGGCCGAATCCGGCGATTGTGATCGTGCCATAGCCACCACTCCACGGACAAAAGGCCGATTATTAAACTCCGCGGCTAAATTGTAGCCGGGGCCGCCGGTACCGGCTCTGCCGGGAATATTGCTGACCGAGTCGCCGCCTTGGATCATAAATCCTTTTATAATTCGGTGAAAGTTAGAACCGTCATAAAACCGCTGCTGAGCCAGTGCGATAAAGTTATCTACTGTATTGGGCGCCTCGTCATACCAGAACTTAAATGCAATTGAGCCTTTGCCGGTTTTTATTTTTGCATAAGCGAGCGGCATCACATGAATTGCCACAGGCTTGAACTGGAGCATCATTTCTTTTTTTTGTGCGGGTGAAAGACTTGCGATTTGGGAGGCCGGTATTTGGGCTAAAGCCGCGCGGTTAAAGCCGGGATTGTCGAGCGTTTCAATGACCAGGGGTGTGGCGTTCTTCCAGGTAAGAATATAGGTGCCGGCTGATTCGATCTGTGGAAAAATCCTCGCCAGATTTATAGCTTTGCTTCCCGCCAACGTGGGCTTGACCTTTTGGGGAGCGAGCCTTTTGCCGCCGAGTGTGTAAAGATGGAACTGCGGCAAGCCAGCTGGCGAAAAAAGCGACGACGGCGCGGCTACATGTACATGAGCCAGTGTTTGGGTTGCCGCAAAGCCAAATTGCATCCATACCGCAGCTGGAAGGTGGGTGGCGGCTGTTGCAAAGGTTACTCGAATGGGGGCATCCGGACGGAAATATCCACGTACGGGTAGAATGAAGCGTTGCACTGACGCGGCATTTGTCCCCGTTAAATGAGGTTTGCTCTGGTTGCTGCTATCAGGCGGCTGTGTTGTTGCTGCATATGCTGGGCCGGCAACGGCCAAGATCGGCAAACTAAGTCCGAGAATTAATTTGGGAAGCGTTGTTTTCATTTGATATGACCTCATAATCAGCAGGGGCTTTCATCGGTCGGAAGGTAGTACACGTGTGCATCCGCCGCCGGGTTGGGTAGTGTCGCATGCCCCGGTGACGTTGGCAAATGTTTGGCCGTGTTTTGGCCGACAAGCCAGAACGAGGCGTCAGGATTGACTATTCGCGGTAAGGCTTAGCTTAACCGCCGGGTGGCATTTTTTAGCTTGGTCAGAAGGCTTAACGGAAGGCCGCATACGTAGCCGAGCAGGATTATTTGATGCAATAGTGTTACTGCCAAGGCTCCACGAGCACGCCAGCTTCTAGCGGATGTCATTACGGCAGCGCGGGTCAGTAGGATTCTGCCTTGCCCTCCCAAACTTTGTATAAGCGCAAGATCTTCCAGAACTGGTAGCTGTGGAAAACCGCCCACCAAATAAAAGCTGTCTGCCTTCATAAACATCGCTTGGTCGCCGTAAGGGCAACGCAGGAGTTGAGATCGTAAATTTGCTCCCCATTCAATAATTCGTAGCGGAAGTCCTTCGGCGTCAATGCCCAACCGAAATGCCCCGGCGGCAAAGTTCGGCTTTTGGGCCGTTTGCAGGACGATATCGAGGTAATTGGGGGGTAGCCTGGTATCTGCATGCAGAAACAGCAATATATCTGACTGGGCCTGCCACGCTCCCGCGTTCATTTGATTGGCTCGGCCGCGTTGAGATGTTATGACCCGCGCCCCATCTTCACGGGCTAACCGGACGCTCTCGTCCGTACTGCCGGCATCCACGACAATGACTTCAATGGACGGCGACCTCCGGGCCGAGGCAATCGCAGCTCGAATGTTGGCCGCTTCATTAAGCATCGGAATAATGACGGAGATAGCGGGCTTGTTGTTGGTGGGGGGCGTATGCATCGAATGCCAGACGGCAATATCTTCGGGATGGTCAACATCACTTAGTGGTTTAAGGAGGCCGACGCGTAAAGCAATGGTATTGGCTCTTAATAATGTTTGCTGAAAGACGTCTTTTGTTCCCCATAATATGTCCTGAAAAAGACTTGGTATAAATCGGGACAAGCCAATAAGGTAATAGCCGCCATCAAAAGCTGGGCCTATGACAATGTCGTGGCTCTTAAGCGCATTCATGGCGCGATGGAGTATGGCGGGGGTGAGTTGCGGACAGTCTGTTCCAATGATCACGGTGCGTTGTATGCCTTGGGCGAAGGCATCTTGGGCGGCTTGGCCCATTCGCCGGCCAAGGTCGCCCTCACCTTGGTTTATGAGCGGGAAGTCCCGGCCGAAAATCGCACCCATCTGGTGGGCTTCGCCGCCGGTAAAACGAACTTCTACCTCCGCGCCGGTATCAGCAGTAAACTTTCTGGCCACGTCGAGTATGTGGTGGGTCATCTGTGTTTGAAGCTTTGCCGCAGCCTCGGCCCCGATGGCCGCAATCAGCCGCGTTTTGGTAAAGCCGGGTACAGGTAGCCGGGCAAAAATGATGAGCCGCTCGGTTGTGCGTATAGGTTTGTCGGGGCAGAGGGCTTCGCGTGCTACCATTGTTAAAATGCCGGCACCAGCGCCAAGTACGCCACGCAGCGTTCCGGAAATTTTGGAAACTCCCACCCGGCGACGATAAGCCACGGATATTTCGCCGCAACGAAGCCCACGGCGCAAAGCTCTAATCTGCATTTGCACCGTCCAACCAAAGCGACGGTCGCTCATATTCAGCAAGGCGAGCTTGTCGGCGGCGATGGCTCGCAACGGGCCTAAGTCACTAAAGCGGGCGCCCCAGAACAGCCGCATCAAAAAGCAAGCGAGACGATTGCCAAAACGCTGAGGTAGCGTAAGTGATCCTGGTTGAGCACCTCCGAGCAGGCGCGAGCCTATGACCATATCGGCTTGGCGAAAGATAATTGGCGCAACTAGAGCGGGAATATCCGCCGGGTCGTCGGCATCATCGGCATCCATGAATACCAATATATCTGCCGAGGAAGCGGCCTTAATGCCGGCAAGACATGCCGCGCCATAGCCGCGATTCGGTTCATGTATGACCATGGCACCGCAGGAGCGGGCAATCTCGGCGGTGCGATCGGTCGATCCATTGTCTACCACAATGGGCGTAAGCCATTGCGGCAAACGCTGGAGAACCCGGCGGATGGCTATTTCTTCATTAAGCGCCGGAATAATGGCTATGATATTTACTTGGGCAAAGAGTTGGGACGGCGCGGTGGTACTCGATGGCAGAGGAATCACAGGTTTTGCCGGTCGCCAATACCACACGGCGAATAGTTCAGCGGCGAGCCATATCCAAATTATGCCGTGTTCGAGCCATATCCAAGGGACTCGATCAAAGAGGTAGTAGAGACCCAATGTGCTGGAATACGCCAGCAGCGACGCACGCGGTCGCAGTGCCAGCAAAGGAACCATCCAAATGTAATACCACGGAAACTGCGCCGGGCTAAGCATAAAAATGGCCGCTACAACCAACAGACATGCGGCGATAAAGCTTTCGCGGCTGCATGCACAGCGTTTCAATGCCAGTGCCAGCACGCCGATCATCAGCAGGGCGGTGGAGCCGCGAGCTAAGAGTCCGGCTACCTGTATAGGCTCGCCCTTTGGCCCCAGCAGGTGTTGCCAGGCCCATCGCTGCAGAAAAAAAAGCCCCGAGTTGTTCTGCCAGTACCGTGCGTATTGCCAAGTTGATTTCAGGCCGGCACCATGACTGGGTTGGAACATCGGCAGCAGCAGCAGCCCGGTCATGCCTACAAACAGCAATGCTGTGAGAAAAATGGCAAGTGGTCTTCGGCCAATTCGACGCCATAAAAGCGGGGCCAGTGCGACGGGCCACAACTTCATTGCGGTAGCCAGCGCCAGCACCAGCGATGCAAGTCTGCGATGCGGCCGCATGGCCAGCAATACAAACAGCACTATAAACGGTCCTATCATCACATCGAAGTGCATGTGAATATAGCTTTGCGACAGCACAATGGGGTTGAACCAATAAATAGCCGCCCAAGCCATTGGCCGATCGAGCTTTTTAAGCAGGTGCACCAGCAGCACGCCTGTGGCCAAGTCAAAGCATAGTAACTCGACCCGCCAGACCGTGGTGTTCCAAGGCGAGAGCATATAGGCGAGGGCAAAAAAGCTCTCGGTGATTGGTGGATAAATGGTGCGTAGTTTTGGGTGATTAATGTTGCCGAGAACTCGCCCGCTTTGTTCTTTGAGTTTCAGCAGCGTGCTGGGCATGCTGGGCGAGACGGCGGAAGCGGAACGCACGCTCGCGGGGCTATGTGTGTAGGGGCTGATGCAGTGGGCGAGCACAGCGCCATCCCAAAAGTAGCGATCGTAGTCGCCGGAGTTGGCGGGCGGTATCCCGATGAGCACCAGGCGCAGCGCCAGGCCCGCCAACCCTATCGCCAGCAGCGTGTATTTTCGGTTGGTGAGCGGCCGGCCCAGTGCCAACAGCAGCAAATAGCAAATGCCTGCCCCGACAAGTTGCCAGGCTTCGTGCGCCATGGGCGCGTGATTGATCGTCCATGCGGTGTGCAGCAACAGGGCGGCCATGACAAAAAAGCAGACTGTGGAGGCGGTTGCCGCAAAGACCGGGGGTTTAGGGTGAGTTGGCTCGATCATCGGATGCCTTTACATTAAAAGCGAGCCAGAGTATCAGCGGGTTGTGGGGCGGCGGCAAGCGGTCATCAGCGACTCAGGCGAATAAGCATACCCAAAAAGCTCTTGGCTCGCGGCGTTAACCGTGTGCAGTTAAATGCGTCGGCCGCCCGTTTAATCACCTCGGCCCGTGCGGAATAGGGATGATGAATGGGACTGCCTCCGTGTACATTGACTCGACGTGCATCATGGCTAATGCTCTGTCCTGGAACAATATTAGGCCAAGCAGGTGGCCCTTGCCTTGGCAGGAGTGCCATTTGGCCGGCAGCCATCCAAATTTTATGATGCGGCGGTGCGCTAGGTTAATATGGGTAAACATCTCGCTTGCCAAGGGCGCCGCGAATTCATGAATAGAAATCAAGCGCATCTCCTTTACAACCACGCCTATTTTTACAGTTTATCATAAGTTCCTTCTATGGCAGGCCGCATGACATGGCGGGTACGGATTGTCAACTCGTTGCGTCGCTTACCCAAATGTACTGGACGCTCGGCATCGGGGAGACTCGACAATCCTGTGGTCCAGATGCCGGTTTCCAAAGGAGCAATGAAGATTTCCGGAACACCCTCGCATCGCAGTTGTTCGGCCCAAGTAATCTCGTCATACCGCACAGAACGAATGGTTACCCTTAGTTCGCCATAATGCGTTACCTCGAGCATGCTGTAGTGAACGTCGGTATTTCCATCATGGTCCGGTTTACCCACCGTACCGCAATTGGCCGCGAAGCGATCTGTGCCCACACGATGTACCCAAGGCAGTCCGGAATGGGTGCAAACAAAGCCCCTAATCTCCCGATTTTCCAAAAACTGTCGCCAGCGGGCTTTAGAAAATTGGGAGGAGTACAAGAATTCGTTGATACGCTCGGGGCTCCCGTGGCACAATAAAATCGGGCCTGCGGGCGACTGTACCAGCAATTCGTTCGGCCATGTCCGCAGCCAACGGCGATGCTCTTCTGCGATACCCCGCAGCGCTATATTGAAAGCCTGGCAGGCCGCCTGTTCATCTTCCGGCGATTCGTAACCGCACCCGCAGGTGGCTTGCTCCGAGGCCGCCTGCTGTTCGTGATTACCCGCCACCAATAGCGGGAAGTTTTGACTGATTGAAGCCAGGATTTCCGCCGAATGACCGCAACATCCGATAGCATCCCCAATAAATGCCATAGTCTGACATCCTTCACTGCGAGCGTCGTCAATGCAGGCCTGTAGTGCGGGAACGTTGCCATAAGCACCGCCCATCACCGCCATCCGCCAGGAAAGGGGGCGACTCAAAAGATTCTCATTGTTTTGCGCAGGCATTTCCTCACTCACTGGTTCGATTATGTCAGAGCTACCGGTACAACATCCACGATTTTTTCCAATGACCGGCCGGAACCCTCGACCCCCCAAATACCCCACGGAATCATGGCAAATGCCCCCATGAGCCATAAGGATGCCATGATCCCAAATACTCCAGCGTCACCCCATGACGTTTTGGAAACCGCCACGAGTAGGGGACCGGACGCGATCGCGCCAATGCGCCCGACCGCTACGGAAACACCGATTCCCGTGGAGCGGAGGTGCGTCGGGAAAATCTCAGAAAAAGTCGGATAGGCACTCGTCCAAGCACCAGTGGCACAAAAATTGGCCGCCATGAAGGCCAACAAGACAATCACGGGGGAATGCGACGCTGCGGCGGGAGCCATTAAAACGCTGGTCAGGGCCGCCAGCGAGTAAAACAGCGGTACGGTGGTTTTGCGGCCCAGGCGGTCAAATAGAGAGGCCATTAGGAGCCCCCCAAGTAGTGCACCAACATTGCCAAATAGATAGAACCATGGCATCTGACGATCAGGGATATGTACCTGCGGCAGTACCACCAGCGCCAGAAAAGTAAACAAACCGTAATAGCCAAATGCTTCAGAAAGGTCCAGCGTGCATCCGAGCAGTAATCTACCTGGGTAACGGCTCAATAATTCATAAAGGTTGGCCGAGAAACTGCCGGCAGCGGTAGTATCCGCCGGTGTTTTATGTGTGGGAGACGGAGTTGGTGCGTTTGCTAACGTCTTTCCGGAGGCACGCTCGATTCGCTCCACGGCAGCCACGGCATCCGCACTGCGCCCTCGAGATAACAACCAGCGCGGCGATTCGGGAAGCACGCGCCTGAAATAGGCCACAAATAGGCCGCCCACCGCACCGAATGCGAATCCGACGCGCCATGCGATGGCTTGCTGGGGAATTAGATTCAAAAATAGCAGGCTCACCAGCGCTGCAAGTACAGCCCCCACCGGCCAGAAATTCATCACGATGGCGGCGGCACGACCACGGTTTTTAATCGGAAGTAATTCACCTATTGCCCCGTTAATAGCGGAATATTCCGCGCCGACGCCAACCGCCGTGAGAAATCGGAAGATCATAAAAGCCGTAAAACCCGGCGATAGTGCGGAGAGAACAGTAAAGAGCGAATAGATACTTAACGTCAGGACAAATAGTTTCTTTCGTCCATATCGGTCAGCCATGTATCCGAAGAATACCGCACCCATCATGATGCCGGCCAACCACAGAGGCGTTATCAGTGAGGCTTGCCATGTTGAAAGATGAAATTGTGTTTTGATTGTTCCCAGCAGCCCGCCAGTAAGATTCACCTCGAACGAATCAAAGAGCCACCCGATACCCAGGGCCAATGTCATACCTGTATGAAATCTGTTCCAGTGAAGATGATCCAGACGTTGCAGGAGATTATTGTTGTTGCTGGGCATAAAACACTCCGTCTGAGTTGTTAACCACCACATAGTGCAGCACGCATAAGGCCTTTGCAGTTGAATGCGCCAATCCCTCCATGATTCATGGCAAAGCAAATGCAATGTAAGCCGATGCAATCCAATCGCCACCCGCGCGGGCCGCGCGCGTCAACGCAGGCCCGGCCGCGAATCCGAAGTACGGGGTAAAATAACCCCATTTTGGCATGGGATTAATCTCTGCTCCAAAGTCTATGCTGATGGCCTGCTTCCCGACGCTGGCACCGGAGATTGGATCAGATCCAACAATTTCAATAATCGGCGTGACATCGGCAATTCCAGGAATCGGCATATTTTTATGGTAGATGTTGTAGCCGATGATGGCGCTCCACGTAATTACTTTTTGCCCGCCCAGTTTTGACCCGGTGAGAAACTCGGTGCCAAAGCTTCCCTGCAAGCTGAGATGCTTACCGATACCCAAAAGTTGGTACACCTGAGGGTATATAACGGTTCCGGAGCTTGTGGCGGAGCCGCTGGGCGCATCAACTTCCATATCCGGCACGAGGGAGTAATCCCAGAATCCGCTCTTAGAGACATATTGGTATATCGGAGAACGGAAGGAAATGGCAAAATTGTCAAAACCATCCAAATTGCGCGATGATCCCGGCGTGGAGCCATCTACGTGTTCATGCTGCCAGGGTGCCTCAAATGATAATGTCCATTGATCAAGACCCCATTTGACTTCGTTGTAAAACAGGTCCTCTTGCAAGCCAGATCGCTCGTAATGGTACCATGTCTCTGCGACTTCACGCTGAGCGGGCATGGCGGCGGACACGATTCCACCCGGGAAAAATCCTGCGGCATATTTACTGCGATGGTCCAGCAAATTAAAGAAGTATCGCGGAGATACGCCTCCAGCCGTAACATCATCAAGCGATATCAGAGGCGCGGTATCGGTTGTAGGCACCTTCGTCACCCCACCGGCGTGAATCTGTTGAGGGTTCTTGTTGGGCTGGAGGTTGAGCGCAATCGCGCTGGTGCCCGTCGGCTTGGCCGTACCCGCACTGCCGAGATATGATGGCGCTCGTTCAGTGACCGTCCCGATAGCCCATGGATTGGCCTGTTGCGGGGGGCTCGATGCGTCGGCCCTTGCTCGAACCCGGACCGCGATACAAATTGCGGCTGCTGCCAGCAAATAGGACATACCCTGCCAAGCATTAGCCGCGTAGATTGCCGGCTTTCTCTTTGTGTACAAACTGGACGTAAGTTTACTCCTTTTGTTAGTCCAACACGGAAACACACATTCTGTAGTGTTAGTCGAGAATTAGCGCCCATTCTTACAAAATCGTCGCGGTTTAATATGACCCATGCCAAGCATCAATGCCCCCTAGCAGTGGTCGCACGCGGCGAAACCCCTGTCGCCGAAGTCGTAAGGCCATACGGGCCGAAGCGACCTCATTGGGACATGAGCAGCAAATAACAATCTCCCGGTCCCGTGGCAGGTTGGCAAGATACGTTGCGACCTTGTTGGCACTCAAATGGATTGCACCCTGAATGACGATGGGATTATTCTTCAATTCGGTTGGTGTTTGTAACACGATAATCAGCGGGGGTTCCTGGTCGTTGAGTGTGCTGCGTAGCTCGGCGACCGTGATTCGTGCTAGACGCAGTTCGCGCATCAGACGGCGTCGCTGCCAGTACTTGAGGCTGATATAAAGTGCCGCCAAGCAGAGCAGTACAAGCATTGCGTCCGAGCCGACGTGTCCGATTTTAGCGGCAATCTGTGAAATCTGATGATGAAACAGATATCCTGTCCCCAGCCAGCAACCGCCGTACAGCAACGCCCCCAAGGTATCAAACAGCAGAAAGGGCCTTATGCCGATGCCCGTAAGGCCGGCCAGCGGCGGCGCAACCGTATTCATACCGAGGACGAATTTGGCTACCAGCAAACTGCGCAGGCCGTATTTTGTAAATACGTTCTGTGTGCGACGCACGCAAGAATCTGGTTCCAGTGAAACACGACACAACACGCGTAGGACTTGGTTGCCTCGGTATCGCCCCAGATAGAACCACACCACATCCGCTACCACGCAGGCGAGAATTACAGCTACGAGGCTTAACGAGAAACTCAACCGTCCTGACTCGGCTACGGCCCCGGCACCGAGCAACCAGGGTATAGCCGGTAGCGGCAGGCCAATCTGCGATAGAAATACCGCAGCGAAGACCACTATGATCCCATGCGCGATCAGAAAATAAACAATTTGGTCCATACGAACAACCTTTAACCGCTTGTTGATGATCATTCGCTGTGGAGTGCGTTCGTTGTTCAAGAGTGGTTCAAATGAGTAGCGCATGCTGTTGGTGCCATACTGGCAGCACAAGGCGCACAAGAATCTTCATAACGCGCTTTAAACTGGTTCTATAACAACCGAACCATTAAAGGCTTATCTTGAGTTGTCGTTCGGCTTCCAGCCAATCAGAGACGGCATCTCCTGGCCTAAAGCCGCGCTGGAGATAAATCTGATAAGCTCTTTCGGCAATTTGCTCGTATGAGAACGCAGGTGCTGCAGCCGATTCCATTGCCGGTGCGAGCGAGGAAGTCCCTTCACGGTCTTTGGTGCTGGAACGTGCTTCTGGAGACGAAGCTGCAGCCTTGGGGACGGCTGGCTGAGAAACGTTTGGCTTTTGTTTGGCCACGGTCTTACTCCTTGTGTTAGTACCATTAAAAGCTGATCACTTCATAACCATCATGGACGAACTTCCGAATACTGGGATGCCCACGAAATTCACTAGTTAGAGGCAAACCAGCCGCTTTAATATGTTCCGCGACGCCGTACGCAGTTGCGCAATAGCTGCAGACAGCCGTGAGGCGATGCCGAATGCTCTGGAAAGCGCCATGGTATTTGTGGTCTGGTTTTGATAATTCGCCAACCCAGCGCGTAGCCGCACCGTCAAAAATCAGCACCACGTCATCGCCTGCCTCGTCAAATTCCATTGCCGTAGTCAAAGCGTTGGCCATGCGCCCCATGGCTTCGGGAGAATTGATATCCGCCAGCAACAGGATACATGCTTTAGCCATTTCTATATCTCCTTGTTTTGCCACATTTTGCGAAATCATAGTTTTATTTTGTTTGCTACCGATTAAATTTCAACAGCATTGCCAACACCCTTTTTGCTAGGGGCGTCAGGCGTTTACGGTTGAACATATCGCCGGCTCGCTTAATTACTTCCGCCTGAGTTGGATACGGATGAATCACCGATCCGAATTTACCCAGGCTTATCCCTGCGACGATCGCAAGAGTGATCTCGGAGATCATGTCGCCGGCATGACTTGCCACAATTGTGGCACCGAGGATGCGACCGGATCGTTTTTGCACATGCACCTTGAGAAATCCATCGCTTTGCGAATCCAAAATAGCTCGGTCAATTTCATCCATGCGAACCATGATTGTTTCCATGGCAATTCCCTTGGCTTCCGCCTCGGCGGGATACAGCCCGACGTGCGCAATTTCGGGATCGGTATAGGTACACCAGGGAATAATCAGTGAGCTGGCCTTTTTTCTTCCAAAGAACAACGCGTTTTGTATAACAATTCGTGCCATCGCGTCGGCGGTGTGGGTAAATTTATAGGGGAAGCAGATATCCCCAGCGGCAAATATCCGCCGATTGGTGGTTCGCAGATGATCGTCAACTTTTACACCCGCCCGCCGGTCGTATTGCACGCCGACCGCCTCCAGATTGAGGCCGTCCACATTGGGCGCCCGCCCAACGCCGATGAGTATTTCGTCAACGCGCAGACTGCCGGGTTTATCAGGGCAGTCCAATGCAATGATTTTCTCGGAACCTTCCCGCGTTATCTCCTTAATCTTACAGCAGCAGTTTAGCTGCACTCCGTCGCGCAGCAAGGCACGCGTCACCTCGGCGGCCGCATCGCGATCTTCTCGCGGTAATACTTGCTTCTCTTGTTCCAGCACGACCACTTTAGAGCCGAAGCGGGCGAAGGCCTGCGCCAGTTCGCAACCAATAGGCCCTGCCCCAATCACGGCAAGTCGCGACGGCAGAGTTGTAAGCGAAAACACGTTTTCATTGGTCAAGTAACCAGCCTCGCGGAGTCCGGGAATGGGCAAAGCAACCGCGCGGGCTCCGGTGGCGATCACCGCTTTGGCAAAGCGCAGCCGATGGGCGCCAACACTTATGGACATGTCCTTGTTAAATGTACCCTCTCCAATAAACACATCAATTCCCAACTCACGAAATCGCTGGGCTGAATCGTGCTTACTGATGCCAGCTCTCAACCGGCGCATGCGTTCCATCACCGCCGGAAAATCAGAGTGAAGCTGCCCGTCATACGCAATTCCGAAGTTGCTCCCGTCGCGAGCTTCAGCATGGGCACGGGCAGCGCGAATCAGCGCCTTGGATGGCACACAGCCTACATTAAGGCAATCGCCGCCCATCAGATCCTTTTCAATTAGGGCCACCCGTGCGCCAAGTCCAGCCGCACCAGCCGCGGAAACCAGCCCCGCTGTTCCCGCCCCGATTACCACCAAATCGTAATGCGGCTTGGGTTCGGGGTTTCGCCAGTCCGGCGGATGTACATTAGCCGCTAATTCGCGGTTGTACTGATCCAGAGGTTTAAGTGCAGGTATTGACGTTTCTGTCGAATTATCCATGGTAAAGTTTCCTTTCTTATGGACGGTTTTCAATACTGTCGAGCTTCCAACTGTAATTCTTAAAAACAATTGTTGGTGGCGTACCGGCTGCGAGGTCAGCCTGGACGCGTTTGTTGTATCGGGCGATGAACTTAAGCACGGAGCCGGCCTTTTGGGCAAAGTCGCCGCCATACCAATCGTAGAGTTCTGTCAGATGCAGTGTTTTGCCATCGGCGGAAAAACGGACCCATCGCGGATTGTTGTTGACAGTTTCAGCCTGACTGTGGAGCTGCGCATTCAGGGTCGCTGGTTCATAAGCCTCTTGCCGTAACGGCGGACAGCCGATAGACGCGCAGTTGATGGCAAAGTGCACACGCGGATCGGCAAAGTCCTGACGTAGCATGAGTTCGATGGCACTCAAACTGTAGAGTTTGCCCCCGATGTTCCAGTGCACATAATCCCATCGCCGGCTCGATGGAATGTCGCGGATAGACTTAATGTTGGGATAATGATCTAAAATGATCCGTAGTGTAAAGGCATTGTAGGCGTTAATAAGCAAGGCAAATTTGTTGCGGCGTCCCAACTTGGCAAACGGCGCCTTGGCAAGCTCGGCGATGTATTCATTGAGCTCTTGTGGATGCTGCGACAACCCTTGATAGTCAACCCAGCCGCCCTTATGCACATAACGGCTGACTACCTTGGTGAAAACAGCATTATCAAACTGCGGACCATTTGGATTTGACTTGAACTTATTTTTGAGCGTAACAGGCGGAGGGCCGAATAAGCCTGACAGTGGTCCACGATTAACCCAGGTGCATGCGGCAAGCGCGATGGACAGAGCCGCCGCTACTGCCAGCACCCAAGTACGTCGGGACGATGACGGTGCGGGAGTGGGAAGATTGGAGTTACTCTGGGTTTCCATGGTTAATACTCCTGTTTGAGAAGCCAATGCTTTTTTGGCCAACTTTGTGATGTAAATGGTGACTGCTGCGATCAGAACCAGGCCGACGCCTACCAACGCCCAATGTAAGGCGGAGTTATCATTAGCTTTTCCGGCTCCGGCAGCCTGACTGGCGGCATACCCAAGGTATACGTAGAGGAGTGTGCCCGGCAGCATACATAACCAGCTAACAAGCACATACGAGACAAAGCGGATGGAAGTAAGACCGAAAAAATAGTTGCTTAAGTTAAACGGCACCACCGGCGAAAGGCGAAGCAGGGCGACAATCTTCCAGCCATTGGAGCCGATAGCGCGGTCTATCGCCGCAAAGCGGGGGCGTGAGGCCGTTGCTTTTTGTACCGCAGAACGAAAGGCATACCTTCCCAGTAAATAAGCACAGGCGGCTCCCAATGTTGCACCGATGGAGACAATGAGCGTTCCCCACCAAGGCCCATACAGTACGCCGGCGAGCAGGGTAATCGCTGAGCCGGGAATGAGTAAAACGGTGGCAACGATATAGATTGCAACATAGACCGCTGCGCCCAGAATGCCCTTTCCTGCAAGCCATCCCTGAAGATGACTTATGCCCTGGCCGATGGGAATGATGCGTAAAATGAAAATGATGCTGGCAACGATGAGGATAGCGGAGGCTAGGCGAACCAGTTTGCCGGCAGAGGATATTTTGTTGCGATCGGTCATAACCGATTTCCTTTCTTATAAGCGGGCCTTACCACAGAGGTGGCTCGACCCCCATTAGTCGGTTATGGCGCGATAATCTTACATTTAACCGGCGGCATTGCGGTTTAGCGGCATTTGATTGTCAACCAAGCTGCCGCCACAGGATGAACCGCCGCCAGCGGTGCACGCCAGGCAATGATCGCCGGTGGCAATGCGCCGTGCCAAATAGGTTTGCGGATCAAAGGTGGATATGTGCCCCGAACCCTCTGCGGGCAGCTTGATTGCGTAGTTAAAGTCGCAGTCGTACAGGGTGCCATCCCAGCCGACGTGCACCTGATGACGGCACATGAGTTCGGGAACAGTGGTTGGATTGAAGGTACGTTCGAGAAGATCAATATATTTGGCGGCATATCCCTGTCGCGATAAATCGTGGAGAAACCGGCCGATCGGGACGTTGGTAATGGTGTAGAGTCGCGTGAATCGAATGCCAAAATGCTTGGCCAGTTCGCGGCGATAATCAGCTTCAAGGCTGACTTGATTGGGCGGCAGCGAGGGGCCGCCGGGGTTATACACTAGGTCCAGCGGCATATCTTCACGAGCGCCAAACCCCAATGCATTAAGCCGTTGAATTACCTCAATGCTTTCGCGGTATACATACTTGCCGCGCTGATGATCAACATTAGTTTCGAGGTAGCATGGCAGCGAGGCAATGAGATGAATTTTATTTTTGGCATAAAAGTCAGGTAAATCCTGATAGCCTGGCTCCAACATGATGGTAAGATTGGTACGTACCATAACGTGAAGTTGTTGGGCAAGAGCGGCTAGCACGAATCGCCGAAAATCGGGATGCATTTCGGGGGCACCGCCGGTTATGTCGAGGGTAGCCGCGCCTGATTTGGCTGCGGCCGCAAGCACCTGCTCCATGGTTTGCCACGACATCTGTTCCTGTCGTTTCGGCGACGATTCGACATGGCAATGATGACATGCCAAGTTGCAGCGCAAGCCGATGTTAACCTGCACGGTTTGAATGGAGATTCCGCGAAGGGCAGCATCGCCGGCACGGGCCGTACAATGGTCAAAACGATTGGCGCTGGTTGCATTGATAACAGGCAAATTCATTTAAAGCGTCCCATATAAAAAGACAGTTCATCCCATGTTTATACGCCAATTGCTAGCAGCAACCATCACTGGTGCAGCCGGGGGCGGTATCGTCGCTGGCGATGTAACGCGCATCCTTGGTTTCGCGTGGATGTCGCAGAGCCCCGGCCCGGCAGTTAAATGCCTCGGCTTTGTCGGGTGGAATTTCTTCGCGCGGAGCTAATCCAATTATTTGGCGATGGTATGGGCCGTTGAGGTTGGTAAGTATGCGAAAGGTTTTATCGCATACCGCCATGCGTTTGCCTCGCAGCAGCACGTGACCATCGTCATCGGCTACCTGCTTCCAGGGCCCTTTGTAAATGACCGCCTGGCGACCTTCCAGGCATGGACCTTGCTTGCCCTTATAAGCCGTTACGGTGACACTACGAAATTCAATGCCGCCTTCGACACGCCATGGGGTCGCGTCGCGCTTGGCCAGTTCAATGCCGAAGAATCCAGCCCGCTCAAAAGCCTCCAAAAAAGCATCCTCTCGCCAGGCGCCGCTGATGCAACCAGACCACAGGTCTGGATCGTCCTGCATGGACTGCGGCACATCTTCATCGCTGACAATATCGCTTATGGCAACACGTCCGCCCGTTCGCAGTACGCGGAACATTTCGGCAAATAACTGGGCTTTATCCGTGGGTTTAACCAGATTAAGCACACAATTAGAGACAATAACGTCAATCGAATCGCTGGCCACCAGCGGCTTGGCGGCGCGCTGTTGCCGCTGATGCTCCTGCAGGGCGTGAAGTTCTCCAAGCGTCGTAACCGGCTTTTGGGTCAAAAAATGGGCCGTATCATCAACATTCAGTTGCAGGTCTTGAATCAGGCCCTTACGAAATTCGATGTTGTCATAACCCAAGGCAGCGGCAACGGCGGGTTGGTGTTGACGGGCCAATGCCAGCATGTCATCGTTCATGTCTATGCCGACGACATGGCCTGTTGGCCCGACAACCTGCGCGGCAATAAAGCAAATCTTTCCACCACCGGATCCTAAATCGAGAACTGTTTCGCCGGGGCGAAGAAATTGCGATGGATCACCGCAGCCATAATCACGATCAAGCACTTCCTGTGGAATAATTTTAAGGAACTTAGGATCATACGATACCGGGCAGCAGAGGCTTTGCTGCAACTGCTGGGCCGCCAGACTATACGTTTTTCGCACGGCCTGTTCGATGTTGAGAATACTGCTCATGGTGGTAACCTTTCACAAGGAATAACAAAAGATCGCCCGTTAATGCATTAAATCGGTCCTTGCTGTTTCAGGCAAATATACATAGGTAAGCCACAGGGCCAGTGCGCTGGCCGCTGCCACCAAAAGAAAAGCGGCCGCCCGCTCGTTGCGGTGAGGCTGCTACTGAAGACCCCGGCAATGTTAAAATCATAGCTTACCCTTGCGATTCTGGTTCCCGCTTTTTTTTACTATCGCACCACATTTACGGTATTTAGCCGCAAAAGGATGAGTTCCGGCCGCAACCTTATGTTCATAAGTCGTCCCGCCTGCAAAAATCTTACACGCTGGGAGCCACAATTTCTCACAATGCTGGGATATGACATGCCCAAAGCCATCACATGCCCCCGACCGTTAGCTAATGAGGCAGTGTTGAGGGGCTTGGGCTATTGTTAGCAGCAGTAGCTGGAGCGGTAGATGGCTGGGTATTTGCCGCTGGTTGGGTAGTTGGTAGCGGTTGCTCGATCACCTGTACAGACGTTTTAGTTGGCAACCCCTCGCCGGTATTGGCAGGTTGGACAGGCTTACGAGGAATAACCGCACCGGCAATGGTGGTGACGGTTGGCTTCTGACCGGGATGATTGGGCAAGCCCACCACCAGCACGGGATGCGGAGTAGAATATCCAAACTCAAATGCGTCGCTGCCAGATGAGCTGGGCGGGCTGCGCAGTGCCGCCTGCGGCTTGTTGGCAGGCTGCGCGCAGCCGCCGAGCGCGAAGGCGGCAACGGCGAGGATGGAGGCAGTCATCAATAAACACTTATTCATATGCACCCTCTCTAAGCCTTGACGCTGGGTACGCCGTCTACGTTAAGCAGGCGGGCGGCCTCCATGCAATCTTTGTCGCCGCGGCCGCTCATGTTGATAATAAGAACCTGATTTTTATCCATTTTGGCAGCTTGTTTCAACGCAAACGCAACGGCATGGGCCGACTCCAGAGCCGGAATGATCCCTTCGCGCTGGGCGGTAATGGTAAACGCCGCAAGGGCATCTGCATCGGTGCAGGCGTGGTAGATTACGCGATTGGCGTCTTTCCAGTAGGCATGTTCAGGACCCACGCCCGGATAATCCAATCCAGCGCTGATGCTGTGGACATCCGCTGTTTGGCCGTCTTGATTCTGGAGTACATAGGAAAGTGAGCCGTGCAGCACGCCGGGTTGACCGAGCGAAAGTGAAGCGGCATGTTGACCGAGTGTAAGGCCCCGTCCGCCGGCCTCCACGCCAAAAAGCTGTACTCCGGCGTCTTCCACAAATGGATAGAACATGCCGGCCGCATTAGATCCGCCGCCGACACAAGCGACCACCGCATCGGGCAGTCGGCCTAAAAGCTGCATGGCCTGGCTCCGGGTTTCATGCCCGATTACGCTCTGAAAATCTCTAACAATCTGTGGAAATGGGTGGGGGCCTACTACGCTGCCAATGATATAATGCGTATGGCCTACCGAGCCCATCCAATCGCGCATGGCCTCGTTGGTGGCATCTTTAAGCGTGCGCGAGCCGGTCTCGACGGCTACCACGCGGGCACCCATAAGCCTCATGCGAAATACATTCAGCGCCTGACGCCGTATATCTTCAGAACCCATGTATACATCGCAAGTCAGGCCAAACGCGGCCGCAGCGGTGGCCGTGGCAACGCCGTGCTGGCCGGCGCCGGTTTCGGCGATGATGCGTTTTTTCCCCATGCGCAGCGTAAGCAGGCCCTGTCCGATGGTGTTGTTGATTTTATGAGCGCCGGTATGAGCAAGGTCTTCGCGCTTAAGATATATCTTTGCGCCGCCGGCAAGTTCGGTAAGTCGCCGCGCGTAATACAAAGGCGTGGGGCGACCGACGAATTCCTTGAGGTAATAGGACAGTTGCCGCTGAAACTCCGGGTCTTTGCGGGCACGCTCGTATTCCACCGCAAGTTGGTGTACCGCGATCATAAGCGTTTCGGGTACGTAGGTTCCGCCATAGGGGCCAAAATGCCCGGTTGCATCCGGCACCGAGGCACTCGCTGCATGTGGACTGCCGCGCCCGGCAACCTGTGAACTTGAGAGCCTGCTGGAATTTTCTATAACCGCCTGGCTCATGTGACTCCTTTAATTAGGCCTCTTGGCAAGCCATCTTTGCATGCTGCCCGGTGGTTCATAATAGTATGTACAATCGGGATAAAGCAAACGAGACTTAAGTCGGTGCGTAAGCCACTGGTGCTGTCTACATGCCGAAACGGCGTGCCGTCAGGCGTTCAAAAGCTTCGACATACTTACTTCTGGTATTGAGCACGATGTCGTCTGGCAGCGTTGGCCCCGGTGGCGTTTTGTTCCACGATAGCGTTTCAAGGTAATTGCGAACATACTGTTTGTCGAAGCTGGCTTGCTCGCGGCCCGGCTGGTATTCAGCGGCCGGCCAAAAGCGCGAGCTGTCAGGTGTAAGAATTTCATCAATTAAGATCGGATTAGTGCTGTTCGGAGCCATGCCCCATTCAAACTTGGTGTCGGCAATGATGATGCCTCGGCCCAACGCATAGGCCGCCGCCTTCTGATACAGGGCAATGGACTGATCGCGAATAAACCCAGCGATATCCGCACCAAGGAGTTTCTGCACCTCATTAAAGCCGATCGCTTGGTCGTGGCCTTGGTCGGCCTTGGTGGTGGGCGTAAAAATTGGCTCTGCAAGCTGCTGGCAAAGCTTCATGCCGGGCGGCAGCGTGATGCCGCTTACGCTGCCCAGCCTTTGATACTCCTTCCACCCGCCGCCCGTAATATAGCCACGCACAACACACTCAATTGGAATCACCTTTGTTTTCCGCACCACAATGCTGCGGCCCTCAAGGTCCGCGGCGTAAGGCTTCAGCAGGGCAGGAAAAGACCGGATATCGGTCGCTAGAATGTGGTTAGGGATTGTTTCGGCAAACTTGTTGAACCAGAAGTTGCTAAGCTGGGTGAGCACCGAGCCTTTATCTGGGATGCCGGTGGGCAGGATAACATCAAATGCGCTGATGCGATCGCTGGCCACAATAAGCAGCGAATCGCCGAGGTTGTAAACATCGCGCACTTTACCGCGCCGCAGCGGAAGATTCGGAATATTGGATTGTAGCAATGCCTTCACCAACGTACTCCATAATACGGGTTGGAAATCTCAGCGAGCGGCAGTATAACCGCGGTCTAGGATGATGTAATAGGGCACGATGCTTCAGAGCCTGTCCTAGCAATCACCGGGTTACGACGGCATGATTTTTGGCACTCCTAAAGAAGATGCGACGGCGGCATACCTGACACAGAAGGTACTCCGAGGAGCCGCGCCGCCGAGGCCGAGGAGGCCAAAAGGCATGCCGCCCAGCGGGGGCTCTGAAATGGCGCGTCTGCTTTGTTGTCGAAATTCGCAGACTCATTACTCTCAGAGTCGGCTCGATCCTCCTCCGCGCATACACGCCATTTCAAACCCATCGCAATCCCGGTCATTACTCGTAGAGGCTCCTAGCGTATTTGCCTCTGCGGCAGAATAAAAAGACCGACCTTGTCTGCTGTTTGGGCTACAATTCGCCCCTTCCGCAGCATTTCTGTAAGCTGGGTGCGGCCATATTTTTTGGCAAAGGCCCGGCAACCGCCAATAGTGCGGATTTTCCGCGTCCCCCTTGGGAGCGCGGGCGTCCCCGCCCGCACGGATCGCCGGCATGCTCTCCGCATTGCGCTTCGCTTGGGTATTGCGAATATGATCCCTTGCCGGAGTGCCAAAAAATATGGCCACACCCCTGTAAGCTTTGGTTGAACAATAATTGTGTACCGATAACCCAATATCGGTATATTATATAGCCTCGCGTGAAGGTTCCATGTGCCATCGAGGCGCACTTTACCACTGGGCATAACGTTGCAAATGGCCTGAAGGCCAATGGCTGGCAGCAGCGCCCCTCAGCTATAATGCGGGTCGTGCTCAGCAAGGCCCGTGGTGGCTGAGTAGTTTTCGCTCCATACGCCGGTCTTGTTCCAATTTTTCATGAACAGCCGCACGCTTTTGCGGGCAAACGCATGAAGCACTTTCGGCGGCGCATAATTCAGCAACCCCTGAAATATCAGGTAATTGGTCGGACCCCAAATATCACCCTTCCAATATTCCTGATATCGGTACGCTGGGTTATTCCGTGAAATCGCCGGTATAACCCACTTGCCCCAAAAATATTTCTTGTTCAGCAGAACCGCCAGCATGCGATCAGCCCGGCCGGTATCGGGTACTTTGGCAATCATCGGATAAAAATTTGTCGGTGACCACCGCTGCGACAGCAGATGATGCCCCTTACCGCGCGACCAATACCGGTTGCAATACATGCCCAACTCATGGCTCCAAAGCATGGCATTAATGCGTTGGCTCATGGTCTGACATTCGGCGGCATAATGCACTGCGGCGTTTTTATGGCCCAAGGCAGCGGCAATGTCAGATAAATACATTGCATCGGCCGCCCACAGAGAGTTCAAGCCGACATCATCCAAATCAAAGGTTTGCGATTGTGGCGTCTTGCGGGTCTTGCCGGGCACATACATGGGCGAATCGTCCATGCCGCATTCCAGCCGCGTGAATTGCCAGCGTTTCTTGCTCGAACCTCACTCCAGCAGCCCATCACGGTTGCCATCACGATACTGCAAATGCGTCTGCGGATATCCACGGCCATTGACCGTCATTTGG
The DNA here is from genome assembly GCA_049965775.1 of Phycisphaerae bacterium. Lineage (GTDB taxonomy): Bacteria > Planctomycetota > Phycisphaerae > WQYP01 > WQYP01 > JABEVB01. The sequence goes on from JBMFVX010000008.1 coordinate 39,745, forward strand.
CAGTGCAACACGTCAGGTGAGTCGGTCAAGTGACTGATTGTCAATGGCCGCGAGGTGCCGGCGCTGCGCCTTGCCAAGTGCGGCCAAATGCCGATGATGATTTGTTCGGACTCGCCTTGGTGCGTCCGATAGTGAACGAACGTTTTTGATAATTGGAGCCTCATGATGCACATGACAATTTGGCAAGCCATTCTGCTGGGTATGCTGCAGGGCGTTTCGGAGCTTTTTCCGGTCAGCAGCCTTGGACATATTATTGTGCTTAAAGCCATGCTGCACTGGCATTTCAGTTCGCATAATAAGAACTTTCTGTCTTTTGTGGTGGCCTTGCACCTGGCCACGGCCGCAGCGCTTGTGTTGTACTTTTGGCAGCAGTGGAAAGTGGTTTTTATGGCGTACATCGGATCGCTGCGCCGCAGAAAACTGGTATACGATGATGCAAGCAAATTTGCCTGGCTGCTGGTGGCCGG
>JBMFVX010000009.1:0-40073 GCA_049965775.1 Phycisphaerae bacterium
TGTGTGGGACTGGTGCAGATTTCTTCGCCGCCGATGTAGGGGAAGATGCGTTGAGCATTGCGTGGGTCTTTGGTGATCAGGCGGTGCATTTCAGCGATGGGTGAAGCAATGCCCTTTTTGTCGGTATCGTCAAAAGTAAAGCCCATGCCCAGAAGGATACTGCCCTGAAAACTTTGACCGGCGTTGGCGGGAAGTTTATGCGGATCGTCATGGCCACCGGCATGAAATAAAAAGGCGGTGATTTGATCCACCTTTCGTCCATCAAGATCACACGGCGGTGGCGGCATATTCGAATAGCTTTTGAAAATATGCACAATGCTGACCACCACGGCCGCCTGGCCAGGCCATTTGTAGCGGCGACGGGCGGCGTAAATCGTCCCGCCATGGGTGCAAATATAACGCAAGCCGGTAGAGCGTGTATCGCCCTGGGCGATGGTGTTGGTGGCGATGAGGCCCATGGTTCCACCGGGGCGCAGCAGGTTGAAGGCCCGGCGGAAAAAGTGCGCCGCAAGATCGGTATTGCCGTTGGATTGCTCGTGTATTTCATCGAGCCAATCGGGGTAATATTGTCGGTTGGCGGCGATAAGGGTGTTTTTGCCCGCAAACGGCGGATTGCCAACCATCGAATCAAAACCGGCATTCTCCCGGTCGAAGACTTCGGGAAATTCAACCTCCCAATGGAAGGGAATAACAGGCTTGGGTCCGGAGCGCAAGGCGTTTACAACATCGCCGGGACGCAAAGCCAAATTGCCTGAATGCAAATAGCTGGCCAGCCGATTTACAAACTCATCCCGATTGACTAGCCGCAGTTTGTCTTTGGGTGCCGAAAAGAAGGCGGCAATCACCACATCGCCGAAAAAGCGGACGCCATTGATGGCTTCATCAGCCAAAGCAAGTTTGGCGGCCTTGAGACCCGATGGCCCGGCATCTCCGGCGGCAAAGATTTCTGTTCGCAAGGCGGCGGCTTTATTGATTCGATCTTCAACATATTCCTGGCCGAATATTCTTACGCCAGTTGGCTGCCAACGGCCATCTACTATTTGCTTGCGTGTAAGGCCCACCAGAGAATCACCGCAACGCAAAACATGGTCGAGAAATGTAAAGGGATGGTCTTGGGCGAGGGTAGCGAGCCAAAGCGACAGGCGGGCCAGGTCAACCGCCATGGGGTTGCGATCTACGCCATAAAGGCAACTCTGCGCTACGAGCCGTCGGGCGTGGAGAATTTCATCCTCATCCACCGGGATAGTCGGCTGGCGTTTGTGAAAGCGCCATGATCGTACAAGCTGGTCGGCGAGCTGGCGGCATACCTCCACCAGAAATGCGCCCGACCCCATTGCCGGATCACAGATTTTTAGATCCAGTATTCGCTCCGGTTCCGGTGCTGCGCCGAGCGCAGCCAGTACCGGCTCGAGGGCCTTGCGAACAATTGGCTCAGTAAGACTGCGCGGGGTGTAATGCGAGCCAGAGCGGCGTCGCTCGTCGGTTGGATGCAGAAGCATCGCCCCAGTGGATACCAGGGCGGGCGTAATTTCACGGTCAATTTTTTTCTCCAGGCTGATGAGAACATCAGCCACCGTGCGAGCCGATTGCACGTCTTTGGCGCTCTGGCCCTTTGGCTCGTGACCGGTTTGGTCTTTAATCCATCCCGCGCGTTTTTCAGGTGCAATGGCCAGCACGGCATCGAGATTGAGAACCGCCGGTGCGCCACTACCTGCGGAGGGACGTAGTACGATGGAACTTCCGGTCGTAACAATCAATTCAAAGCCGATCATGGTTTCGTAAACGCTGCCGATTTGTTCCACGTCGAGCGTACGGTAGCTAAGGCGCTGGCCGTCGAGCACCATGAGTTTTTCGAGCACACGGTAGATCACGCGATCGGAGATGCGCGGAAGCTCCGGCTGGGAAGCATTTTCCGGCGGCGTGGTTGGGCGCTGCCCCTCCAGAAATGGGTAGCGGTCGGGGTCAAAGAGGTAACCCTCACGGGGAGGAATGCTCATTTCGGCATGGGGAGTTCCTCTGTGAATAAGGCGGAAAAGCACCAGCAACTGCGCCCAGGCGCCGAAGCGTTGTTCCATAGTATCGGGATGGAGGGCCGCATCCGACCGAAGCCGGTTAAAAAGCCCGGTCACAGAATAAAAGTTGCTGTAGAGTTGACTGGCCGAAATAAGGCCACGGTCTTCTGCATAAAGCAGAAACACCAGGCGCATCAATACGGTTAAGACGCCTTTGTAGACCTGATCTGGATCAGCGGCCAAGAGCTCATTAAGAAGATCCCCTTTCAGCGCGGCATTTGCCGCCTGAAAACCGCGGACCATCTCATAAAGTGCGGCCAATACTTGCCCGGCCAATTGCTCTGACACGCGACTTTGGGCATTGCGGCTGTGGGCGAGCAGTGCCGGCAACCGTTGCTCGGTGGGCAGGCTGAAGAGCCGCTCGGCGCAAAGCAGCATATGCAGGGCCGAAAGGATAGGCCGACCGGCGACGCCGGCCATGGCTTCAAAGGGGAAGGTGATGTGGCCGCTGTTCTCGCCGACCGGGCAATACACCAGCCGCAGCGCTTCGCCATTGAATAATATGCCGATGGGAATGCCGGTCTCGCGCAGCAGCCGCTCAAACTTTGCCTGGGGGCTGGCCTTCCAGCCGGTGGGTGCGTCGTCAGTTGGCCGGTCAAAATCCTGTGCGCTGTCAATTTGTTTAATGAGCATCAGATAGGGCGGAGCATCTTCGGAACTGTGCGGATTTCGAACACAAAATGTCGGACAAAGCGTCTGGCTGTATTCCGGCAACGATACGCTAAGAGCTTCGAGCAAGGTTTCATTCGATGCTAAAGGCAGAGCATCGTCCGGCCGCCATCCGAGAACGAGCTGCGCAAAGCAGGTAAAATCGGCAACCTGCCTCGGTTCTTCACCGCCAAGGCATTCGAGAAGTGCTTGCTGCTGAGATGCTATGTTTCGATCCACATAGGCCTGGCAGTCCAGCAATGCGGCGGGAGACACCAACAATCCCACCGGCTGAAGATAGCCCAGCCATTCATAATGGTCGGCCAGGGCTTTGACTTCGGAAGCTGAAGCCATGGTCAGTCTCCCCTCGGCCACAGGTAAACCAGCCCGACCGGCTCTATGCGGCGGGCATGTATGCGATACAGGGCGGAGATTCTCTCAGGTTGCTCGCGTATTTCGCGGGTGAGGCTTTCAAGGCGTTTATTCCAGTAGCGCCGGTCGGCGTCAAGTTGACGGCGCTCTGCCTCGCCAAACGCCATGGCCAATTGCTGCGAGCGGCCGCTCTGAAAGCTTTGGGCGGTCTGCTGGATCCTTTTCTGTTGATCTTCCAGGAGCCGACGCATGGCTGCCGCCTCGGCGGTTCCGCGTTTTTGCAGCGCCTGCTGAGCCTCTATTGCATAGTTTTCGCCACGTTCCTGTAGATGCGGCAGCAAATCATTGACATCCACGGTTACACTTTGCCGCAGAACAGCCGCACGCTCAGCGTGTGGTGCATCAGGCCCCTCCAGCGCGGTATTTAAAAGGTGAAGGGAAAATCCTTCCGCATCACGGGCGTAGGGAGCCAGCGGCTCGGATCGACGGGCAGGGTCCGACCATCGGGCCGCAACAAAAATCAATTCTTCATGCAGCCGTGCGGCGGCCGAGCCGTACAAGCACAACCGGCCCAGCAGAATAACCCGAGGCACGCGGTCGGCGGTATGGGTGAGGCAGCAGCGCGAGAGGTCGTGATGGACAAACCCCTGCGCCCGAAACCGTCCCAGCAGACGCTGCACAACGCGCTGCTCGAGATGAAATTGAACCGTTCGTTCCGACATGTCACCGGGATCTTCAAAGACGACCGGTCTGGGGGGATTGAGCTTGCGCCATTCAAAAATACTTTGCCCGGCGGACCGTTGCCTTCGGAGTGAATCAATTGCCGAGGCCCAGGTTGGATCGGCGCCGGGCAGTAAATCCAATGCAGGAAACTCCAGGCGGCCCCGATGCCCCGTTATAGGTTTCAGGGCAGGCGCACCAGCCAAATTAAGGCCACAGGAAACTGCGGCCTGAAAGTGTTGCTCATTAAAGTTAATTCGCTGGCGGGAATCCTCCAGGCACTTCGCCAGAGCCGCAATTTGCTGGCGCAGGGCATCCTGCCGGAAACGAGTTTCCTCCAATTCTTCAGAAATGGATTGTTTGAGTTCGGGTTGAAGATCGGCCGACTGTATCTGCTGGAGTGTTTGTTCAAGTTGATCCCGGCGGATTCCTGACTTGAGTGCGCCGGCGAGCTGCTCCTCCAGCACGGAAGAAAAGCTTCCAAGTTCTTCGCGTATTGTTACCGACTTTTTTACCAGCACCTGCAGGATGCGATCTTCCGGCCGCTGGCGATAAAAAAAGTAATGACAGAAAACCTCCGGCCGGGGCTGAAGTTTGCGATCAATGCGGCCATTGCGCTGTTCCATTCGCGCGGGATTCCAGGGGACGTCAAAATGAAACAGATTCCAGCATTGCGACTGAAGGTTCAAACCTTCGCGGGCGGCGTCGGTTGCGATGAGTATCCGCAGCGGGTTGGTCGCCGGGTCGGAGTTGAAGGCGCGTTTGATACGCTCGCGCTCATCGGACGGCGTTGGGCCATGAAAGATGGCGATGCGCTCTTCGGCAAAGTCTGTATTCTCTATCGCCGATCGTAATTGCCGCTCGATGTAGCGTTTGGTGTCATCAAATTCAGTAAAAATTATAATGCGCAGGTCGTTCCAGACGGCCCGGTTTCGGTGGGCCGGTGCGCCCGTCAGTCCGGGGCACATGTGATCGTTCATCCATTGCAAGAGGCGCCGGATGCGTGCGTCGGGATTTGAACGGGCCGCATCAGCCATCGCAGCCATTTGTTCGAGCAGCTGTTGCTCCCGGGCAAAGAGCCGCTGGGACTCGGCAGATTCGAGAGTGCCCGCTGAATCGCGACTGGCCCTTGCGATGGCCGCCTCCTCTTGCTGCCCAAGCAAATCTTCGGGCAGTTCAGCGCGATCGTCATCCGCGGTCACCGGGTCCAGCCATAACCCCTCCGGATCGGGTGCGCCCCCGGCGGTGGCACTGCTTGATTGTGGAAGGCCAGCCGTCTGAGACTGCCATTGTTCCCAATGGCGCTGCACCGTCAGCCGATGCACGCGCAGGGTTCGGGCGAAAGCTTCGATCGATGATAAAAGTCGCTGCTGCAAGCCTGTAAGCAGCAGGGCCGAGGTTGAGCGGCTCCGCCTGGAATCAGATTCGAGCCGAAGTTCGCGAGTTCGGCGGTATTCGTCCAACAGGTCCGGCAGCCGAAGTTCCGGCGATTCGGGGGAAAGCCCGTCGAGATCAAGTTGTACAACCTGACGCTTTGAAAACCCGCCGGCAACCTCGCGAATGTCTTCCTTCAGGCGACGGACCATCACGGCATCGAGATCGCCCTTACGCACCTTGACGCCGCGACAGAAGCGCTGCGGGTCCAGAATTTCCAGCAGAGCCGAGAAACTGTTGGAGTGCCCATTGTGAGGCGTTGCGGAAAGAAAAAGACGATGTTCGAAACGTGGTGCAAGGTCGCGCATAGCGCGGGTGATTTTGGTGTCAATGGCATACCGCGATCCGGAGGAGGGGGCGGCATGGTGGGCCTCGTCAAAAATGAGCAAGGATCCGGGGCGTAACTCGCCGAGCCAGTCGCGCAGCCCGGCCGTGTAACCCTCATCAATCAAGAGGCGATGCGAGAACAAAAAGCGGCTGTGTGTTGTCCAGGGGTTGACGGCAAAGCCTCGCTCACGCCGCACCCGGGCCAGGTATGCACGATCCAGCACTTCAAAAATCAGACCAAAGCGAGCCTCCATCTCCTCCTTCCATTGCAGGATCATCGAGGGAGGACAGCACACAACAATATCACGGGCTTTTTTTCGCAGCAGCAACTCGCGTGCGATCAGGCCCGATTCGATGGTTTTGCCAACACCCACATCGTCGGCAATAAACAGGTTGACCCGGGGCAACAGCAAAGCTTTTCTCAAGGGTTCAAGCTGATAAGGCTCAATGCGGATACCCGCCCGAAAAGGGGCCTGAAACAACCGTGGATCAGTCGCGGTGATGCAATTCCAGCGAAGTGTATTCAGATAAGCCGCAAAGATATCAGGTTGATCGAACCCACGGGTGCCGAGCTTTTCCCAGTGATCTACTCCGATCACCGAGCCGTCAAGTTCATATTCCCATAAGACTTCTAATGGCTGACCTTGCGCGTCGTCATCAACACAAGAGAGTTTGCAAAGCGTCGGCCGGTCTTTCTGTGAAGGCGCATCAACCTCTTCGACCAGATAGGCCCGTTGCCGCACCCGGACGATCTCGCCCACCCGAGGTATGCAAGATGGTTCAGCCATGATTTTTAGAGACTCCTTATGGGTCGAATCGTAAAGGCCGGTGTGCTATCCGGCAAGCCATCGAGGCGTTGTGGCTGTATCACTTCAAATGGCGATGGAGGTTGCGGGCATGTTCAAAGGCAGTGGCATATCGTGATCGCTGCAGTCGGCCTTCCATGAACTGATTGAGTGTGCCTTTGCGCAGGGCTGCACGATACTTACGAACTTCAAAATTAAAACTCCAGAGATTATGACAAGCCCGATTGTGGACATGCTCGTTGCTGACCAAATCAACAAGATTGGCGACATACTGACGCCGGGTGGCGGCTTTCGTAAGGTCAAGCACATGTCCACTGATCCAGTCTTTTGCGGTAAAGCCCTCTTCATTGGCCAAAATGCCCAGGCGATTTTGAAATTGTTTCATTGCCTGATTGAATCTTATATCGCTGTTATATTCACGCATTGCCATACGCATGACATAGTGCCCGGGAAGCTGGGCCAGTTTGAAGCCGGCGCTGACCATCCATGTTTGCGAGTCAACTGAATCTGCTCCGCTGTAAAATGCAAGCAACATCAGGAGCGCCGACCCCATTGAAAAACAGTGTATTTGAGAATTGGGAAGCTCCGTCCGCACCTGGTGTATGACCTCAACGGCCAGCGTAGCATCTCCGCGCTGGGCGAGCGGGGCCAGACTTCCGATTCCGACATGATTGAGCAGCGGCTGATGCTGGCGATCGGCAATTCGACGAAGGCGTTCGATACAGCCGAGGAGTTGCCGTCTGGTGTGGCCATGAATGACCGGCATCAACGCCATCTCTGAGGACACATTGGCCATTTCTCGCGCCATGATATTGGTGTTGTGTATCGTTCTGGCGATACGCCTTTGCTTATCTTTAGCATCCGGCGGGAAGGGATGATCCAGTGCTACACCAACGTGCGCTTTCGATCGCAGTTCGATTTTCAGAATCTCCTGGGGAGAGATGGAAATGGTGCTATCTTTAAGAAAATAATAGGCGCCCGAGTCAATGATAATCGGCCGGCCGGCAAAACGCAGGTATGCAGCAGGATCCCATCCGTTATTGAGCCAGGCCTTATATTTTCGGCGTGTGAAATCATAGGCATTGATAAGAATAGCTTCTGTTCTTGTCATTGCCCAGGGCAGGTGGCGCAGCCCAGATGTCGGGAAATCGCCAAGGCGATAACTGGCAAAGAGCACAGGGACTTTGAGTGTATGCGGTCCGAGTGTGATGATTTTAGACCCGTCTGGCATGCTCCACCTACCCTCTCTGCTTCACGCCGGGTTGCGCCGCATCGCTCGCAGCAGCTTTCCCGGTGTGGATCAGCCACTTTTTAAGTGCGGCGGCACGAACACCAATCGGGCCGTTCGCCCAGATGGCAAGTTTCAACTCCGGTAAACCCGCCACCAGTCTGGCGTAGTCACGCCCCAGGCTGATATAAACCTGCGGGCTTTCGTATTGGGCAAGCAACTGTTTTAAACAGGTACGCACCTGGCCTGCGATATGTTTAGCCCGATTAATATCCATTCTCTGGTCGTAGCAGGCAATGGGTGTTGAACTTTCGATTAACCCATATTTGGCTGATATAATTGCCACCCGCAGCAATGGGGAGGCGAGACGCTCTCGCATCGCTTTTTTAATAACCTTGTATAGTACTCCATCGTAACGTTCGATTGCGGGGATATTGCCTGCCGGAGAGCGATGTTTTGCCGCGGAACAGGAGATCAAGACAATGGGGCATCCTCGACCGGTGTTGGCTGATGCGCGGTTTCGCGGTGTGTGTTGTGTACTCATACCAAAGTAAGGATACGCCACGCATTGCCAATCTGGTAGCGTGCCCCGGCAAGAGCATCTTGCTTGAGACGGAATCGGACAAACGCGTATTTGGACGCAATGCCAACGTTCTCTGTATGGAAAAGGCATTTCACGCGCGGCGCAGCTTCCGGTAGGCCGGAGGCGACTGACGATGGTTTAGCACGGAGGGCGCTGGGCGACGGGTTTTACCGCGTCCCGATAGAAGATGCTGGCGCTCTATCGGGGTCTTCGGCATCGCTGCCGCAAGGCAAGGTCACGCAGTGGCGTTTGTTTTAGCCTAAGGGCACGAAAGTCCCGCGAATGATCGCGGAGTTGGTTGTTCCCGGCGCTTTGGCATACCTACGCGCGATTGGCTTTTGGCGGTAGCCGTCATAGGCTCTGATAAGGTGATAAGCGGCCAAACGGGCTATATCTCGATTAGGACAGCGCTTTTTGCTATACTCAAAGGGAAAGGAGCCGGGTGAAATATGCAGTGGCAGCAGCCAATTCCAAAGTCTTATTTAAAGATGTCGTCCGCCGACATCGCGGAAAGAATTGCCGCGCACAAGCAGGCTTTCGGGCGCCGTCTGGTTATTTTAGGGCATCACTACCAGCAGGATGAAGTGGTGCGATTTGCGGATTTTGTGGGTGATTCGTTTCAACTTTCGCGGCAGGCGGCCGGGGTTAAGGAGGCGGAGTTTGTGGTGTTCTGCGGGGTGCACTTCATGGCCGAATCGGCCGATGTGCTTACCGGCGAGCATCAGCAAGTGATTTTGCCCGATTTGGGGGCAGGGTGCTCCATGGCTGATATGGCCTCGTCCGACGATGTCAACGACGCATGGGAGGCCATTTCCGCGGCGTGTGAGGCCGATGTAAACTTCCGGCTTGTGCCCATCACATACATTAATTCGAGTGCGGCCGTAAAGAGCTTTGTTGGTGAGCATGGTGGGGCGGTGTGCACCAGCAGCAATTGCGCCAAGGTTCTCACATGGGCGCTGGCCGGCCAGAAGCCGGGTGAGCCAGGGCATACTAAGGTTATTTTCTTTCCAGATCAGCATTTGGGTCGCAATACGGCGTATGCCATGGGTTATCCGCTCGATTCGATGGTGGTGTGGGATTATCGCCAGCCGATGGGCGGGCTGACGGAAGAGCAACTTCGTAAGGCGAGTTTTATACTGTGGAAGGGGCACTGCAGCGTTCACCAGCTTTTTCGGCCGGAACATGTTGATCAAATAAGAGCGCGCTTTGCCGATGTAAAAGTGTTGGTGCATCCGGAATGCCGCTGGGAGGTTGTGCAGAAGGCGGACCTGGTTGGTTCGACCGAGTTTATAGGCAAAACGGTGGCACAAGCGCCGCCGGGCAGCCGTTGGGCCATTGGCACCGAGGTGCACATGGTCAATCGCCTGGCCAAAAAGCATCCGGAGCAGCACATTACCATTCTTTCGGATTGTCAGTGCCTTTGTACCACCATGTATCGCATTGATCCTCCGCATTTGCTGTGGGTGCTCGATGAACTCGCAGCGGGCCACGTGGTAAATCAAATAAAGGTCAATGCACGCGATGCGCATTGGTCGCGTGTGAGCCTGCAGCGCATGCTGGACATTACGGCCGGCCAGCCGGTACGGGAACCGCCGCCCTTTGCTGATAGTTCTGGTCAGCGGACCTCCACCACACAACTTCCGGTGCTGGCGGTATAATTTTGTTGTATTGAAGTCTGGCTATTATGGAGCAGGCATGAACAGAGTTCTGCGTGGCGTTGTGTGTTGTGCTGGGGTTATGGTAGTGGGAACGGCTTTTGCCGGCGGCCCGATACGTCCGCAGGCCAGTACGCCGTCCGACAGCTATATAAATGGATATGCGGCTGCAGTGCTGCGGTATGAATTGCATATTCATCATGCCACGATTGTGGTGCGTGATGGCGTTGTGCAAGTCGGGGCGGCCGGGGTCTCGGCGCATGAAGCACAGCGCATAAGGGCGGTGGTGCGTCATATTGCCGGGGTCAAAGCGGTTTATGTAAATGCGCCAACTCCAGGGTGGGCGGGCAGTGCTTCCGCGGGTGCACCGACCGCTGCAACCGGGGTAGGCACAGCGCCTATGGCTGGCGCGTCAACGGCAAATCTCAATGAGCCGCCGCTTCAGGCTCCAAGCGAAAAGCAGGCGAGCGTATCGTTTGTCGGCTGGGGGCCCCCTGACAATAAGCCCGTACCGCTGTACCGTGAGCCTACGGGGGCGTTTCCGGTAGGGACGGGCAATTTATTTGCGCCGCTTCTGGCCGACCCGCGCTGGCCCGGCGGGGCGGCGTCGTATCAGCACTTTTCGCCATACCATCCCATCAGCGGGTTAAAAGATGTTGTGCAGGTAAGCATTGGCGATACGCTGCCCTTCCTGCGGGCTGATTTGCCGTGGCACATGCAGTTTGAAACCGGCATGCAGGCTGACGTATTTGCATTCTTTAACATGGACACCACCCATAGCGACCTGCAGAATACGGATTATCTGGTGGGCGGTTATGCGTCTGTGCGGCGTAAAAATATTTCACTGCTGGTGCGGTACTACCACCAAAGTTCGCATCTTGGAGATGAACTGCTGCTGAATGAGCCGCAGTATCAGACGCTGCGACAAAAAATCAGCTATGAAGAAGCCAATGCGATTGTTTCGTTTGATTTTTATCATCGGATGTTCCGCGTGTATGGCGGTGTGGGGTATCTGAACAATGTTGAACCGGGTAATTTAGGCCACTGGCGATTTCATTACGGGGCGGAATTTCATGGGCCGGCGTTTGCGCATTCTGGTTCGATAGGTTTTTCGCCGGTTGCCGGGGCAGACTTTAAGAATTGGAGCCAGGTGAATTACGACACGGAGGTTTCGCTGCGGGCGGGGTTGCAAATTTCGAAGCATCGCTTTTATGGGCCGCAGATGCAGTTCTTGATTGAATACTACATCGGGCACGATCAAAACGGACAGTTCTTTACCGACCAGGTGCAGTTTGTCGGCTTTGGCGTCCACTACTACTTTTAAGGGTGTGTGTGCTTAACGAATGGCGGCCAGGCCGTTAAACTGTTGAGCCTGAAGCCGGGGGTATCGGCCAAAGATGAACAACAGGAATTTGAAAGAGGTTGATCCATGCCAATTGAAATAACCATGCCCAAGCTCTCCGACACCATGACGACCGGCACGCTGGTGAAATGGCGCAAGAAGGAGAACGAGAAAATAAAGGTGGGCGACATCATCGCCGAGGTAGAGACGGATAAGGCGACACAGGAGCTTGAGGCATTTGAGGCCGGCACGGTCGCCAAACTTATGGTGGCCGAGGGGGCCATTATTCCGGTCGGCGCGATGATTCTTGTGGTGGCTAAACCAGACGAAGATGTGGCAGCGGTTGCCAAGAGTGCGGCCAGCAGTGCTCCGGCAGGAAATGGGGCCGTGGCCGACAAACCTGCGGCTCAAACTCAGGCGACGCCGGCACCCGCACCCGCACCGATGGCTGCGGCAGCGCCAAAGGCGGCGCCCGCGCCAATTGTCGCGGCAGTTCCAGCGGCCACTGCTGCGGCCCGGCCGGTGGCTGCGGCGGCTGCTCCAGCAGCGTCATCCGGTGGACGGCAGCGCGTGTCGCCATTGGCTCGCAAAATTGCCGACGAACGCGGTATTGATGTTTCGCAGTTGGCCGGCACAGGCCCTGACGGGCGCGTCATTAAACGTGATGTGCTCGCCGCCAAACCTGGTGGAGCGGCGAGCAGCGGTGGGGCGACTGCAGCGCCGGCTCTAACGATTGGGCCGTCAAAACTTGAGGCTAAGGTTATTCCGCTTAACAACATGCGGCAGACCATTGCGCGACGCCTGTTGGAAAGCAAGCAAACCATACCGCATTTCTACGTCTCCATTGATGTGGTGATGGATGCGCTGCTGTCTCTGCGCAAAGCCGCCAATGAACAGCTTGCCCCGACCAAACTCAGCGTGACGGACTTTATTGCCCGGGCGGTAGCGGTGGCTATTACGCAAATACCGGGCATTAATGCCAGTTTTTCGGAGGCAGCCATCGTTTGTCATGGCACAGTCAACCTCGGCATTGCGGTGGCGGTAGACGGGGGCTTGATGGTGCCGGTGCTGCGCGATGCACAAACCAAGGGCGTGCGAGAAATTTCGGTTGAGATTAAGCAACTGGCTGAACTTGCCCGCACACGCAAGCTAAAGGCTGATCAGATGACCGGCGGTACGTTTACCATCAGCAATCTTGGTATGTATGGCATCCGGGAGTTTCAGGCCATTGTGAACCCGCCAGAATCGGCAATATTGGCAGTTGGTGGAACGGAAGCCCGGCCCATTGTTAAAAACGGAGCAGTGGTGGCGGGGCAGGTGATGACGCTGTCGCTGTCGGCGGATCATCGCGTGGTGGATGGCGCCTTGGCGGCCGAGTTCCTCGGTGAGTTAAAGAAGCTGCTCGAAAATCCGATGGTGATGTTAATTTAATAGCAAACGGATTTAAAAAAAAGGCGGCGCCACACAAGTGACGCCGCCTTTGCTTTTTTTGCAGGTATCAGGTTTTGTCAGCAAATACGTTAAACGTCAATCGTGCAGTGGGCAGCCCATCAGCTTTTGCCTCCAGCAGCACACTACCGGGCTTTTCGCCGGCTTTTACGAGCACCATGCACAGGCCGGCAAAGGCGCTGCGGTAGTTGGCCTGGTTTGGCTCGTGGCAGGCAGGGTCGCCATTGCCCACGCCGGCGATTTTGCCGCGCCCACGCGCTGCAAAGTGCACCATGTTGTCGGCGGTGGGTACAACGCGGCCTTGGGCGTCCACAACTGCCACTTCAACAGCGACGGTGTCTTCTCCATCGGCAATGAGTTGTGCGCTATCGGCGCGAAGCCGCAGCGCCGCCGGAGCGCCGGTGGTTTCTACAACGGTCGTGGCAACAAGTTTGCCGCCGGTGTAGCCGTGGGCTTCCGCCTTGCCGGGTTGATAAGTCACGTGGTCCCACTGCAGGTGGCGGAACTTTTCCATGGTTTTTCGTCCCTGCGACTTACCGTTGACAAACAGCTCGACCTCATCGCAATTACTGAAACACCAAACGGGCACGTTCTTTCCTTCTTTGCCGGGCCAGTTCCAATGCGGAAATATATGCAGCACCGGCTCGGTGCTCCACCACGATTTCCAGTAAAATGCGGAATCTTTGGGGAAGCCGCACATATCCAGAAAACCGAAGTTCGAGTTAATTTCCGGCCAGCCGAACGGTGTGGTTTCGCCACGGTAATCAAAGCCGGTCCAATAGAACCCTCCGGCAACAAATGCGCGTGCCCCCAGCGGATGCCAGGAACCATCCGGCGCCATATAGCTGCTTAAATGCGCCGCCTCTCTATTGGTGTGGTAAACGCCTCGGCAACTCAGGTTGCTGCCGATTTCACTGCCGAAGATGGGCTTGTTGGGATACTTTTTGTGCAGCCAATCGTAATCTTGGTAATTGTAATTGACGCCGAGCAAGTCTTCGGAAGCGCCCATGCCAATCATCCAACCTTCTCCGATGCCTTGATTGGCGGCGCAGCTGATCGGGCGCGTGCGATCATGCTTATGCACCGCATCCATGAGAGTTTGCATCATCTCGCGGGCAAACGGCGAGCCTTGAATGCCCCATTCCTCGTTCCACATGGACCACATGATGATGCTCGGATGATTGCGGTCGCGCAGCACCATGGTTTCAACATGCCAGGTGTCATGGTACGGCTGGCCAATGTAAGATTTAACAGTGGCTGCATCGCCGGGATGACGATTTTCGTCCATAACGAGTAAGCCCAATTCATCGCAGGCGTCGTACATTGCCGGGGTCATCGGGTTGTGTGAGCAGCGTATGGCATTGCAGCCGAAATCCTTGAGACGCTGCATGCGGTAGTAAAACAGACTGTCGGGAATGCCAATGCCCACGCCGGCAAAATCCTGGTGATTGCATACTCCTTGCAGCTTGACAGGCTTATCGTTAAGGAAAAAGCCCTCGTCGGCATCAAAGCGAATGGTGCGGATGCCAAAGCGTTGTACGTGCCGATCTACTACTGCTCCGTTGGCGGAAAGAGTTGTTTTGAGGTGGTACAGATGCCGCTGTTCCAGCGACCAAAGCTGGGCATGGGCGATATGCACGGTTTGCTCGGCTTTGAAGTTCGCGCCAGCCGCAAGTGTATGGTACGACGTTGCAGAGCCCGCAACCTGCCCGTCGGGTGCGATAATCTCGGAGACCAGCTCGCATACCCGGTCGAATTGCGATCCATTGGTCAGTCGCGTTTCGATGGCGAGCGTTGCCGATGGCTTGCCGGTTACATCATGCACATTACTGGTGACGTAAACACCCCAAGGTTCGACATGTACCGGGTCGGCGACGTTAAGCCAGACATGCCGATAAATGCCGCCGCCCTCATACCACCAGCCTTCAAATTGGGTGGGGTCTACATGGATGGCAAGCACATTTTTCCCGCCATAGCGCAAGTGTCGGCTGATATCAACATGAAAGGATGTATAGCCGCCCGAGTGATACGCTACTTCCTGCCCATTCAGAAAGACGCGAGCCTTGCGGAATACGCCTTCAAAGTAAAGCCAAACGTGTTTGCCCTGGTCTTCGGCCGGTTGGATAAACGTTTTGCGATACCATGCCGGAAATACGGGCAATGAGCCATGGCCGGTGTCGGCCGATCGGTCATATTGGCCTTCAACAATGTAATCGTGAGGCAGATGTACCTTTCGCCAGGAGCTGTCGTCAAAATCCATGGAGTTACATTGCTGTGATGGCGGCAGCGTGCCCAGTTCCACGGCGCCGGTGATGCCACCGGGGCCAGCGGTATTCTGCACCAACACGGTCAATACGTTGGGGCCATTGGCGTTCCACGCGGAATCCAGGTTTACTGTAAAGGGGGCGTCCCAGCCCTGATGGCTCCGCAGTTTTTGTCCGTTCAGGTAAACGGTGCCATTGTCGTCAACGCTGGCGAAGGAAACACAGCGGCCCTCCTTTGGCATTGCGGGAAGGGTGGCTCTGTACCAAGCGTAGCCGATGTAGCCATTGAGGGTATCAGCACCTGATTCGCACGTTGCCCAACCGCCCGTGCTGGTGTCGAGATCAGGCTTGGTAAACTCCTGTGCCTGGTCGGGATTTCCCTTCTTCCATAGCCAATGTTTTATTGCCGTTGCGCTCTGCAGTATGGTGGCTTCGGGCATGCCCTTGAATCGCCAATCAGCGTCGAAAAGCTCTTTTTTTCGAGGAGCCAGATCGCTTACTGCATCAGGGGAATCCAAGCGAGCTTCAAAGGAGGCGGCTGGAGTTGATGGCTCCTCAAAGGCCGAACAGCCGGTAAGCGAAGCTGCCGCAACAGCGCCTGCGCTAAACTTGAGAAAGTCTCGACGTTTCATGCATAGATCTCCTAAAATGCTACTTCTCGACAGAAGTCACTGATATTACCGTCGGCAAGAGGGTACTTGTCAAACGTAAGACCGCTGAATTTATTTCCGAATTGCGCTATAAGGGCAGGGACCAAGCTAACTGGCAGTTCTCCATTTGATATTTCCGATGCATGTGATGAGCCGATCGCCGCTGCTCGGCACTAAAAGCATCGTCGGGAAGAATACGCAGCTTTGGTCGAGAAGCTGCGGATGCGAGCCATTGAGTTTTCAGGGTGGCACCGCGATGGTACAACATAGGTGCGTTTGAGGTGCGTAGCCTGCGGCGCAATAGGTAAAAGCGAGAATAGTTTGGCAAACAAGACGATTACAGCGGTAAAGGGCTTTCTGGCCGGAGCAATGCACTGCGGCATTAAAGAATCGGGGAAGCCTGATTTGGCCCTGCTCGTGAGCAAAGTGCCTGCGGCGGCAGCCGGCGTATTTACAACCAACAAGGTGCAAGGTGCGCCGGTTATTGTCGGTCGCGAACATATAGCCGGCGGGCGTCTGCAGGGTTGCGTGATCAACAGCGGCTGCGCCAACGTATGTACCGGCCAACGCGGGCTGCGCGATGCGCGGGAAATGTGTGCACTCGCTGCGCAGAATTTAAAAACTGTGGGCGTGCGGCTGCCGCCGTCGCAGATGTTGCCAAGCAGCACCGGTGTAATCGGTCGCTTTCTCCCGATGGATAAGCTGCGCAGCGGCATTCCAGCTCTTGTAGCAAAGCTTGCCGACACGGCGGAGGCGGGCGAGGCATTTGCTCAGGGCATTTTAACCACCGATACGTGCGTCAAGACAGCGTATGCAACTCTCCATGCCGGCGGCGCCACAATCACCATCGCCGGTAACTGCAAAGGCTCCGGCATGATCGCGCCAAACATGGCCACAATGCTGGCGTATGTTGCGACTGACGCCGCCATTGCGCCGGCCCCTCTGCGGCGCATCGTCAAGGCCGTGGCAGATCAGACGTTTAATTGTGTGACGGTTGACCAGCACACCAGCACCAGCGATACATATGTTTGCATGGCCAACGGTATGTCGGGCGTTCGTATACTAAGCGGGCGCGATCTCAATAAGTTTGCCGCCGGCCTTATGGAAGTATGCCTCTCGCTTGCTAAGCAGATTGCCCGCGATGGCGAAGGTGCAACTAAGCTGGTGCGTGTTTTTGTTTGCGGCGCCCGTTCTACGGCTGATGCCAGGCGGGCGGCCTTGGCCATAGCCAACAGTCCGCTGGTGAAAACGGCGATTCACGGAGGCGATCCAAACTGGGGGCGATTTGTCAGCGCAGCCGGTTATAGCGGAGCCAGTATGAATGTCGCCAAGAGTGTCTGCAAAGTCGGCAAGCTCATAGTATTTCGAGCGGGGCGGCCGACTGATGTGGCGCAATCCAAGGTAGAGGCCGCCATGCGGCAGACTGAAGTTGATATAACGCTGGACCTTGGCACATCTGGTATTGGCACAGCACAGGTTTTTACGTGTGATTTATCACGGGAGTACATTACGATAAACGCAGATTATCACACATAATGCCGCAGCGGCCGCTTCATCATAAATGGGGCCTGGTATGCGCAGGCGATGGCGTGTTAACTCAACCTTCGCACTTTGGCCATTAAAACTGCGTTATTCTACTAATCAGGCCGAAAGTCTCCGCGCCAAACCACCCTTGAGGAGCGCCAACTGATATCAGGACGGGAGATGTTATTCCCTATCCGGCTCGCGCGGCCCGCAGGCCGCGCTGCCGCAGCAACTCGGGGCGTTTGCCTTTCCGCCTCTCTGTTGCGACACTAGTTGCACCGTCGGCGGTTAGTTGGCAAGCCGACATCAGGAGCACACTACAACAATGATGAGCGAAAAAGCACGTAACACCATCGTCGGGTTGACCTTCGCCGCAGGCATCCTCCTTTTTATATTGGGAATTGCCTATTTAGGACGCCTGCCCGCCTTGGGCCCCGACGGTCCTTATACTGTTACCGTCAAAGCATCCAACGCCGATGGCCTCACTTATGGCGACCTTGTTGACATCAGCGGCGTGGTGGTTGGAACAGTGCAGTCGGTTTCGCTGCGCAAAAACCTGGACGGAGCCGATATTCTTCTATCAATTTACCGCCGGGTCAGCATCCCGGATAACGCCAGCGCATCCATTGGCTCCAAAACCATTGGCACACCGTACATGTCGCTTGTGGTGCCAATCCCGGCCAAACAAACCTACCTGCCTAAGGATGGCACAGCCACGCTTACGGCAACCATCAAATCTGGTGGACTCATTCCGCAATCGGTCATTACTGATTTTGCCAACATCAGCTCGCAATTTAACAGCCTTAGCCTCAAGCTCGACCTCGTTGCCACTGATTTGCATTCACTGCTTAAACCGGTAAACCTCACCACCGCCCAGGCAAACGGCAAAGAATCCAGCCAGGCAGATATGAACAACATCAGCGCCCTGATTCAGCGGCTCAATGCCACCGTATCTTCAGTTAATGGGCTGCTTGAAGACAAAACGCTTCGCAGCCAGGTGCGCACTATTGTCGCCAACATCGCCACTTCCTCCGAAGAGCTTAAATCGGTGCTCACCAGCATTCACAATGCGGCCAATCGCGCGGACTCCGTTTTGAAAAGCGCCGGCACAACCGCCGCCGATATAGACGTTACCACCAAAGAACTTGAGGCTCGCGTGGTGGCCGTTAGCATTAAGCTTACCACCCTGCTCGAGCATGTTGATGCCATAAGCGTAAGCGTCCTTAAAGGACATGGCACTGTCGGCCGATTGGTCAAAGATCCCCGGCTGTATGATGCTCTGCTGGACGTAAGCCAAAAGCTCAAGAGCACGGTAGACGACCTCCATGCCCTGATTAAGCAGGTGCAGGCCAACGGCGTCCATGTAAACTTTTAATGTGCTTTCGGCGCAGGCAAGCCGCGTGCACTCGCACCTTGTAAAGCCCGGCGTACAGTCATTAAACAAACGGCGGACGAATGCTTCGCAAAGCCACGGTTCCACAGCACGGCCAAACCAGTCACGATGTTCTGCAGCAGCGGGCCCTCGCCTGGAAACAAAGGCCGGTGCTGCGCCTGGTATATAGGCAATATTTTTCTCAGATGGCCGCCGAATTTGTCGTTCGCGGCGATCCGGGGTCAAATCGCCATGGACGGGTGGTGGAGATCGGCGGCGGTGCCGGCCACTTTAAGGAGTTTTATCCGGATGTTGTCGTCACCGACCTTGTTCCCAATGAGTTTATTGACCTGGCGGTAGACGCGTTGCGGCTCCCATTTGCCGATCAAAGCGTTGACAACCTGGTGCTCCAGGATGTAATCCACCACTTGCCTCTGCCGCTGCGGTTCTTTGCCGAGGCGCAGCGTGTTCTTACGCCGGGCGGCCGGCTGGTAATGACCGAACCGTATATTTCCGCCGTTTCTGGCATATGCTATCGCACCTCTCATCCTGAACCGGTCAACATGCAATCAGCCATTTTTGCCGACGAGGCGGCTCAATCATCAGGCGCACCGGCATCAGACCCAATCCCCATCATCGGCGAAGGCCCCTTCGCCAGCAATCAGGCGGTGCCTACCTTGCTCTTCTTTAAGCACTGGGCAGAGTTTCAGAAGCGGTTTCCGCAATTTGTTTTGAAGCGACGACAAACGCACAGCATGATGCTCTACCCGCTCTCCGGTGGATTTTCCGGCCCGGTGCTAATGCCGCATTTCGCGGCTCATGCCGCACAAAAATTCGAGCGACTCCTCACTCCGCTGGCGCGGTGGTTGGCCTTCAGAATGTTAATTGTGCTTGAAAAGATCCCTGCCGTACCGCCATCTTGAAAGCGTGATGGTTATCATCATGATGCGGTCGCCGCTGAAATTGTCGCGTGAGTCTACGCATCGGCAGGGGAGTCGCCCTGCGGCCCAGCCAGCACGATGGCGTTTTTGCCCATCGCCTTCGCCCGCATGAGTTCGCCATCGGCTACTTCCATAAGCTGCGGCAGGCTTTGCGCATCCCACGGAAACGTCGCCAAACCGCCGCTGATGCTTAATCGCCCGGCAATCGGACCTCCATCCCTGTTCCAGGGATGTTCGGCCACCGCCTTGCGGAAGCGATGGGCAATAGCCAGCACACTGCGCGGATGCTCGCTGTCAGGCTGACGAGGGCGGTCGTTATCCCAAAAAATCACGGCAAACTCGTCTCCACCGATGCGGGCCACAAGGTCTTTGGGCCGCGTGCAATGCCGCAGCAGCCCAATGACTTCGCGAATAATTGCATCACCCGCCGCATGGCCGAATTGATCGTTGTATTGCTTGAAATCATCAATATCAAACAGCAGCAATGTTACGCAGAAGCGGTCTTTGCGGGCCTTTTCCAGCAGTTGCGGCACCTTCTCCAGAAAATAGCGGCGGTTAAACGAGCCGGATAGCTCATCGGTCTCGGCGAGCCGCCGCCAATGCGCCATACGCAGTTCAATTGCCAGAAGCGCCGCCAGCCACGTGCCGGCCTGCTGCAACTGCTCGGCAACACGCGAGCTTTTGGCTCCGCCCGACAGCACCAGCTTGCCAAAGTATTTATCGCCCTGCATGAGCGGTACGTGACCTTTGGCCAACGACATGGAATCCGGCGTTTTTCCCTCGGCAACTTCAAAGCGAAGCTCACCCGGCCAGCGTAAGTTCGCCTGCAGTTCATGTAGAGCCGCTTCAATTAACTTACCTTCACCTTGCGCGATAAGGTCCAAAAGCTTCGCATGACTGCTTACCGGCAGCTTCAGCCCCATACCCGCCGCAAGCATTTCCGCCTCGGCATTTGATGCGGCAGATGCCCCGGCAGTTCCAGAAGGCTCACTTGGCTGATTACCTGATTTGCCGCGGCCGCGCGGTGCGGGAATTATCGGCTTAAATTCAAAAATCTTGCCCTGCTTCTCATCGGATCTGCTCTTGGCAGACGCCTGCGGCGAGCTAAACGGCAGTGATCGCCCACCGCCCGGTCGTGCGACGCCTCCATCTCCTGTATCCGCTTGTGACATGCAACACCTCTCTCTCGATCCAAACAGGCGGCCCCGCAGACGCGTCCTTCGGATCAAGCCGAGTCATCAATCTATATAAGCAACGTCGTCAAACCGCGATCGTTGCCATGACCCCGCTATATTCTACCCTTGCGGCCACCATTGGCAACCGCCAGTAATTGTGCGTTCGCCCGAAGGTCCTTATGCCCTGATTTTGACACAAGTTAAATCAGGACACATTTAGGGAGACTCTGCCTGTGCATAATTTTAGCTCAAAACAAGCGGAAAACCTAATAAAATCTGTAATTTTTATCCGTCCAATAATACCGCAGACTTTGCCCTTTGCGCGGCGGCAATCTCCGCCGCCGCGCTTTCACCAATGCCTCTTCATCCCAATAACCTTCAAAAGCCATCTCCGTCTCCGGTCGTTTCTAACCTTGGCCTCTGGCCATAGGGCATTCTCACATTCCCACGATTGCGATACGATACTTGGTTATGAGCACCGCCGTTAACTTTCTCGTCGTCGCCGGCAACACCTATGAACCTATGGACAAGGTGCGCCATTGGAGCAATATTTTTACCGGCAAAACCGGTCACGACATTGCCGCTGCCCTGCTGCCGGTTGGCACTGTAACGCTCCTTACCAGTAACGAGCCTATGGCGAAGGCGCTGCGCGAGACCAACGGGAGCGAAGGACTCACAATCAAAACGTTTCGGTCTTACAACGACCTCGATTTGGCTCTGACCAGCCAAATGGCCTCAACTAACTATGCAGCGGTGTTTATGGTGGCAGCCGTAAGCGACTACAGTCCCGTAGGGGCCTACCGCATTATCTCGGCCGAGCCTGCTTCCGGGCAACCTGCCGGGAGTGAAGTATGGGTGGTTGAACCCGTTCGTGAAGATAAAATTGCCGGCTCGCTCGGACAGGTGGCTTTTCGCGGCCGGCAAACTCCAAAACTGGTAGATAAGTTCCGCCACGAATGGCGTTTCCAGGGCGTACTGGTAAAGTTTAAGTTGGAGGCCGGTATTACGGAACAGCAGCTTGTGGCCATCGCCGAGCAAAGCCGCCGCCACAGCGGTGCCGACATTCTCGTCGCCAATCTTCTGGAGATGGTGCAAGGCCCCGCACCGGCCGCATACATCCTTGACGATTTAGGAGCCACCCGCGTTGATCGCAGCGAACTTGCCCAACGGCTCGTGCGGCAGGTTTTACTCCGGATTCAAGAACAACCACCTGCATTGCAGGCAGGGCACTAGGAATTGCCTTTCCTGTGTTAAGTTGTTGGCGCAGGGTAAACAGCGTTATGCGAGCGATTCGGCCAGCTGCGATGGGGGTGCCTCGACGGGAGGTTTTTCCGGAAAATGCAGCCATTGGTCGCTGTGCGGGTCATCCATCGGCAGCAGTGTGTAGGTGCTGCCCGGAGGCACCAGGTCCAGTGAGTTGCATTTGCTGCTTAAGCCCGCAATGACGTATTCTGCCGCATTGCGCAGGGCCTCTGGCGGGTTTTGTGCGATGCCATGCTGTGTTGAATCAATCGTATCAATGTTGATAAGGGCAAGCGCCTCGAGCAATTGGTCGCGATGCGTTCTGCCGGACGAAATGGCCCGCGGCGCAGCCACCGGAGAGCCGGCTATCAGCAGTCCCACGGCAAAGTTGTCCTGTATGCCATGACAAATCAGCGACGCGGCAAGCTCGATGGCGCGTTCGCTCTGCATGCGGCCATCAGGTACATCGGCCCACGGGCGGATGTCGAGCACAACTATCATGGTCGGCGGCGTGTCGGATGTCATTTCACGCACCACCATTCGGCCCGTGCGCGCGCTGGAACGCCAGTGAATACTGCGAATGCTGTCGCCAGGCTGGTACTCGCGCAAGCCGAAGAACTCATCTGTGCCGCCGCGAGCCTGCGAGGTGATCGTGCCGGTGGTGCTGAATGTGCGTGTGCGGGCCAAAAGCTGTTGATTCAAAAAGCCGATGCGCGGGTAGACAATAATCTTATGCGGGCTTAAGTAGTGGATGGCCCTGTTGACAAAGCCAAATGGAAATGAGCAGCACACCCGCAACTCGCGCAGTTCCAATTCGCCGCGTGTCTCCGAAATAAGGTGTGTGAGCACCAGAGTGTTATGCCGCGGCCCCAAATGCAGACAATAGCCCTCGGGCACGGTTCGCAACTTGCCCGAAAAGCGCGCCTCGGTTACGCGAATGGCGCATGAGGGCCATATCTTTTTGTTGTTGAGCAAACGATAGTGCACCTCCGCCGGCTGGCCCACCACGGCATGGTCGCCCACCATGCGGGCGACTTCGAGCCGACGCAGCAGAAGGTTGCCCATAACGCCCGAAACAATGATGGCGCCTAATATGATGCCCAAAGTCCAGAACAGCACGTTCGTCTGGCTGTTAACCGCGGCGATAAGCACAAAGCACAAAACTCCGGCAAATACAAAGCCGGTAAAAGTAAGCTCGTAATAAGTCTTAAATATTTTCATCGGGCTTCCGCCGACACGCCACGCTAAAGAGGACAGGGCACATTTTGCAGCACATCGTGCATGATGCGAATGGTGGTGCTTACATCGCCATTGGACATGTAATTTTTACTGATCACTCGATGGGCGCACACCGGCACCACAAGCTCTTTCAGATCGTCGGGGGTTACATAGTCGCGCCCGTTGATAAACGCCAGCGCCTGCACCGCCTGCATGAGCGCCAGCGAACCGCGCGGTGAAATGCCGGTATGCAGCAGTTCGTGCTTGCGCGTGGCTTCCACAATGTCCATAAGGTATTCCGCCAGCAGCGGATCAAGCTTTACCTGCGCCACTTGCCCCTGCAGCGCCTTGACATCATCTGCGCTAAGCACCGGGTCGAGATGATCCAGCCGTGTGCGGCCGGGTTGCTGACGCAAAATCTCGAGTTCACGCTCGCGTTCGGGGTAGCCGAGATTGATGCGCAGCAGGAAGCGGTCCAACTGGTTTTCCGGCAGAAAATAGGTGCCTTCAAATTCAAACGGATTCTGCGTGGCCACCACCATAAAAGGCTGCGGCAGCGGCATGGTTTGGCCGTCGGCGGATACGCACGCGTCATTCATGGCTTCAAGCAGGGCGCTTTGGGTGCGCGGCGTGGTTCTATTGATTTCATCTGCGAGGACAATGTTCGCAAAAACAGGGCCAGGCTTGAATACAAAGCTTTGTTTGTCCTGGCTGTAAACAGATACACCAATAATGTCCGCCGGCAAAAGATCCGGCGTCAGTTGAATGCGGCTGAACTGGCAGTTGATGCTGCGAGCCAATGCGCGGGCCAGCACGGTTTTACCAACGCCGGGCACATCTTCAATAAGCACATGGCCCCGGGCCAGTAGACCCACCATTAAATGAGTAATGGCTTGCGGCCGGCCAAAAAATACCGATTCGATGTTGCGCCGTAAACGTTCGATGGGTTGCATTGTGCCTCACCGGAGAATCTCGTTACCCGTTTGCTGCCGCCCGCAAGTATAGGCGAACGGGCCTAATTTGGCCAAAGCGCCCTGCTGGCAACTGCTGGGGTTGTTATCGGCAATTGGCCGAGTGTTGCACCACCCGGCATTACCGTACACCATCATAACGTCCGCCTCGGGCATTGGTTGCGAAAGGCTGCGATTTACCGTGACACGTCCAACGGCGCGCCAGTCCTCCAATCGCGGCCAGTGGCGAATTGCATCATTCCCCGGCCTGCCAAGTGGTTTAGAGGGCTGATATCTGCTACTATTTGAGCAAGTTCGGCGTGCCCCATGGCACGGATGGAAGTTTACCGGCGTGAGGCAATGGCAAAACTCGGCACACACACGCAATCAAAGCCAACGCGGCCGACGCGCAGTCGTTTGCATCGCGAAAGCGTCGCATTTGTTTCGTTGGGCTGCCCTAAGAATCTTGTGGACAGCGAAAAAATGCTCGGTTTGCTGACCGAAGACGGCATCTCCGTCACCCCCGACCAAGACAGTGCTGATGCGATTGTCATTAACACCTGTGGCTTTCTGGAAGCCAGCAAAGACGAATCGCTGCAGGTGATTCATGAAGCTATTGAGCACAAGCGAGCCGCCGCACGCAAGGGCCGACCGGTGCGCGTGGTGGTCGCGGGATGTCTGGTGCAACGGCACAAAGCCAAATTGCTGCAAACGGCGCCTGAAATTGATGCTCTCATTGGTGTTTTTGACCGCGATAAAATTGTGCGGGCCGTCCGCGGAAACTCCGCCGCCCGCACCCGCCAAGCCGCCGGCGACTTGGGCTTGTTTCATCCCGTGTCACAGTGGATTGGCCGGCATGATCGTTCGCAGCCCGGCTATACGGAAGATGATTCCGCACGTTTGCGCCTTACGCCGCGTCATTATGCATACCTTCGCATGAGCGAGGGCTGCAACCAAGGCTGCACATTCTGCACCATACCCAGCATCCGCGGACGCATGCGCAGCAAACCGCTGGCTGCCATATTGGCCGAAGCGCGGGAGTTGGTGGAAGACGGAGCCTTTGAAATCAACCTCATCGGCCAGGATACGACCAGCTATGGAGCCGACATCGGCTACACAGGCTCCGACCAGGGTCTGGTGGGGTTGTTGAACGAGCTTGACCGGCAATCGGGCGCCGGCTGGCTGCGCCTCATGTACGCTTACCCAAGTTGCTTCACCGATGAGATGATCCGAGCGATTGCCGCAGCGCCTCGTGTCGTCAAGTATATTGACATGCCGTTGCAGCATATCAATGACGATATTCTCTACGCCATGCGCCGCAAAGTTACACGCAAACAAATTGAAGCCTTGTTGCATAAGCTGCGCAGTTGGGTCCCCGGCATTTCCATTCGTACCACATTTATCAGCGGCTTTCCGGGAGAAACCCCACCCCAGCATAAAGAACTTCTCGCCTTCATCAAAGATTTTGAATTTGACTGCCTCGGCGTATTTGAATACTCGCCCGAACCGGGCACACCCGCGGGCCGACTTTGGCAAACGCAGGGCATTGCCGCGGAAGTTGCCGCCGAGCGCAAAGCCGACATTATGCTGGCCCAGCAGAAAATTGTCTTTAAACGCAACAAACAACAGGTCGGCCGTGAACTTGAAGTGCTGGTGGATCGCGTAGACCCAAAACAGCGGAAAGCATACGCCCGGCACGCCGGCCAAGCGCCGGACATAGACTCGGTTGTGATGTTGAACTTGGCCAAATCAAATCAACCTGCGCCGGGTGAAGTACTGAAGGCTGTGGTCACTGACTGGCAGGATTACGACTTGATCGCCGAGCCGTTGACTTTGCAACTGATTGCTCCATCGCCGCTGAAGCCGCACCGTCAGGTGCGTTTGCCGGTAATGTCAGCCTGAAGAATACACAGAGTTTCAAGCTGGATCGGACTGTCCAACATGTATCGTCAGGTGCCAAATCTCATAACGCTCGGAAGGCTGCTGCTGACGGGGTTGTTTTTTGCGGCGATCAACCGGCACGTCGGTCTGGACGGCATTTGCTTCTGGATGTGGCTGTGCTTTGCGATTTTTGTGCTCGCGGGGCTAAGCGATATCTTGGATGGCTATCTCGCACGCAGTTGGAAAGTTGAAAGCGCCTTCGGTCGCGTGGTAGATCCCTTTGCCGACAAAATCTTAATTTGCGGCGCGTTTATCTTTTTTAGCTCGCGCAGCTTTTTAGATCCGCATCTTTTGCTTCTGGCGCAGGCCGACACGGTAACCAAAGTCACCGGTGTTGCGCCCTGGATGGCTGTGGTGCTGGTGGCGAGGGAGTTTTTAATTACCGGTATTCGGGGGCTGGCAGAATCCAGGGGCATAGACTTTCGGGCGCAGTGGGCGGGAAAAATCAAAATGCTTGCACAATCTATTGCCGTAGGCGCAGTGCTCGGGTCATTGGCGACGAGCTTTCGCCACGGCGGTTTTCACCCAGTTATGTGGATTGTCATAACCCGAGATATCTTCATTTGGCTGACGTTGGGCGCTACGGTGGCCTCCGCACTGGAATATGTGCACCGCGCGCGGCGCATTATGGAGGCCTGATGAACGCTTATAAACTTAAGGACCAACCACCCTCGGAAACCAGCGAGCCTGCATCCGCTGCCAGCTGGCGACGATGGGTTGTTAGCGGCGGCGGCTTGGGCCTTCTGAAGCCGGCCCCGGGTAGTTGGGGCACTCTGGGTCCGGCAGTTCTATACGCTTTGCTTTTATGGATTGGCCCGGCAGAGCCACTGCGAACGCTTATTTGCGTCGGGGGCTTGGTACTGGTTGGCGGTCTACTGATATGGCTGGCACCCTGGGCCGAATCATTTTTTGGCCGTGCGGACCCCGGCCAGGTTGTGCTTGATGAATATGCAGGCTTTTGGGCCGCGTGCTTGCTGCTGCCTCTGCCGACGACCATACCGGGTCATATCGGAATGTCCTTGCTGCTCACAGGCATTATCTACATCCTCTTTCGGGTGTGTGATATTCTCAAGCTTCCGCCCTGTCGGCAATTAGAACGCCTGCCGGCCGGTTGGGGCATTCTGCTCGACGATATTGCCGCCGGCGCTCAGGTAAATGTACTGCTGCAAATCGCCTTTCGCGTATGGCATTAGCCAGATGCGTGGCCGGGCAACCTCTGGTATGATTCGCCCACGGTAATGACCCGCTGCCCGGATGTATTTTGTTTATGCCACTGCCATCCATCCAACCACGCCTGCCGCATGCCGAACCAATGCACCCAGCCGATCCCGATTCGCTATTTGCCATGGCGGTTGGCTCGGTCAACGCAGCCTGCGACGTCATGAAGGCAGCGCCGTTTGTAAAGAGCATTTTAAGTCAGCCGAAAAACGAACTAATGGTGAATTTTCCAGTCATGCTGGATGATGGCTCCTACCGGCTGTTTAAAGGGTATCGAATTCAGCACAACAATATTTTGGGGCCGTATAAGGGGGGCGTGCGCTATCACCCTGACGTGAGTCTGGACGATGTAAAGGCGTTAGCCGTTTGGATGACCATGAAGTGCGCCCTGATGCGGCTCCCCTTCGGCGGGGCCAAGGGCGGCGTGGCGGTAGACGCCAAAACGCTCTCGCCGACAGAACTCATGCGACTCACACGGCGCTTCACCACGGCGCTGGGGCAGAATATCGGCCCCGATTTTGATATTCCCGCCCCCGATGTGGGCACCAACAGCCAGATCATGGACTGGATGATGGACACCTACCTCAACACCCAAAGCAATGGCGCGCGCCAGGCCATGCAGCATGTTGTGACGGGTAAATCGGTCACCTGCGGTGGCAGCAAAGGGCGTGAAAAGGCCACCGGTCAGGGTATATGTTTTGTGCTGCTTGAACTGCTATCGCAGTTTGGCCTCACGCCGGAAAAGCTGCGATTCAGCATTCTGGGGTTCGGCAATGTCGGCAGCTACGCGGCCGCCATTCTGGAGGATTGCGGTGCCAAGCTTGTTGCGGTACTCGATCAGTCGGGAGCCATTGGTTGTAACGATGGAATAGCGGCCCATGACTTGGCGGCTTACGCGGCAACTCATGGGGGCGTGCGCGGTTATCGAGCCAGCGGCATCAAAGAAATTGATCATCAAGGTTTTTACGCTACGACCGTGGATGTCTTTATTCCCGCAGCACTCGAACGCATGGTGGATGAGCATGTCGCCGACTTACTTGATTGCCGCATAGTTGCCGAAGGCGGCAACGGCCCCGTCACACCGCAGGGAGCGGCCATTTTAGCCCGGCGCAACATTGCCCTGCTCCCGGCGATTTTATGCAATGCCGGTGGCGTTACCGTGAGCTATTTTGAATGGGTGCAGAATAAGGCCGGCGTTCACTGGGGGGCGGATCGGGTAGATGACGAACTTCGGCACATGATGGTAGCCGCCGCGGGCCGCGTGCGCGCGGTATCTAGGCAATACGGCGTGGACCTCGCTACCGCCGCCTTTTGTGCGGCAGTTGAACATATTGCCGCGAGCTACAAACAGCGGGGTATTTTTCCTTGAAAACTATCACAAAACCAGCCGCGTCCGATGGCAAGTTTCGCAGCGATTGGGCCACGCTGGGTCCATGGTATGCGGCAGAAATACTCAACTCGTTTTCGGTGCTGCTGGCCGTTAACGGCACCTATTTTTACGCACGCTATCACCTGCACGTGTCGGCTGCTACCCTTTTATGGCTACCGGTGTGCGGAGGTGTGCCGTACGTTTTGGCCGCTCTCCTGGCCGGTAGAATTGCCGATCGCATCGGTCAGCGAAAGCTGATTCAAATGATGCAGGTGCTCAATATTCCGGTCTTTGTGCTGGGGGCCTGGGCGGTTTACCGGCAAAGCCTTGGCCTGCTTTTTTTGCTCACTATTCTCCTCAACATCACCAGCACCATGATATGGCCGGCAGTGGAATCGGCCATTACCCGCAGCCCCGGCCGCATGAAGTTATCGTCGCGACTGACGGTATACAACTTTGTCTGGGCATGCGGAAATTTTACAGCGATGTGCATTGGCGGCAGCATTGCCGATTGGCTCTCGTGGCCTACGGTTTTTATCCTGGCGGGCACAGCAAGCCTTACGGGCTGGCTGGTGGTGGTGTTTCTGGCCGTCAAGCAAACCGAAATTGGTGCTCATCACGCAGCAGATTCTTCCCTGGCTGAAACGCCTCCCGACCTGGCAGACTCGGTTCGCGGCAAGACGCTGCTGAAAATGGCGTGGCTTTCCAATTTACTGGCCTATGTGTGTGTTAATACGGTGCTACCACTTATGCCACGCGTTACCAGCGGCCTGCATATATCATCTTACGCAGCCGCAACCGCAATAGGTTCGGTGTGGGCGTTTGTGCGTATCGGCGGGTTTGTCGTGGCCTGGTTCTGGAAGGGCTGGCATTACAAAGTGCGATGGATGCTTTTCTCGTTTGTAGGCCTAGCTGCTGCAACTATTCTCATCATCACCGCGTCGTCCGTACCGGAGATGGTCATCGCGCAGGCGCTGCTTGGTGTTGCCACGGCTATGCTCTACTCCGGTTCGCTTTACTATGCCATGCACCTGAGCCATGGTTCAAATGAGAATGCCGGTAAGCATGAGGCTATCATCGGTGTGGGCACGGTGGTAGGACCTGCGGTCGCGGCATTATCCGGCTCGCCTAACGCGCTGGCGCCCAAGGCATTGGCAATTGGTGTATTGCTTGTTGTTGGCGGCCTGTTTTTAGGCCGCTGGGGTTACGTCGCCAAAGGAATTCGCTCATGAGCGCCATACCCATACCTCAGCCGCAGCATAGTCCAGCCCGTCTGGCCGTACTGATATCGGGATCAGGCACAACATTGCTGAACCTGGCCGCCAAAATTGCCGACCAGTCTCTGCCGGCAGTCCTCACAAACGTCATCTCCAGCCGATCGCAGGTGAAGGGTATTGAGCGGGCGAAGGCGCTGGGATTGCCGGTGCAAGTTATTGAGCGCCGCAGTTTTGAGAATGTCGCGGCATTCTCCGAGGTGCTCGCCACCGAACTTGCCAGCTATCAGCCCGATTATGTCATCATGGCCGGGTTTCTATCACTATGGCTGGTGCCGCCGCAATATCAATGGCGTGTGCTGAATATCCACCCGGCATTGCTGCCGGCGTTTGGCGGCAAGGGCATGCATGGCCACCGGGTACATGAAGCGGTGATTGCGGCGAGACAAAAAGTCTCCGGCTGCACCGTGCACTTTGCCGACAACCAATACGATCACGGCCCCATTCTGCTGCAGCGCCAATGCCCGGTGTTGCCTGATGATTCGCCAGAGACGCTGGCTGCCCGCGTGTTTGAGCAGGAATGTATCGCTTACCCGCAAGCCATAAAAATGCTCATCGAGCAGCGCTGGCAAATTGTCGCTGGCCGGACAGAAGCTGTTCAAAACAAATAGGCCTGCGGGCCGCGAGAGAGTAGAACAGGTAAGCATTAGCGCAGTCGAGCTTTGGGCGCTACGCGATGGTTTTTTACCGGCCTGCTGGATTTAGAAAATTGGTTGCAAGCCGGCGTGGGCGGGGGTATCGTCAAGAGTCTTGGAATACACGGGACTTTGGTGTACGTAGAGGCAACATGGAACCTGATTTGGCACTGTTGGCAACGCTCGGTAATACCTCCGTGGTAGGACTGCAATGGGGGGATGAGGGCAAGGGTAAAGTTGTGGATCTGCTGGCCGAGCAGTTTGACTTTGCTGTCCGCTGGAACGGCGGCAGCAATGCCGGACATTCGGTTACCGTGGGTTCTAAACGCTATGCGTTTCATCTGATACCCAGCGGCATTCTGCGGCCGCAATGTGTTTCCGTATTGGCCAATGGCGTGGTGATAGATCCCATTCAATTGCTGCAGGAGATGGACCAACTGGCGCAGCAGGGCATTGCGCTGGGGGACAATCTGCGGATTTCATCGGCGGCACATGTTGTGCTGCCATACCATAAAAGGCAGGATGCGCTTTCAGAATCGCGGCTGGCGGATAAAAAAATTGGTACCACGGCGCGCGGCATCGGCCCGTGCTACGCCGACAAGGCCACGCGTTCCAACGCCATTCGCATGGGCGATTTGCTGGATGAAGCGCGCTTTAAGGAAAAACTGCAGCGAATCGTTGAAGAAAAAAATCATCTGCTCGCCGGCCTGTATGGCGATGTGCCGCTGGAATGGCAGCCTATATTTGAACAGTATAGAGCCTGTGCGCAGCAACTGCGGCCGCATGTATGCAATACCGTGCAGTTGCTCCACGAGGCGATAGCCGCAGGCAAACGCATCATGTTTGAGGGCGCCAACGCCATACTTCTCGACCTGGATCATGGCACGTACCCATTTGTAACGAGCAGCAATTGCGGCACGGGCTTAAGCGCCGGCACGGGCGTGCCCGGATCGGCGGTAAAGAGTGTCTTGGGCATTGTGAAGGCGTATAACAGCCGCGTTGGAGCCGGCTCGTTCCCGACCGAGCAGGATAATGCCATTGGTGAGAAAATTCGTCAGCGTGGTCGTGAATTCGGAACCACCACCGGGCGGCCGCGGCGCTGCGGCTGGTTGGACCTGGTGGCCCTGCGCTATTCGGCCCGGGTGACCGGGGCGACGGCTTTGTGCGTGATGCTGCTGGATGTTCTCACAAGTTTTGACGAACTGAAGGTATGCACGGCATATCGGTTGGCCGGCAAAACCACCGACTGGTTCGAGGCTGACGCGAGCCAATTGGCCGCAGTTGATCCGATGTATGAGACCTTGCCTGGCTGGCACGAGCCTCTGGATGCGGTTCATAAGGTGGCTGATCTGCCGGCCAATGCGCGGCGGTATTTGAATAAGATCGCGGAGTTTGTGGGGGTGCCGGTGCGCATTGTAAGTATTGGCCCCGCACGGCATCAGACATTGGTACAATAGCCATGACGAAAACCGGTTGCTGCCGTGGCGACTTTGCCGTGGGTGCCGGCTTTTGCGGGTGCGTGTAACTTTGATTGAGGCTATGAACACACCGGCCCCACATACCGAGTCTTCGCAGCGCACTCCGGCTCAGGCCGGCATGCCGCGGCACATAGCCATTATTATGGATGGCAATGGCCGTTGGGCGGCAGCCCGTGGTTTGCCGCGGTATGTCGGGCATCGTACTGGCGCGGAAATAGCGCGAAACATTATTGAGCATTGTGCGCGGCGGCATCTTGAGCAGCTTACGCTTTACAGCTTTTCAATTGAAAACTGGAAGCGGCCCGCTGCGGAAGTTGCGCAGCTCATGCAGATTTATCTTGAGTATCTTGCCAGCCAGCGCCCGGTGATGATGAAAAACAATATTCGCTTCCGGCAGATTGGTCGGCGCGATGGCCTGCCCGACGATGTCTGCCGCGAGATAGATCGCACCATCGAGGCGCTGGACCGTAATACCGGCATGACGCTATGCCTTGCGGTTAACTATGGGTCGCGCGCCGAAATAGTTGACGCCGTTCGGGCCATAGCCCGCCGTGTGGCCGCCGGTGAATTATCGCCCGATGCGGTTGATGAGGCGCAGGTGCAGAAGCATTTGTATACCGCCGGCATGCCGGACCCCGACTTGCTGATTCGCACCGCTGGCGAAATGCGCATCAGTAACTACTTGCTCTGGCAGATCAGCTATGCCGAGCTTTATGTCACCGACGTGTTATGGCCTGACTTTACGCCGGCCGATCTGGATACAGCCATTGGAGACTTTGCCCGTCGGACGCGCCGTTTTGGCGGGCTAAGTGAACCGGAGTGAAGCGGGCGGGTTGGTGCCCGCGAGCCTTTTGGCCGGCTGAAATGCGCCAGCCTTGATGTGCGGGGCCAACGGACCACAACGTGCGGCTGGAGATAGTTGCTTATGAGCGATGGCTCAAAGTCGTCAACCGATAATGTGCCCAAGACGCTGGACGATTTAAATGCCATGCGGCGGGCCGGCAAACCCATTGCCATGCTGACGTGCTATGATTTTCCGACGGCACGGCTATTGGCGCAGGCGGGTGTGCACATCCTGCTGGTAGGCGATTCTGCCGCGATGACTGTTTTAGGCCATGATTCCACCGCAACAGCCACGCTGGATTACATGTGCTTAATAACGCAGGCGGTGCGACGGGGCGCACCGGGTCGTTTTGTGCTCGCAGACATGCCCGCGGGGAGTTACAAGACGCCAGATCAGGCCATTGCCGCCGCCGGCCGGCTTAGGGCCGCCGGCGCCGACGCCGTAAAGTTGGAGGTAGACCGTTCTCAATTGCACATTATTGAATCGCTGGCGGGCGCCGGGTTTGTGCCTTGCGCTCATTTGGGGTTGCTGCCGCAGCGTGTGGCGGCTCAGGGCGGATACCGGGCGCATGGCCGTACCCAGACGGAGGCGGTGGAGATTATAGAAACAGCGGTTGCGATGCGGCGTGCGGGTGCTGCCATGCTGCTGCTGGAAGCCGTTCCTGACGCGGTGAGCCAGGCTGTTATTTCGCAGGTAGATTGTGTGGTGCTGGGT
Organism: Phycisphaerae bacterium; assembly: GCA_049965775.1. Classification (GTDB taxonomy): domain Bacteria; phylum Planctomycetota; class Phycisphaerae; order WQYP01; family WQYP01; genus JABEVB01. The sequence continues at coordinate 33,446 of JBMFVX010000009.1, forward strand.
TGCGGCGCCGGCAAAAGTTGTCATGGTCATGTGCTGGTATGGCATGACCTGCTGGGTTTTACGGCTAAACCCGCCAAGTTTGTGGAGACATTTGCTGATGTGCCAACCCTCATGCTGCAGGCTGCCAAGCGCTATGTCGCGGCGGTGATGCAGCGGCAGTACCCCGCAGCCAAACACGAATATTCCATGAAAGAGCCATTACCGGAATCATGGCCGCAGCTTATAGAACATAAGCCAAAGGGTTAGCTAAGGCGCGACCGGCAGCATTGCCCGCCGCGGGCGAGCAAGATTGGTGGGTGAGGGGCTATTTCGCAACTGCGGGTTTGTGGGGCAGGGTCAGAGCGAAAACAAATACAACAGGCGGCAACAGGAATGGTGTTGCGGCTGCTAAAGCTGCGTGTGTGGCTTGGCCCGAAGTTTTGGGCTTTTTTCTAATTGGAGTGCTGTATGAAAAGCAAAGTTAAAGCGTTATGGGCCGCCTCGGTTGTTGCAGGCGTTGCTCTGGGTGTTGGCGTGGCAAGCTGGAACGTGCTGGCCACAGCCTCGGCTGCAAGCTCCAGCGGGCAACCGACACCAGCACTGGACCCGGGCCTTGTGGCGCAAGGCGAGGGGCTTTCGAGGGTATTTGAGGCAGTTCACCATTCGATTAAAAATGCTGTGGTCAACATCAGCGTCATCAAGCACATGCCCGGCACAGGGGCTGTGCCCGAGCTGCAAATTCCTCTGCCATTTCGCAAACTGCTGCCGCCGGGCGCGATGCCAATGCCCACTCCCGGCCAGGGCGAAACGCTCTATGGCACGGGCAGCGGCGTAATCATAAGCCCGAAGGGGTATATCGTAACGAACAATCATGTGGTGTCGCATGCCACCAAAATTACGGTTACGCTTGCTGATGGCCGCCATTACAAGGCGAGCGTCGTTGGCACCGATCCCAAGACCGACCTGGCAGTTGTGAAAATCAGTGCACCAGACCTCACGTATGCCCACCTGGGCAACTCCGACCACATGCATGTGGGCGATTGGGTGCTTGCGTTTGGATCGCCGCTGGGCTTTTCGCAAACCATGACCCATGGAATCATTTCTGCTAAAGGTCGCACCCATGTAAATATTATTGCCGAGCACAATCCGAGCCTTGCCGGCCTGACGTATGAGGACTTCATTCAGACCGATGCGGCGATCAACCCGGGTAATTCGGGCGGACCGCTGGTGAATATGAAAGGCTCGGTGATCGGCATCAACAGCGCCATTGCTACCAGCAACGGCGGCTTCAGCGGAATCGGGTTTTCGATACCTTCTAATGAAGTCAAATATGTGGCCAATGCGCTTATTAAGTATGGCAAAGTGGTGCGCGGTTACCTGGGCGTGAGCATCAGCGACGTGCGCCATCAGAGCGTCCGCGAGGTTGCGGAGACCTTTGGCTACCATGGCAAGCATGGTGTGCTGGTGCAACAGGTAGAACCAGGTACGCCCGCCGCGAATGGCGGCCTGAAAAAGGGCGATATCATCACAACGCTCAATGGCAAAAAAGTTATGACCATGAACCAGCTTCGCGATCAAATCGCGATGACGCATCCCGGTGATAAGGTTACTTTGGGCGTTTTCCGCAATGGAAAAGACATTACACTGACTTTCCCGTTAGGTACGCAGCCCCAGACGCTGAACCAAGTTGCCTTGGGCGGCGGTGGGAGCTCATCGGTATCGCCAATGGCTTCTAAAAAGCTGGGCGTAACCATCGCACCGGTAACGCCCGCCATTGCCAAGGCCGACCACATGGCTGCACCGCGTGGCGTGGTAGTCACCAACGTCGCGCCGAATGGCTTGGCAGCCTCGGTAGGAGTGGCCCCTGGCGACATTATCTTGAGTGTGCAGGGCGTGCACGTAAACTCGCCCGACGCCTTTGATAGTGCACTAAAGAAGCTGGATCTTGCCAAGGGTGTTCGGTTATCGCTGCGAAGTCCATCGGGTGTTGAGCAGTTTGTTTTTGTAAAGAGCGGTAATTAAACGCCGTAGCGGTCGCCCTTTATATTGAGGCCTTCTTGGCCAGCCGGGGATGCCACCACTGGGCATCCGTGGCTGGTTTTTTTATTGAACGCCTATGAGCTATGGCTGAACGGTGGTTCACGCGTGGGGAACGTTAAGCTTGTTGATTTGCTGCATGATGGCCCCGGCGCCCCGGCCCATCAGCGCCTGAAGCAGAGGTTCAAACAGGGCGTTGAGGCCATTGGTTGAGGCGTCGTCGGTAAGCAATGCCGCACGCGCACATTGCCGTCCATCAGGCGTGGCGATAAACGCCCGGACAATCCATCCGCCTTCATTTGCTCGTGGCTCGGCACAAACGCCGATAGGCGCCAAACAATTGCCGGCAAGGCGGCGCACGATGGCTCGCTCAAATGCCAGCGACGCTTTGGTTGGGGCATGGTTCAGATGTTTAAGCAAGCTGGCAAGCTCGGCATCGTTTCGGCGTATCTGAATGGCAAGCGTGCCCTGGCCGGCGGCGGGTATGAATTGATCGGTTGGCATCATCTCGGCTTGCGGCGGCAACAGGTTGGTGCGTTTGAGGCCGGCGGCAGCGAGGAAGGTGCCCGCTACCACTCCGTCGCTTACTTTGCGCAGCCTGGTATCAATGTTGCCGCGTAAGGGTATAACAACGAGGTCTTGCCGCAAGGCCAGCAGTTGTGCCTGGCGTCGCATGGAGGAGGTTCCAACGCAGGCACCTTGAGGTAAGTTTTGAATGGTGCACGCCTTGTGGCCGATCCAGACATCGTTGGGAGTTTCGCGGGAGGGCGCAGCAATAATTTGGAGGTCTGCGGGAATTTCCATCGGAAGGTCTTTGGCGGAATGAACCGCAAGGTCTATGCGGCCATCAGAAAGCTGTTCCTCAATTTCTTTTACGAACAATCCTTTGCCGCCGGTGGCTGCGAGTGGCTTGTCGGTTTGTTTATCACCGGAGGTTGTGATGGTGAGAAGCTCGATGGTTTTATCGGCGAGCAGCGGCGCAAGCATGGCGGCGACGGCTTTAGATTGTGTAACAGCAAGCAAACTGCCGCGGGTGCCAAGCCTGATAATGTTTCGATTGGCCATACTGTACGAGGTCCACAAATACGTTTCGTGTGCTGGCAAAATGCCTCATCCAAATTGAAATTGTAGTGGTTGTCTCCCAAGCGGGCTAGGCATCGTTATTGATTCATTAAAAAAACAAATCCCATGAAACAACGTCCTCTCAGGGTTATCACTATTGAAAAATCAATCGGACTACCGATGACGTAATGTAGGTGTACGAGAAAGGCCGCCCGACAAATTGGAGGTTGTTGCGAGCAGAGCCGGCAAGTACTTGCAGGGGCCGCAACTGATGAAACATTCTGGAGGTTACATGACACGCCAACACGCTGGCTTTGCCTTTACCATCGCCGAAATGCTGGTGGTGATGGCGGTGATCGCCATTTTAATTGCGCTCTTGCTTCCGGCCATAAGTTCGGCCCGTGAGTTGGCCAACCGTGCTTCTTGCGCGGCCAATTTGCGCACATGGGGTCAGGTATGCCTGCTCTTTGCCCGCAACCACAAGGGTGTGTACCCGGCGGCTTGGGGCTATGGCAATGGTGGCGGTTCTAAGACCATACCGGCCGATCCCGAAAATGGCGTTGTGTTCCCGCTTTTGCTCAACAACGACACCGCGGATGAAAATAACGCCAATGCCGGTGTAGACTGGCGTCGCTACGGTACGCCCTATTCAGAGTTTGTTGAATATGGCGGCGGCCAAACCACGCAAAGCCAACTTTACGATGGTACCCCGGTTGGCAGTGCCGATAGCGGACCGCTTATTCCCTATTTTTCAGGACCCTCGCCAATTAACTGGGGCAATCGTGGTTACGATCCGACGACCTTTGGCATCAATGGTAGCTTGGCGCAGGCCGGCAAGCCATCCATGTATGTTCGGCTGGCGCCTTGGATGATCTGCCCAAGCTGCCCCTTCGTCAACGACTTGTATGCGGGCGACCAATCCGGCGATTGGGGCTATTGGATTATGACCAGCTACATGTACGTGGGCGGCCTTGGTCCGCGAACGCAAAATAGCTTTCCACAGTTCTCGGGTAATTCCAGCTTTTTGCAATTGGGCTTGGGGTCCGGCATGGCGCTCTCCAGCGGCTATAACGGAGCCATGACGCCCACTTGGGGGCAGCGCATCAATTCGCCGGCTACGGATAATTTTAACGACCCCAGCGCGATTCTTGCGGCCGACGCCGTGGCGTGGGGCGGCAATGCCGAGGGCATTCATGGAACGCCATTTTCCGGCCAGGGAAATACGGTGCTGATCAACCATGTAAGCCCGGCAGCACAGTATGGCGACATAAGTGTGGCGGCACTGCACCCGGCCTTTCAAAACATTGTGTATGCCGATGGCCATGTGGATGGCATTAATGACCCGACGTTCTGCGACTACAACACGCTGCAGAGCAGCAATCAGTTGACGCAGTATAACTGGGCCATGGCGCACATGCCGCCGCTAAACGGGCGGCCCTCACCCATTCAAATCAACACCCGGAAGTTCCCAAGTTATGCGTGGCTCAACACGTGGAATTACTACTGGCAAGGCTGGTATTTCTACTGGCCCAATCAGCCAGGCTCACCGTAACGCGCCATGACTGCGGCAGGGTTGAGGCGCAGCGGTTTGGCTGGGTATTGCCAAACAGCCGAGCCCAAACCACAGGACGCCCCAAATAAACGCGCCACTGTAGCACTCTATTGTTTTAGCGAGCTTTTGAGCTGGCCTTAGCCTAAGCGTTTGCCTTTACGCGGGTGCCGGTAGCCTTGGCCTTTTTTGCCTGGCTGGTTTCTGACGCCAGGCGAACTTTGGTGGATATTTGCTGCTTCATGCCGGCACCGCGGTTGAGTGCATCAAGCCGGCCGGCAAAATCTATAGCCTTGCGGGCTTTCCAACCCTTTTTGTGATAGGCATAGCCGGCAATCAGCGGCAGGGCCAGAGTGGCTTCGGAGAACACCATCTGTTCGTAGACCACATCCACCTTGCCCCAGCTCGAGGCTTCTTTAAGCGTGGAACTGGAGAGCGCACCGTCGCGCACATCGGCAACGGTAATTTGGATAGCGTATTTGTGCATGGGGGCATCGTCCTGCAGGATTTCGGCGGCCACCACAATATCCTGCGTGAAATTCTTGGGTACGCCGCCGCCGATCATAAAGATGCCGGTCTCACGGTTCATCAGCTTTATTTGTGTAAGCTCGCGGAAGTCTTTGGCTGAATCGAGCGTGAGATGGCTGTCGGGCCTGGCCAATTGATGCACGATAAGGCCAAAGCCGGCGGAGCAGTCGGAAAACGCCGGGCAGAAAATCGGCACGCCCTTCTGATGGGCGGCCAGCACGATGCTATCTTTGGTTTTGGCATTTTTTTCGAGGTAGCGGCCCATGGCGGCAATAAACTCGCGGCTGGAATGCGGCCGCGCCGGCAGGGAGTCGGCAATTTCGCGGGTGGTGTCGTCGCAGATGCGCAGCTCGTCTTCATCTATGTAAGTGTCGTAAATGCGGTCTATGTGCAAGTCGCGAAGGACGGTGTCGTCCATAAACTGCGAGCCGACGTAATGGTTGAAGCCGAGTGCCTCAAAAAAGTCCTGATCAACAATGTTGGCTCCGGTGGAAACAATGGCGTCCACCATGTTGTTGCGGATTAGCTCGACAATAATTTGTTTGAGGCCCGCGGATACCAGCGAACCGGCCAGCGTGAGTATGACCGCGCATTGGGTGTCGCGGAGCATGCGGTCATATATGTCGGCGGCGCGGAAAAGATCGCGTGAGGAAAACGCCATGGCTCGCATGGATTCCACCAGCGGCACAATGCCGGGCATTGTGGTTACGTCTATGTGCTGAATCTTCTCTTTGAGGAGGTCTTTGCGGTTAAGCTTTGGCATGGTGATGTTCCTTTACAAAATAATGCCGGGGTTATGTTGTATACAGTCGCCTGGGAGCGGCCGCCTCACGCTGAGGTCGGCTTGAGTTTTAAGGTAAGCAGAAAAAGCATAAAAAGGCGGGTAATCCTACCGCCGGTGGCTGTGCAAAAATAATAAAGCCACCGCTTTTTCTGGAAAGTGGACTTGGCTGACCGCTGCCGCATGCCGATGGGTTATGTTTCGGTGGCACGCTTAGGCGATGCACAGGTCCACTTAGCGGTCGCTACGGGTTTCGGCCTTACGGCGAGCGTCTCAGAGAGGCGCCTTTTGCGATTGTCCCGCCATTGCGACCTGCGGTGGCTACAAAAACCAATATACACAACCCACCCAAGCAAATGCAAGTGAAATCTTTCCGGATTTTTTGTTAGAGTGTTTTTGCCTGTTTTTATCGCAGCTTTCGTAGGATTGTGCCCAACACGAATTTCGTCAGCATTGTCATGCACCGCGATCATCGAACGAGTTGGGCGGCTAAGATTGCAGACATTCAGTTTGGCATTAAGGCCTCACCAGCCTTAAAAGGGGTATCCACGCAAATAGTATTGTTGGCCGGTAGCGGTTGTAACATTCATGCCCAATCAAAACAAGTCATGTGTAATAATACAGTCCTATAATATTATAAATAGTCGTATAATGCAAAAATAATGTATTATGTAATTGAATATATCGTAATC
>JBMFVX010000010.1:0-39805 GCA_049965775.1 Phycisphaerae bacterium
CTTCCGTATAGCGATCTTTTCACTTCCGGTTTAACCGCGACGGGCGGTGCTGGACATAAACGGATTCCTAAAAACGGTGCCATTGTATCCTTAACGCCAAAAGCCCCCTTGTCCAATTCCGACTGAAGCAAGACAGTTCTGAAATGCCCCGTCTGCTTAGTTATCAGGTCTCGGCACCTCATTATTTGGAGTCGGGTCGAATTGCCGCCGCGCATAGGGTCTATTCAGCACCATCGCAATCCTGGCCATTACTTGGAACAGGCCCCCAGGGCTTTTTTTGGAGTATTGAGGCGTCCAAGCCCCCGTTTACAACCTCCCGCCGGCGGTTTTTGTCCAGAGACCCAGAGACCCGCTCTGCCCAACAAACTGGCACAAAAGCTGCGGCTGCTTATAATGTTGGCAGTTGTGGGGCGGCTTTGCGCGGTGCTTAGGCCGCCATGCTGCACCGCGTTGGCCTGACGATTCGCCGCTGGGTGCTACCCATCGGCCTTTATTGGGGCCATTATTGTAAGCCGCTGTGGTTGCGGACAAATACTCTCGCGGCTGCCACGGCGAGAAGATATTCAGGCGGCGGCACGAAGGTTGCTATGGAGTACTGCAGGGGCGGATGTTATGCGCTTGGCAAGCGTATACCCGGCCCTTGACGCGGAGAAGAGATGAAGCGCCGTGATGGAGTGCGGCGGGGGAATTAACCGGAACTGCCAGCCAGCCGAGCGCGTGCTTGGGCAATCCAAGGCGGATATGCGGTGGCTTCGGTTCGACCGAGCGTGAAACACAGGCTTACGCCATCGAAGTTGGATTTTCGAGATCGGCTGTTTCCCCACGAATGGCAAGCAACAGGGTACTATTGCCGCGCAGGCTTTGCGCCTTGGTCGGCGCGGCAAGCGGGTTGTTTAGCGGCGTAGCCGCGGCTCGCTCATTAAAACAGGCGGTGTAACAATGTTTTGTTCAAGGAGTTTCTACATCATGGGTGCAACTTCCGTTCGTCAGGCCGCGGTTGCGGCAATTACCAACTTCGGCGTCGTACCGCCGCGAATCAATTATAAAACCACTCCCATCAACGCCATCTACGCCTCCAACGTATTTAACGAAGATGTGCAGCGGGCGCGTCTGCCCAAGTCGGTGTTTAAAAAGCTCCAGCAAACCATTAAAAAGGGTGTTCCGCTGGACCCCGGCATTGCCGATTCGGTCGCTTCCACCATGCGCGACTGGGCCGTTGAAAAAGGTGCCACCCACTACACCCATTTGTTTTATCCGATGACCGGCATCACCGCCGAAAAGCACGACAGCTTCGTGGCTCCCATGGATGATGGTGCCGGAGCCATCCTAGAGTTTTCGGGCAAAGAGCTTGTCAGAGGCGAACCCGACGCTTCGAGTTTTCCGTCCGGCGGCCTCCGCGCCACGTTTGAAGCCCGCGGCTACACAGCCTGGGACCCCACCAGCCCGGCCTACATTCTCGAAAACCCCAATGGCACCACGCTGGTCATTCCAACTGCGTTTGTGTCGTGGACCGGCGAAGCGCTGGATAAAAAAATCCCGCTGCTGCGTTCCATGGATGCACTGTCGCAGCAGGCGCTTCGTGTGCTCAAACTGTTCGGCAAGACCGAGGTTACCAAGGTGTTTACCACCGTCGGGCCGGAACAGGAATACTTCCTTATTGATCGCAATTTCTATTTCGCCCGGCCGGACCTCATCAATTGCGGCCGCACGCTTTTTGGCACCAAGCCGCCCAAAGGCCAGGAGATGGAAGACCATTATTTTGGCAGCATTCCAGAGCGCGTGCTCGCCTGCATGCTCGAAGCCGAGCAGGAGCTGTACAAGCTTGGCGTTCCGGTTAAAACCCGGCATAACGAGGTCGCTCCCGCGCAGTACGAAATCGCACCCATTTTTGAAAACAGCAATCTCGCCCATGATCATCAAATGCTCACCATGGAAACGCTCAAACGCGTCGCCGAAAAGTATGGCCTTGCGTGTCTGCTGCACGAAAAGCCGTTTGCCGGCGTGAATGGTTCAGGCAAACATAACAACTGGTCCATGGCCACCGATACGGGTGAAAATCTGCTCAACCCCGGCGATACGCCGCACGACAACATGCAGTTTTTGGTGTTCTGCGCCGCGGTCATTCGCGCGGTGAATAAGCATGCCGGACTGCTGCGTGTGGCCATTGCATCGGCCGGCAACGATCACCGCCTCGGTGCCAATGAAGCTCCTCCGGCGATCATCTCCATTTACCTGGGCGATCAGCTTCAGGACATTATGGATCAAATCGAAAAAGGCCCGGCCAAGTCCACCAAGCAGGGCGGCTATATGGAACTCGGCGCCAACGTGCTGCCCAAGCTGCCGCGCGACGCCGGCGACCGTAACCGCACCTCGCCGTTTGCCTTTACGGGCAACAAGTTTGAGTTCCGTGCGGTGTCTTCGGGCCAGTCCATTGCGGGCCCCAACACCGTGCTTAATACCATTGTGGCCGAATCGCTCGACTACATTGCCACTCAGCTTGAAAAAGCCAAAACCAAAGACTTTAACAAGGCGGTGCACAGCCTGTTGGCGGAAATCATCAAAGAAAACAAACAGGTGCTCTACAACGGCGATGGCTACTCTGAAGAATGGCACAAAGAAGCTGCCCGTCGCGGCCTGCCAAACTTCCGCACCACTGTGGATGCCATGCCCGCGCTTGTCACCAAGTCGGCGGTTGACTTGTTTAGCAAGTACAAGGTGCTGACTAAGAAGGAAGTGCACAGCCGCTATGAAATCATGCTTGAAAATTACAAAAAGACCATCAACATCGAAGCGCAAATGACGCTGCTGATGGCCAAAACCATGATTCTGCCTGCGGCTCTCAAACACCAGGAGATGGTTGCCCGTTCAATTTCCGCAGCCAAGGCGGCCGGCGCTCCGGCGGCGGCACTCTCGGAGCAGGACAAACACCTCGCTGAGCTTTCCTCCACGGTAAGCGAATTGCAGAAGCGCATCGGTATTCTTACGCACGCGGCGGAGCATCATGCCCCCGGCGATACGCTTGCTCACGCCAAGTACTCGCTAGATGCGGTCATTCCCGCTATGCAGGCCGTACGCCATGTCGGCGACAAGCTCGAAACCATGGTTGCCGACGACATCTGGCCGCTGCCGACGTATCGGGAAATGCTGTTTATTAAGTAAGCTGTCCGCAGCTTGCGAATCATTTATTGACAACACGAGGGCCGAACCTGCCGCAGGTTCGGCTCTTTTTTTGAGTTGACCCCCGTGTGCCGGGCAATTACGCTTGGGACTCTGGGGTGGCTGGCAATGGGCGGCAACCCGATATCGGGGCAAGGTGAAGGTTCATGGGATTGATGAAAAAACTATTGGAAACCGTCAAGCCGGCTCCCCACGACCCGCTGGCGCACGACACCAGCCAGGCCGGCGAAGACTACATCATTGGCGATATTTTTCAGCGGTTGGGCATCTCTAAAGGCTGCTTTGTCGAGTTTGGTGCATGGGATGGCAAAGTTTGCAGCAACACCCATTCGCTGGTGCACAAAGGCTGGAGCGGCCTGTACATTGAAGGCGACGCGGAAAAATTCAAAACGCTGCAGCGCAACATGAAATCTTTTGCATCCATTAAAACCATGTGCCGGTTTATCATGTGCGAAGGCCCCAACAGCCTTGATGCTATTCTCGCCGAGGCGCATATTCCCCCGGACTTCGACCTGCTGAGCATAGACATTGATGGTAACGACTACTGGGTGTGGAAATCGCTGGTGAAATACCGGCCCAAGCTTGTTGTTATCGAGTATAACTCCAACTTCACCGCCGAAGAAAAAAAGACGGTTCCTTACAACCCGCAGCATGTTTGGGATGGTACCATGTTTTATGGTGCCAGTGCTGCCGCCCTTGCTGAGCTTGCACAGCACAAGGGGTATAAGCTGGTGAGTTTTACGCCCATGCTTAACGTGTTTTTTCTGCGGGAGGATTTATGCGATTCGCGCTTTGGCGTGGTGCCGGTGCAGGCCGTTACGGTGGGGCCAAACCATAAACAGCAGCGGCGTCAGGAGTTTGTTGATGTATAAGATGTGCCCGCACAGGGCGGCGGCAACGTCGCCCGGTGCATGAGGAGATATTCGCAATGGGATCGGTTCACCCCGGCGTACCAAAAGATTTGCTGCTGCAGCTGACAGCCAAATACCCGGTGGAGCATTTTATTGAAACCGGCACGCTGCTGGGCGATACCGCGGCCTGGGCGGCGGAACACTTTGCCCATGTTGTAACCATCGAGGCTGATGCAACACACCACGCCCGCGCTGCACAGCGCTTTGCGGGCAACAGCCGCATTGAGGTCATCCTGGGAGCCTCGCACCAGGTTCTGCCAAACCTGCTGCCGAAATTAACGGGCCGCGCGGTATTCTGGCTTGATGGGCATTGGTCGGGTGAGGGCACCGCCGGAGAAGATTGCGAATGCCCGGTACTCGATGAAATTGCGGCAATTTATAGGTGGGGAGCGGGGCATGTAGTGCTGGTGGATGATGCCCGCATGTTCATGGCTCCTCCTAAGCCGCCGCACAAAATGGAGGCCTGGCCCGATTTAGCCGAGGTAGCTGCCGCCTTGGCTGCCGTCTCCCCGCGCCCGTATGTGGGCCTGGTAGAAGATGTAATCTTCGCCATCCCCGGGGAACTCCGCGCTGTGGTGGGAAGCTATGTTCACCGCGCACCGCCCGCCAAGCGAGGGTTCTTCAGGCGGGCGTAAACGGGTGTGTTCCAGTTTACGCGGTATAAATGGCGGTCTATGGGATGCAGCCGAGCAACCATGTGGACACCCTATCGTATTAGCCATCTTTATACGCTACCTCATGCTGTTCAACGCCTGCTATGGGGCAAGCCTGGCTGCGATACATGCTTTTGAGATGCTCTGCCATGTGCAGTAAATAAGTCCTTGCAGATTGAACATTCAATCTGTAAAGGTGCGAGATTGCCACGTCGCCGCCAGAATGGCGCAATTAAAACAACTGATTGTGTCCCTTGAGTTATCACTCTCAGTGTTTACCCGCAGGTTACTCTTCAAAGGCCGCCAGCGGCATGTTGGTATGCAGCAGTTCGCTTGAGTCGCATGCCGCACAGTAGCGTAAAAACGACGTCCCGGTGATGCGAATTTCCGCGGGGCGGCCGCAGCGGCGGCACTCCAAATCTATGGGGGTGGCTTCGGTGCAGTCTATGCAACGAAAAATGAAGCCCTTACGAAAAGGCTGTGCGTTGACCCGCAAACTGCCGCAATGCACGCACCTTGCCCGTGCTGCAGCGGAGGTATGCGACGCCGTCTTTGCACAGTCTGCAAGTGAAGAACGCAGTGCCGCCGCGGCGGCAACAATCTCTGAAAGCAGGCTGCCGGCGGCCCGGTGTATACCCGATACGTGCAAGGCTATTTTGGCCCGTGTGGCCGCAACATAAAATGCCGCGCGGCCTTGTGAATCGGCCGTGAGATCATCTGCTCCCACCAGCAGCACCACCGCCGCATCATAGCCTTTTGCGCTGGCGATGGTGCTGATGGTAAGCGCCGCGGGTTGCAGCAGCGGTAATCGCTTATTGCGCTGGTGTTCGCCATCTACTATGTGGACTCGGCACGAGTCCCCCAGCATCTTATAAAGATGGTTCACCCATTCGCGGCCCACAATTTGAGGGCGGCGGTACAGCACCAGAATATCGTGGGGTTCAACGTGCTGCTGATGAACCAAATGGTTTATCAACACGGCGGCGCCGCGCAATTCATCCTGGCGCGAGCTATGCACCTGTACGACTGGTGCCGGCCCGCTGCGATTGGTAAACAGCACCTCCACGCGATCGTTGTTTTCAATAAGCAGTTCGCGCTGCTTAAGATTATTGAGATCGGCAAATTGGCGCGTGGCCACGCGCAACCCGGCGGGCGCAAACGACCCCACAAGCACATTAAACGCAAGATTGAGTGTCTGCCGGGTGTTGCGAAAGCATTGATCTAAAAATACCGTGCGACCCTTGATGTTGATGCCCAGCTTTTCCCAAACTGGCGGCATCAATCCATATATATTTTGTGCATTGTCATAAAATAGAATCAGCGTTCGTCCGCCGGCGGCATTGGGGCGGGCCAGTCGTGCCAGCCATTGCAGCTCTTCCGCGAAAAAATCCTGGGCCTCATCCACATAGATGGCGTCGTATTGCAGCCTCTGGCGCTGGGCCGCCGGCAGTGTGTCGAATACTGCGTTCATCTTGGCCGCGCGCTCGCGCTTGTGCTCAAAGTTCAGTCCGGTGGCCAGCCGCGGCTCATCCTGCTCTGCGGTGCTTATGAGGTTTTCAAAGTGCGTAACCGTGAGGGCGGCCTCGTCGGGCGCCTCCCAGGCGATGCGTTTGTAATGTGCGGTAATGCGCTCCCGAAGATAATGCACCAGCGTGCGATTAAAACATACCACGCATATTTTCGGCGGCGTGGGACGTTCAAAAAGATTTCCCGGCTCTGTGGTTAGCAGACGCAGTGTGTGGGCGGCATTCATGGCGAGAATGATGGATTTGCCACTGCCGGCAACGCCCCGAAACAAATGGTTGGTTCCGCGAAGGTCTGCCTTGGCGAGTTCACGCTGTTGTACGGTGGGTTCTTTAAGTTCATTTTCCAGCGATTCTATTTGCGCCCCCAGGGCATCGCCTGCAGGCTGCGCTGAACTTCTCGGTCGGGACGAAAACAACACGCCGCCGCCCAGCAGCACGTTGCGCAAAGCTGTATGGGCCTTATGCGTAAGGCGTACATTGCGGCCGCTTTGTTGCAGCCGCTGGTCGCAAAACGCAATTAGCTGCTCGCGCAGAACATAAGGGTTGGCAATGGCATCGGCGAAGAGGGTTTGCGGTGGAAGGTCACAATTAAACCGTTGTTGGAAATCATGACGAGCAATGGCCGGCAGGGCGGCGGTGTGCACAAAAATCGCCTCATGGCCCGGCACGCGGCGCTCCATAAGGTCGCGAAGCCGCAGCAGCACCTTTTCGGCCTGATAGTACGGATCCTCCGACTTAAGAACGCCGCTGCGCATCATTTGCAGCGTGGTATTGCGAACCGCGACAATGTCGGCAAGCTGCACGCCCTTATTTTCAATGACCACTACGCCCAGCCGCGGATGCAGCACAATAAGATCGGGCCGCGGTATTCGTCCATTGTCGGCAAGTTCTTCAATAAAGAAAAGTGCTCTGGTATCGTCACCAAAAGCCTGAAGAGCTGCCGCTACCAGGCGGGCGTGGTGCATATATTCAATGTGCTGCCAGCCGATGACCTGCGCTTGGGCGGCCCGCACGGCGTGCTGAAGATTCTGTTGCCAATCTGACGGCATAGATGCACCCATGGCTGATGGCGATACTTACTGAAAAAGTATACCGCCAGGCGGGCGCAATGCCAGACACAAAAAATGAAGTTTGACCGAAATGGAATCCGTTAAGTCGGCGGCCTTGCGGCCGCTTCACCAAACCAGGCTCGAAGCGGGGCGGTGAAATTACAACTGGGGCATGTGATGGGCGAGTCGGTGAAATCGGCTCCGCATCGGGGGCAGCGGCCGCGGCCGGCAAATACATCAAAGCTTGCCTGGCAAGCGCCGCAGGTATGAAACTCACCGCGCGGCGGGGCATTGCCGCAGTTTGGGCATGCGGCCAAATCATGCGAACTGCGAGTGGCTCCCTGTCGCCGTCTCACCGGCCGGCTGTTGGGCATCATGCCGGCGACCTGATAGGCTGACCACGCCGCCTGCAGTAAAAATAGACAGAGAAAGAGCATATAAATGCTGTGCCATCGAATCAGGAACCACAGGCCGATGCCCACGGCGCCTGCCATGCCCAATGCGGCGGCCATCCTAAGCGATTTGGCTTCGCCGACTACAAACCAAAGCAATGAACGCAAAATTTGTCCTCCATCGAGTGGGTACGATGGCAGGATATTAAACAGCAACAGCAGTTTGTTAATCTCAAACATCAGTAAAAGAAACATAACTTCGTCGGAGGAAATTGCAGGTGAGCCGGCGGTTGCAGCGTGCTTGGCATAGTGATAGGCTGCATAAAAAAGCGGGTACAGAATGACGTTCACAAGCGGTCCGGCGGCAACAACCCACAAACTTGCGCCGGGTCGGTTGGGTGCATTGGTAAATGCGATGCCGCCAAAGGGCCACAGAACAATGTTGCCCGGCTTGCCGCCCACCGAAATGGCCGCCAGCGAGTGGCCGAACTCATGCAGTGTGACGATGCCGAAAAGTCCCAGGATAACGGCAAGGTTCCATATGGGGCGGGTGAATTGCGCCCATGGATTCATCAGCATCCACAGAACAATTAATCCCCAGGTCCAATGAATAAAAACATCTATTCTAAAAGCTCGCGCAATGCGCACCGAGCCATTCTGAAATTCAAACATCCGCAAGTAACCTCTTGAACATCAGGCTGGTTTGGGTCGCACGATGTCCCACGCGAGGCCCAGGCGGTGCATGATGTTAATGGTAATGTATGTAATATCGAACTCATACCAACGCATGCCGTGCGCTGCCGACCGCTGCTGCGCATGATGGTTGTTGTGCCAACCTTCGCCAAACGAAAGCAGTGCGATCCACCAGTTGTTGCGCGAATCATCACCCGTATCAAACCGCCGATACCCCCAAAGGTGCGAGCCGGAGTTTACCAGCCACGTCGCATGGTATTGAAACACCACGCGCATGCACACACCCCAAAGAACCCACGACAACCCACCGATGGCCGTTCCAAGCATCAGCCACCCAAGCATGAAAAGCACGGCTGCCAGAAAAAATTGCGGCATCCACCAGAAGCGATCAAGCCAGGTGAGCATTTTGTCGCGCTGCAGGTCTTTGGCGTAATCGCATACATTTTCGCCATTGGGGGAGTGGTACACCACCCAAAACATATGCGCCCAGCCAAAACCATCGCGTGGCGAATGCGGATCGCCCGGCTGGTCTGATTCGGTGTGGTGCAGGCGATGCGTGCCCACCCAACGGATTGGGCCACCCTGCCAGGCCAAACAAGCCAGCAGAGCCAATGTGTATTCGACAGGTTTATAGGTGCGGAAGCTGCGGTGCGTAAGCAGCCGATGGTAACCCAGTGTTATGCCCAGTCCGCCGCTAAGGTAGTACATGACCGCAAACACAGCCACGCCCGACCAACTGAAAAATGCCGGCCAAAGCGCCAGAATCGCCAGCACGTGCATGGCCGCAATTGCCAGCCCATACGACAGCCGCAGACGCACAGCCTGGCCGTCGCGCAGGCGACGGAAAAGTGAAATAGTTGATTTTGCCAAGATCGGCCTCCATGAACAAATTGCCGAAGCTACCGCCAACCATGTTTTGTTCCACCATAATTGACGGCTTTAGTATACACTATCGCCCCGACTAAAACAGCATCTGCGGTCAATATTTGCGCTGGTCTAAAAGGCACGCAGGGGCATCATTGCTGGCCGAGTGTATCCGCTGTGATACCTGCCTTGAACAATGCGTGGTCGTGGCCGGTGTTTGATGCAGGTCTCGCCCGCCGCTGCCCTGTAAGCCGTCAGCTTCGCCTGCCACTGAGCCTTTTGAATAATAACGAGCATACGGTCATGAATGGCTCCAACCACAACGTCATCGTCATCCTCGGCGGGGCGCGTGAGCGCCACACATTCAGCAATGTTGCCATTCGGATCTAAACCGCGGCGAAATTTGCCCGCGAGGCTGAAATTCTGTGGCACCGTCAGTGCAAATCACTGCGGCATTCTATCGTCCTTGCCACGCCCATTATCTGGCGCTTTGGGCCGTTTTATGATCCAAAAAGTGCGTCCGCAGTTGGTTCGCAACTGCTCTATCACTTATGGGTATGGCGTGCGGCGTGCGTGCGAGGCCCGAACGCTGCTTGCTGCCGGGCAATAATGTAGTTGCTCATGGCTATGCCGCCAGTTTTAGCCTTCCACCAGCGGACGGCGGCATCTTGTCCCATGCGGCGAGCACCCCCAAATTGCTGCAATTGCGAAAGACTCTGCTGGGCCTCGGTGACTTTTCCCATCATCAGTAGTAAATTAAACCTTGCCACAATGCTGGTAATGTCGCCAAATGTTGAGTTTTCTTTTAATGACATTTGGTAAATGCCCGGATCAATCGGAATATTGAGTAAAGCCGGGCAGGTGAAAGCCGCAGCATTGCCTTGAGGCAATACCGCCGCTTTTTGCTCCTGCGAAACCAACTCGGCGACAAGCTCCGGATGGTTAGGATGAGCGGCATTCAGGCATTGCGCAACCAGCAGCAAGGTTCCGCGCACCTGGGGCGTGGTGCATACGTTGAATAGACTGTGCGTTGCGGCGAGCGCCTGACGCGGGTGGTTTGCCGCCAGCAGTGCCAACACCCTAAGCCGCAAGTCGCTCTGCACCATGCCCGTATTCCACGGATAGCGCAGCACTGTGTCCAGCGTCAGCTTTGCCGCAAGGTTGTAGTGTTTGCCGCGCATCAGCGCATCGGGCCAGAGCCACACCATTGGCCATGCATCGCGGCCCAATGGGTCCGCGGTAGCTCGGTCATCAATAGCAGCCATGGCTTTTAACGCAATGGTTCTATTTGGGCTTTCCAACATCTTGGCCAGGTCTTGAAGTTTCACAGGTATCGTTGGACGCGATGATTGTGCCGCTGTGGCAGTGGCCAGCATAGCCAGGCCGAGCATGAGCATTGCCTTGCAGCGTCGGTTCAACCAGATAAGTCCTGCAGCAATTGACCGCACACTATTCATCACAGGTGCCTCCCCGGCGTAGCCGGCGCCGCAACGCGATCCGATACATAAGCCGCCCATTGGTTCGCCGGCCCCAGTAATTTGTAATGCGCTTTAAGACAGCGAGCCACGGCATTTTCCGCGTGGATAAACTGGGTGCCGATGGCAAGGCTGTAGGCCCGCACAAAAATAGCTGCCGCCAGCCTCGGTTTATCCGCAAGCAAGTACAAATTGCCCCGGGCCATAAGTGATGAATAATCCTCACCTGTTAACTGCTGGGCTGCAATCTCATACGGTCCAGGCGTCAGCGGAACCTCGCGTAGCACATTGGGCTGCGACGTTAAGGCTGTTTGGTGCAATGGGCCTAACTCGCCAAAGTCCATCGGCAAACAGGAATGCTCAGGTTTCAGCGGGTGATATATAAGCCCAAGGGTCTGCTGACCGGCAAAAAGGTGAAAGCTATCAGCACGCAGCGCCATGTGCTGTAGGCATTCGCCAATCAGCATAATGGCTGCGGGTGCGTCGCTGAGCGTGCAGACATTGTACATGCGAACAGCACACCGCAAGGCTGCTGTCGGCCGGTTTACTGCCAAAAAACATTCTGCCCGTGTTTGCATCATCATTTGCGGCCAACCCGTGTTGCTGGCCAACCCAATCGCCATTAACTGGCAAACCTGCGCTGCGGTGTTGTAACGGCCAGCGCGCAAAAGATCGGGCAGCCATTCGTTGCGCAACAGGGTTACTTTGGTCCAATCGTGGGTGTTAAGCCATTGGCGTATGGTATTGAGAATAGCGACCCTCTGGGCGGCGGTAGCTGGCGACGGCGGTTGACACAGTAGGGCCAGACGCGAATCCGATGGCTTTTGGAATGGCTTATCGGTCCACCACCAACGCAGCGACATACGGTTGCTGAAGCGGGGTAATCGTGCGAGTGCCAGCCGATTAGGTTGTGGCCGACGAATGTCGTTGATCCATGGAATCTGTGCAGGCGGAGGTGGGCTATAGCGCATTGGCCCGCCATGCAGGTTATTCCACGCAGTTGGAGTGAAGTGCACCACCGAACGCAGCCACAACGCACCGATAGCCGCCAAAGCGATCAAGAGAGCCACCAGCAGCGCCGCTACGCTCTCGCGCATCATGCCCGCCCTCACGGGTGTTGAAGCTACCTTATTTTCATTGTTGCTCATACTTTCGGTGCAATTCCATATCGGTCGTGTTTACTTGTGTACGCCTCGAAGTGTGTACCCTGGCCCATCGTCCACTCGATGCTACAAAAGCACAACGCGGTAACGTCATAAATGTTGCCCAAATCAGCGGTCGGTCATGCCATTAATAGGGCAAACTTACCGGTTGATGGCCGCAGGCGGCTTATGGCGTAACTCCGGCGAATTTTTCAGCCACGGCCGCGGCACCAAATAAAGGGCAACGCCCCCGGTGATAATGGGCTTTACATGCAGCGCAGTCAGCAGCGTGGGGCGGTCCCAAATATCGGGCAGCGTCTGTATAAATGCGCCTACCTTATTGCTCCCGACAAAACGCCGCAGCTTGCGCCTCCAGTGCGGCACAAGGCTCACGTCACCCTCAAAAAAACCGGCTGGAACGGGGTCATTCGTAAACGGTGGCGGCACGAGCATCCCAAGATAGCCGCCGGCCATTCGAAAGTAAAAATGCTCCTCCGCCTGGTACAGCATGCCGTAGCCGATGTAACCATAGGGCAGCACGACGACATTTTCACCCGGCGAAATGTATCGCTGCAGAGAGCCATTGCTATAAAAGGCCGGCACACCAAGCGGGTGACTCCAAAACTTCCCCGGCAGGTTGGGGAAAATAAATAACAGCGAAGCCGCCGCCAAACTCCATTTGGCCCACCGAGGAGTGGCGCTCTCGGCCGCCCACCAGGCTGCCATCACGGCCACCACGAGCCACGCATACGCCAGGAACCTTACGGGCAACGCCTTCTGCAGGAGAGGCAGATGATCAAACATCAACCAAGGCAGTGCAATGTGCAGGTGCATTCGCAGTGCCTGAAGTTGCCCGCCCAAGGGTGCCACGGTAACGATGGCCCCAATAAGTATGAGTGTTCGAGCCGCCGCCTTGGAATAAAACTCGCGTATAAAAAAGACGGCAATGAGCAGCAGTGGCAGTCCAAAGTATGCGGCCCGCTCATAATTCTGGCCGGCGAATTGCATCGTCAGGCCGCGAAAAAAATGCCCGCCCAGCCAGGTGATGCGCGTTGGAATGAAAAAGTTCAGTGGCTCGGCTGCAAAAAATACGCTTGAGAATATCTTGCCATGCGGTCGTTCGCCGGCAAACATCGCTATCAACAAGGGCGACAGTGCTGCGCCCGCCACAACCAGGGCCAGCAACGTCTCTTTCAGGCCGCGTGTATGGGCCGCCCTCGCCTCATGCTCACGGTTCGTCAAGCAGGCGCACGCGATGGCCGCCAGCCCAAATAGAGTTGCGCTGGCCAGCACCTCAACAAACACGCCGAACTGAAAAATCGCCAGCGCACTTATCAGCGTAACGTACCACCCGCTGGATAACTTGCCCCGGCGCCTGAGCAAATACAACCATACCGCCAGTGGCAGCTGAAAAATCACAAACAAATCCAAATGTGCGCGCAGATGCACAAACTCAAACGTCGAAAAGCCAAAAATCACTCCACCCAACACCGCCGGCCAGAAACGCTGTGTCACCTCGCGGCACAATAAATAGGCGCAAAAAGCCCCCAACACCGGCGAACTCAATGCAACAAGGTTGTAAACCACCACCGGACCGAACAGCGATGTGAGCGGCCAGCACAACAGCGACACCGCCGGCACCGATGTAACCCATAGCATGGTTTGCCCGGCAGGCGCCCAAATAAACCTGCAGTACAGCGGGTTAATGTGATGGGTCAATGCCCAAGGCCACCATTGCAGGCTCCAGATAAAAATCGCCGGATCGCTCGACCGGCTGCCGATCCAATAATGAGCCAAATCAAAATGCACCGCTGGCAGAAATAAAGCGCACGCGGCAACAGCATACAGGGCAAATGCCGCCAGATGGCTTGCTATCCGGCGATTCATGCCGCTTCTCCCGGTGGAATCGCCAGCCACCGCGGGTACCGTGGCATGTGGCCGAGCGCCGCGAGTATCGTATTAAGCAAGCCTAAACCAATGGAGCTGAACCACAACACAAATAGGCCGAAAGTGCACACAAACTCGAGCAAACATCGCCCCGGAGATTGGTCCACGGAATGTAACCATCCCTTTATCACCGGCATATTGAACGCCAGGAACATCCCCGGCAAATTGCCATTGTAGGCTGGAGCCATAAACAGCAGCCCGAGCAGCACCGCCAGTTGAAAGCGGCACGCGGCCCGGCCATGCTTAACCAGCTCCTCATTGCGATCCCAGGCGCTGTACCACAGGGCCAAACCGGGCAGAAAGCTCAGCCACGGCCCGGCAAGGTGTACCGCCGCCGCGAGCATGCGATTGCCGGTGTTTGTGTGCATGAACCGCCTCCAGTCCAATGATAACGATTGTGGCCTCGACCCTGCCGCGCCCGTGATTGCCGATCAGATTAAGGGCAAAGCTTCACGTGATCAAACATTTTTCAACTGCATGGAACATTCAGGCAGGCTATGACTCATAAACACTGCAGCCTGCAAACACCCAATGAAAGAAACGGGCTATCAGGGCGTTATCATATACAGCCATGGTTCAGGTGGGATGGTGCAACCATTGCCTGCTGCAAATATAGCTAAATGTAACGGATTCTATCGGTAGTGTTTAATGAAACCGCTCGATGACAAAGCATCTACTTCTCATGGCGTGCAGCCCTCGGCTGCAGCGGTGGGGAGGGCTACGCCTGTCGGCGGGACGCGAGCCGGCGCGACCTCCGTTGGCCCTGGTCGAAGCAGGGCTTTTTATGCACTGTTCATATTGGTGCTTTTGCTGGGGTGTTTTTTAAGAGTGTGGCGGCTGGGGCATCAATCCTACTGGTGTGATGAAGTCGCGACCATCATGCGAATATCCGGCGATTTTAACGCGGTAATCAACACTTTGCAGGGGCAAGGCTTCACGCCGGGCTGGTATATGCTTTTGTGGAGCTGGGTTTGGTTCCTCGAACATGTGCTCAAGGTGCACGGCGCTGCCGCTTTTGACCCGGCGGTGCTGCGGCTGCCCGGCGCGATGCTTGGCTGTATAACCCTGCCTCTCATGTATCTGCTCGCCCGCCAATTTACCGACCGTAAAGTATCACTTGTGGTATTGCTGCTCGCGGCGGTGAATCCGTTTCTGGTGTATTACAGTCGCGATCTCAAAATGTATCCTGCAGTTATCTGCTTTACGCTTGCCAATGTGGTGTGCTACCTGCTCTGGCAGCGCAGCGACTTATCCAAAAAGCGGCGAGCCGCGGCCGCCGTCGCATGGCTCCTTACCGGCATACTTATGACGGGTGTGCAAAGCATAGCGTGGTTTGTCGTAGGCAGTGAATTGCTGTGGCTGTTGTGCCGCCGGCGTTACCGCTGGTGGGATATGCCGCTGTTTGTGTTGGGCATGGCAACAGCGGCGGTGCTTCCCATTTGGTGGTACACGCACAAAACCAACTGGGTAAAAGCCTTTGCTCATCATCATGGCGGCTTAAGCTGGGCATCATGGTACATGCATTGCACCGTGCGCGACTTCGTGAGCATTCCCAGCGAGCAGCTTTTTGGTTTTTTGTATCCCATCTGGCCGCCCACAGATCGCATTATCGGGTGGTTTGATGCGCCGGGCGATTTTCGGCAGCATCTCGCTACGCGTTCCCTGGCCTGGGTGGCCCATGCAGAGGTCATCACTATTTTTGCTGCCGGCATCATTCTGCTGGCCGGTTTCATTCCCTGGCCTCGACGCCATCGGCGTTGTGAGGTGCAATGCGTGGGTCGCGTGGGCCGATGGTGGCACGTCGCGCTCTGGATCGGCCTGGCATATTTACTTTCCTTGTTAAGTGGTCTTCCACGGAGCAATCCGCTGTCCATCTTTCCGCACCGCGTTATATGGGAGCCGCGCTATACCTGCTTTGTTGCCCCGGCGCTTACGCTGTGGCTCGGTCTGGCTCTGGTGCGTCTGCCCTGGCGAGCTTTACGCGGATTTCTGCTTCTCGGCGTCGTCCTCGCCATGCTCGCCTCGTCGCTTACCAATCAACTCACATACCGGTGGATGCCCTGGCACGCCGTTTTTGCCACGGCCCGCAGGTACGCTCCGCCAGTGCCGGCGGGGCGGCAGACTATTATTGCCGCAACTGGCTTTTGTCTTAGCCCCTGGACTGGTCTGCAAATTGACTACAATGTTCGGCCCTGGCTCGGCAGGGCACCCGATCCCCACTGGCACCGTAAAGTTCCCTGGCTTTATATAGTATGGAATCGGCAGGTCAACACATGGAAAGCGTTTATTCAAACTGCGGCCAGTAAGCCCGTCATGCAAAGCATCGTCATTGCCGATGTTCATCCGGATGTGCCCACCGGCTTTTTCACCACCGCTAACATAAGCGCACTACTTGGCCCGAAATGGCGCTTGGCCGGCGAGCACCGCTTCAACTGGTACTATGCTTGGAGGTTCTATTTATTTCAGCCGTGGCGGGTGCGGGTATGGAACCGCGTGCCCGTGCCGCCGGTGCCGCCAGGCAATAGCAAACCAACTCCTGCTCCAAAATAATTGCCATGCCGGGAGGTGCCGTGCCGCCAAGGCTCCCTCGCGTTCTATGCGGCTATTGGCCGCGGCCGTGGCATTTTTACGCAGGTGGCTGTTGGGGTATACTTTCAACGGATTTTGAACTTTGAGGGCTGCATGCCGCCATCCGCCGATACATTGCCTCCGCCCGCGTCTAATACGCCCCAATGGGAACCGGGCAATTTGGCCAATCCGCATGCCGTTGCCGATAAAGCCCAGCGCGTCAATCGAATGTTTTCTGCCATTGCCCGCTCATATGATCTCAACAATCATCTGCATTCTTTATGGATAGACCAGCATTGGCGGCGCGTCGCCGTCAAAACCGCCGCCGTAAAACCCACCGATATTGTCGCTGATGTTGCCTGCGGCACCGGCGACTTGTCGCTGGCATTTGCCAAAACCCGGCCCGCACGAGTCATCGGCCTGGACTTCTGCCACCCCATGCTGCAGGGCGCTACCCACAAGACGCAGCGCTGCAGCAGCGATCGTCCGGTTGGCTTTTATGAAGGCGATGCCCTTCGCCTGCCGCTGCGCGATAAAAGTGTGGATGTCGTTTCCATTGCCTTCGGCATTCGCAACGTCGCCGATTGGGGCCGCGCCATAGATGAGTTCTATCGCGTGCTTCGGCCCGGTGGGCGGCTAATTATTCTTGAGTTTTCTTTGCCGCGCAATGCCGTGCTGCGGGCCATGTATAACTTTTACTTCTGGAAGGTCATACCCTTTAGCGCCACGCTCATAAGCGGCGACAAAACCGGTGCCTACCGGTACCTGCCGCGCAGCGTGGATACCTTTATCTCGCCGAACCAAATGCAGGCTCGTATGGAGCAGGCCGGATTCAAAGACATCTCGGCCGCCGCCCTCACCTTCGGCATTTGCTACTGCTATCGCGGGGTATTACCTCATGACTAAAACCTTTCGCGATTCGGTAGACGATAAAATCATGCGGCGGGTTGTCCGCTGCGACTGGCGATGCCTGCATTGCCGGGAAATTGTCGGCTCTGAAAATGTGGCGGTGTATTGCAGCCAATTGCCCCGCGAAGTGAGGCCGAGCTGGTTCTTCGCCGCCATGAGCCTGCTCGATCACCTGCGCGACTGCCGCGGGCACGATTATTCTGCTGAACTGCGGCAGCGCTATGGTACTGATTTTTTAAACGACCCGCGCATCAGCGAATGGTTTCGCGAGCACGGCGTGGTAAATCGAACGTTGCTGCGCGAAGAGGAACTTGAAGAGCAAAGCGCCGATTAGGCATTGGCATCGGGTCAACTCTTAACGGAAAAAAGTTATGGCGACCAGAAAATTTATTGTGGCTATTTCGGGGGCATCGGGCGCAATATATGTGCGTAAAATCCTGCAGGGACTCCTGCAGGCCGGCCCGCAGGTGCATACCTACCTGATCATCTCGCCGGCCGGCCGGCGGCTGCTGCATGATGAGCTTGGCATAGAGCATCCCGACATTGCCGCCATTGCCGGAGAAGAACCGCGTGAGCGCATCACACTGCTTGCCAACAACGACATAGGCGCATGTATCGCTTCCGGATCGTTTAAAACCCAGGGCATGGTGGTGGCTCCCTGTTCGAGCAACAAGCTCGGCCAAATTGCCCATGGTATTGCCGATAACCTCATAACCCGCGCCGCAATGGTAACGCTTAAAGAGCGTCGGCCGCTTGTGCTTTTGCACCGTGAAATGCCCATCAGCCTCATCGAACTTAAAAACATGCTCGCCGCCTGTGAAGCGGGGGCCATCATCTGCCCGGCGAGTCCGGGGTTTTACCTCAACCCCCAAAGTGTTGACGACCTGGTAACCATGGTGGCGGGCCGCGTGCTGGATTTACTGGAAGTAGAGCACAATTGGCACACCCGCTGGCAAGGCGCTGGAGCGGCAAAGCCGTAGCATGAATACTATTGCATTGCAAACCTGTAACAATTTGATTTTTCGGCAAGAATCGCACCGAATATGCGACTCCGTTCTCACACCGCTCAGGCCGCGGTTGCAAGCAATTTTTAAACATCTTCTTCGAGGCTTTGAGTCTTCGTGTTTAACCCTATCCCTCGTCTTGCGGCCCGCAGGCCGCGCTGCGATTTCATTCACCGCCGAGGCTCGCCTATGACCAATGCTGCCGTTGCCAAACCCGCCGTGCGTCCCGTTAACCGCATCGGCAAATTTTTAGAACTTATCAAGTTCTCGCACTCCATCTTTGCCATGCCGTTCGCTTTTCTGGCCTGCTTTCTGGCGTCCAAGGCCATTGGCCTTATCTGGCCCGGCTGGCTGCGACTGGCGCTTATCGTCGCGGCCATGGTGTTCGCCCGCACCTTCGCTATGACTTTTAATAGGCTTGTGGATCGCCGCATTGACGCAGGCAATCCGCGTACCGCCCGTCGGCCCAGCGTTACCGGCGAAATTTCTCCAATGTTCATGCTCGCAGCGCTGGCAATTTCGGCGGCGGGCTTTGTGGCGGTGGCGTGGTTGTTCGACTTTATTCTCAAAAATCCGTGGCCCTTGTGGCTAGCAGTTCCGGTGCTGGGCTGGCTGGCTCTTTACAGCTTTACCAAACGCTTTACCTGGTTATGTCACTTCTTTTTGGGCAGTTCGCTCATGCTCGCGCCTGTCAGTGCATGGGTGGCCATTGTGCCGCCGCGCGGCCCGGTGCTCGCCAGTCAGGTTGTGGTGCTGGGCCTGGCCGTGCTGTTATGGACCGCCGGCTTCGACATACTATACGCGCTGCAGGATGAATCCATTGATCGCCGCGACCGGCTCTTTTCCCTTCCGGCCAGGCTCGGCATCGTGCCCTCGCTCTGGATTTCTCGAAGTTGCCATGTACTGACCGTTGTCCTGCTGATTTGTTTGGGCGTGGGCCAGCCGGCATGGGGCACAACGATTGCCCTTTCAAGTGTGTATTGGCTGGGGCTGGCGATAGTGGCGCTGCTGCTTGTAATTGAGCAGCGGCTTGTAAAACCCCATGACATCTCACGCATCAATCTGGCGTTTATGACCGTCAAC
This sequence comes from Phycisphaerae bacterium, assembly GCA_049965775.1. Lineage (GTDB taxonomy): Bacteria > Planctomycetota > Phycisphaerae > WQYP01 > WQYP01 > JABEVB01. Next base: position 19,394 of record JBMFVX010000010.1, read on the forward strand.
GGGTTGGTGGGCATCATCTTCGCGATCTGCGGCATCGCTGCGATACTGCTTGCATAGAGATATTGGCGGCAGCCCGTGTGTACCATGCAATTGTTATGCAGCAGACCTATCAAATATATAAATAACCATATAAATGTATATAAATATAAGTACTTGATCGTGATGGAACCTCAGTCATGTACGGCCGCACTAAGTCCGGTTTGTGGGGCGAAATCCCACATTCGAGGCCTAACTGCTAAAAAATTTTGGGATTTTTCAATTTTCTTGTTTATCTATATGTTGTGGTCTTCAGGTGATATTCATCAAAAACTTGATATTTGTTAGTATTATGTTTGGTTAATATAGCTTTTGCCTCATTGTATAGTGGTGCAAATGCCTTGACAGGTGGGCCGCATGGTTTGTAAAGTGGCGCGCAGTGGTGAGGAGTGGGGCATTGTGGTGAATGCGGCCGAATGGCCGGGTGCTTTGACGAGTGGGTTGATGGAACTGGGCCGAATAGTCTTCGCCAACCACTTTCATCATGCGATGGATGCGAAGAATCGCATTGCCATCCCCGCAAAGTATCGTGATGCGCTTCGCGATGCAGGTCATCCGCTGGAGTTTTACCTCCGGCCGCCCGACATGGCCGATGCCTCGCTGGCTGCCGATCATCTGGAGTTGATGCCGCGATTTGTATTCGAGGCGTTTTCGGTCGCGGAGCGGCCCCAGACTTTTTCGCTTTCGGAGGCTGAGGCCAAAATTCGCCGGCGCCGCTTTTCGCTGGCCGTGCAGGTTGAGGCCGACGCCCAGGGGCGAATTGTAATACCGGAGCGTTTTATGGCCGCCAATAGAGATCAGGAAAAAATCGGCCCGGCTATTCTTCGCAAGGACCTTATTCTCGTTGGCATGGGAGATCGAATCGAGCTTTGGAACGAGGGAGACTACGAGAAGTCGCTCGTGTAACTCAAGGTCGCAGGATGCGGCCCAACAACCCGGATGGACCCGGGATGGTTTTATAGCACGGCAGCTTTGGACAGAGCATTGGAGGCTCGCCAATGCTCGATCGTGGGAGTGCATTGGAGGCGCTCCAAAGGTTTACAAGTTGCCGGCGGTCGCATGGATGCGGCTGGGCGGCAATCTCATTGAGGCGCTCGTGCCGCCGGCGATCCATGGATGGATCGCCGGCGACACCTCAATGGTTGCCTCAAAATTGTGGTGAGACACTCGCGACGCAAGCCGCACTCCCCACCAGCCCATTAGTTTAGCACATGAGCCGCGCCACGGAAAGGGGCGGCCAACCCGCCATGGATGGCATGGTGAGGGCACGTGAAGCCAGCCGTGCCCCTGCACTTTTGAGACTTTGCCGGCTAAGCGTATAACACGCAGAGCTACCATGGACCTCGGCGGCCACGGTCATGAGCCGGTTTTATTGGATGCGGTGCTTGCTTTGCTCGCCCCTCAACCCCACCAGTTGCTGCTCGACTGCACAGTGGGGCGCGGTGGCCACGCAGAAGCGCTTCTTGCTCGAATGCAGCCGCAGGGGCGGCTGATCGCCATGGATGCTGACCCGCAAAATCTTGCCTACGCCAAAGCCCGTCTCGAACGGTTCGGCCCAAACTGCCGCTTTTTTCATGCCAACTTCGGCGAAACAGCCGATGTGCTCGCCGCCGCAAATGCCGGCAAGGCAGACATGCTATTGGCCGACCTTGGCGTCTCTACCAATCAAATTCTCGGCGGGAAACATGGCCTGAGCTTCGCCGGCGATGAACCGCTCGACATGCGGCTTGACCCGCGCATTGCCCGCACCGCAGCCGACCTGGTCGCAACCCTCTCTGAAAAAGAGCTTGCCGACCTCATTTACCACTACTCGCAGGAGCACCTGTCGCGGCGCATCGCCCGAAAAATTGTCGAAACACGCCGCACCACACCCATTGCCACCACCGGGCAGCTCTCCGAGCTTATTCGCCAGGTGGCCCCGCGTCATCACGCCGGCCAGATAAACCCCGCAACTCGTACTTTTCAGGCTTTGCGCATGGCTGTTAACCAGGAACTCGAAAGCCTGACAAACCTGCTTCAGGCCATCCCCGCCTTTATGGCCCCCGGCGGTCGCGTTGCCATCATCAGTTTTCATTCCGGCGAAGACCGCCTTGTGAAGCAGGCCATGCGGAACTGGTGTGATCAGGGCGTAGCCCAGCGACTTACCAAAAAGCCCGTGGTTGCAGGCGATGCCGAGCTTTTTGCCAACCCGCGCAGCCGTAGCGCTAAATTGCGCGTGGTGCGCTTTGCCGATGTCAACGTATCGAGACCCGTAGATGAAAATATGCTCCGGCCAGGCGAACCGTCTAAAAATAAATCTGCAAGTTTTGAGTTATCGGATGCCGATGATGAATAATCTTACGCTCATGGATGGGGCGCTGTAAGCTGTTTAACATGGAGGTTGCTGGTCATGAATCGTGAAACCAAAATCGGGCTTCTTACCGGGCTGATGCTCATCGTGGTCATTGGCGTGCTGCTGTCCAATTACCTCGGGCGTCCGCATGCTGTTGATCAAATCGCCGTGCCGCGCCAGGCCGACAGCACTTACCGGCAGCAGTTGCTTCAACCGCCCGGGCAGGCCTTGGTACCTGTGCCCACCGTTGTCAATACGCCGGCGCCTGCTGCGGTCGCCGCAACCCCCAGCCCGGCCGCGCCTCTGCGGGCCGGCAATGGCCTTGCTCCCTCCTCGTTAACCAGCAGCTCCGTGCCTGCCATGCATGCTCAAAATGCCGCATACGTAACCGCTATGCCTTCCGTAACAGCCAGTCAGGCTATGGCCGTGCCGGCTTCGGATGCCACGCTGGGCGCCAGCGCTCTCGCCGGCACCCAGGCTGCCCCCGCAAACTCTGGCCCGCGGCTCTATGTGGTAAAGCCGCGCGATACCCTCGGTCATATCGCCTGGGAGTTCTATAAATCCTCCGGGCCTGATGCGATTGGCCGCATTGTCAAAGCCAACCCCTCCGCACTCAAGCATGGCAGCCATAGCGTGCTTATGGTCGGTGAGAAACTGCGCATTCCACTGGCCGCCGGCCAATCATCCACGCCTCTGATGCTCGATGCCGTTTCTACCCCGGCCAGCAGCCAAAATGTCGTCGCGTCTAATGCTGATTCCGGCAATTCGGCAGCATTGCCCCAGTCGAACGCAAGCTCGCAGCATTATGTTGTGCGCCCGCACGATACGCTCTACGCCCTGGCGCGCCGCTTTATGCATAGCGACTCGCATGCCGCCATTGCCCGCCTTATGGCAGCCAATCATCTGCACTCGGCCCGCGATCTGCGAGTAGGCATGATGTTGAAAATCCCGGCTCAATAAGACGGCCCCAGTCACCCGCAACCCGGCCGCCCCGATGGCCGATCACGTAACACCTGCTATTGAAGGCGTCTCACCACTGCATCTTAATTCACAATTGACCAAACCCGAAAGAGCCTTAGCCACCAGTACCGATCGTCTGCTTCCGGCGGATCCAGCACACTACCGACGCAAACTGCTGTTACACCGCCGCATTTCGTGTAAAATCCCCCGTATGGAAACGAAGGTGTTTTAATGGCTGTTTTGGGCGTTAATATAGATCATGTGGCAACCCTCCGGCAGGCAAGGCGGGCACGCGAGCCTGACCCGGTTTGGGCCGCCGTAGAGGCCGAACTCGGCGGTGCTGATGTTATCACCGTACACCTGCGCGAAGACCGCCGCCATATACAGGACCGCGACCTTGAACTCCTCGCCTGCACCGTGCGCCGTCCGCTTAATATGGAAATGGCCGCCGTCAGCGAAATGGTACGCATTGCCCGTAAAATCAAACCGGCCATGGTGACGCTGGTGCCTGAAAACCGCCGTGAAATCACCACCGAAGGTGGCCTCGATGTAGCCGCACGCCTTTCGGCTATAAAAACCGCAGTCTCCCAATTGCATCATTCAGGCATTGTGGTTAGCGCGTTTGTGGATGCCAACCCCCGCCAGGTTGCCGCCGCCCGCGACGCCGGGTTCGATATCTGCGAAATTCATACCGGTCCCTATGCCAACGCCCCTGACCAAAAGGCTTGCCTCGCCCAGTTGGACAAAGTACGCTCCGCCGGCGAGCAGGTGCTCAATGCGGGCATGCGTTTTAACGCGGGCCATGGCCTTGATTACCGCAACGTTGCCGCTATTGCCGCACTGCCAGGCCTCTCGGAATTGCACATTGGCCATGCCATTATCAGCCGGGCCATTTTTACCGGCCTGCGCGCGGCCGTGGCCGATATGAAGCAGGCCATTGCCCAGGCGATGGCCCGTTAGTGTAAACTGAATAATTCGCGGCAAATGCGGCGCAGGAGCGCCTTTGGTTAAAGGCTTTGCCGCCATGCTGTATTTGGAGAAATCACCATGTTTATGGGCGTTTATACCGCCTTGGTTACGCCGTTTAACAAAGGCCGTTTCGATCGCACGGCCTATGAGCGGCAAATTGCGTTTCAGGTGCACAGCGGCATCAGTGGTATTGTGCCCGTTGGCACCACCGGCGAATCGCCTACGCTCTCGCACGACGAACATCACAGGGTTATTGAAACCGCCATTGCCGCCGCCTGCGGTACCGGTCTGCAGGTTATCGCCGGCACGGGCAGCAACAGCACCGACGAAGCCATTGATCTGACACGCCACGCCAAAAAAGCCGGTGCTGATGCGGCCCTGCTGGTTAATCCATACTACAACAAACCCACACAAGAAGGACTGTTTCAGCACTTTAAGGCTATTGCCGACGCGGTCCATATTCCCATTGTGCTCTACAACATTCCGGGGCGAACCAATGTAAACATGACCGCAGGCACCATGCTTCGTCTGGCCAAAGCATGTAAAAACATCGTGGCCGTAAAAGATGCCGCCGGTAACCTGGACCTTACCACCGAGGCCGTGGCCACAGGCCTGACTGTGCTTTCCGGCGATGACTCGCTCACGCTGCCCATGATGGCCGTGGGGGCCAGGGGCGTGGTGTCGGTGGTTTCTAATATTGCCCCGGCTATGGTCAAACAGCTTGTGGATGCCGCTGCCGCCGGCGATTATGTCGCTGCCCGGCGCGTACATCATATGCTTTATCCGTTGGTCAAGGCCATGTTTGTCGAAACCAACCCCATCCCCATAAAAACGGCCATGGCCTTTTTGGGCCGCGACACCGCCGAAATGCGGCTGCCTTTGTGCCCGCCTAGCGCTGATAATGCCAAGCTTATTCGCCGAGCACTGGTTGCGGCGGGTTTGCTTAAAAAATAGTGCCGGTTCTTACGTTGTGTTTTACCGGGCGATGGTAAGTACATGTTTTAGCAGGAGTTAACAACATGAAAATGAACGAAGACCTTGCCGTTCTGCTGCTGCGGGCCGCTGTAGGCGGAGTACTTATTTATCATGGCCAGGAAAAGCTCTTTGGCGGCATTGCCGGCTTTGCGGGCTACCTCAAACATCTGGGGGTGCCTGCCCCTGAGCTTAGTGCGTGGCTCAGCGGCTTAACCGAATTTTGCGGCGGTATTGTGCTCGTGCTGGGCACCGGGCTTCGAATCGCCGCCATACCCATTCTGTTCAACATGATCGTGGCCGTCTGGTCCAGCCGCGGCAACGGCTTTAGCGTGTTAAAGGGCGGCATAGAATACCCAACCATTATCGGCGTAGTGGTATTGGCTTTGCTCCTGGCTGGCCCCGGTAGCTTCACCATCGCCAAGCTTATTAAAAGCATGAAAAGCTCCGGCGGGTCAACAAAATAGTAGGCAGGCCCAGGCCCGCGACCTTCGCCTCGGCCTTCATCGTATAATGAGGCGAGAAGATAAAAAGCGTCTGCGGCAGCCGGGCCAAGCGCGCGGCCCAGCCCAAAACCGATCGCCGTGCGGTGTTGTTTTGCGTCAGGTGTCTTATGTCCGACCATCAAACCTGCCCCAAATGTGGTTCGCTGGTTATTCCTGGCCACAGGCTTTGCCTGAAGTGCGGTACCGCCGTTGGCCCGGGCTCAGCCGTTTCACGAGCGCCACATCAGGAGGAGTCTGCCGGCAGTGGCATTGTAGGCAAAGCTATTGTGGCGGTGCTTGTGCTCGGCATCGTGATTGGCATTGGGTGGTGGGGTTACAGTGCACTAACCAAAGCGCCGCCCGACCCGGCCTTGGCTTATCCCACCAGTCGCACCACACTGGTGCGGCAATTTTTTACCGATGTTGCCGGCAATTCCGATGCCGACCTCCACCACGCTTTTCTCCTGCTGGCACTGCCGGTGCGACACCAGCACGCCAAACATGAAGGCGAAGTGTGGCAGCGGCTCAGCAATCTTAACAGTTACCTCACCGGGCTTTTTGGCCCGCAATGGATTAGCGACCTCGTCGTGCAGCCCAGCGCTTCCAAAACAGCCGGTGCCAATGTTTATGTGGCGCAAATTCAAACTGAAACGTTTCATCTCAATCTTCAGCCCCAGCCGCTGCGCTCCGATGACCCTCAAAACGATGGCCGCACGCACTATGGCATAGCCCATATTGCCGAGTTTACGCTCCAGGGCGGTGCCCGCGCGCAGCAGGCGGCCGGGGTCAGCGCCATTTTGGGCGGCCTCGTCGGAGCCACCGGTGCCGCCAACAGCGTGTCATCCATCAGCGCCGCCTACGGCCCGCACGGCAAAGAAACGCCCTCCGAGCTTAAGCAGCGACTCTTGCCCATTGTCGAAAACCCCCAGGCCGGCGCAGGCCTTCGCGATTGTATCTACCAACTCTGGCCAGTGCGAAACGACCCTACCGTTCGCATGGTGCTCAAACGCATTTTGCATAACCGTGCCTATCCCGGCCAGGCGCGGCAGGCCGCCTCGGGCGTGTACCACGGCAATGCCATGCCAGAACTGCTCATTAACGCCGGCGTTACGCACGTGCATTGAAGCCTTGCTGCAGCCTTACGACGCAGCGGCAATGCGTTGATACGACCCTGCGGTGCTGGCTCAAAACAGTAAGTTTTGCTATTCTTATGTACCTCGTTGGCCGGATGCCCGAGTGGACTAAGGGAGCGGATTGCAAATCCGCGATTCGTGGGTTCGAATCCCACTCCGGCCTTTGCATGCCAACCTGTGGCTGTTGTGGCAAACCGACATCTTGTTCGCTGCGGTTAATGACTGATGGCCTATAAACCAGTCGCAGGACCAAACCTTCCGCTCCCCACCAACCTGTACGCCCGCAGACCTACCCATCGAACGCCAGCCCCGCCGCCATCGCTCAAAGGAGGCTTCCCCATCTGGTTCAAAATGATGTTTCGGCTACAATGCCGGCTATGTCAACTATTTGGCTAAAACCTGAACTTCGTCCGCTTGAACCCTATGCCATTGATGTTGCCGCAGGCTTGCTCGCGAGCCTGGGGCGGATGGTGCGCGAACAAGCCCCTGCGCCCTCCTGCGGCATCGTCAGCGATTCCATTGTAGCCAAACATCACCTTGCGGCGGCGGTGGCTTCGCTGCAAAGCGCGGGGTACCGCGTGGTTGAGTTTGTATTTCCAGCTGGCGAGGCCAATAAAACGCTCGCCACCGTCAGCCGCGGACTGGACTGCTTTTTGGTGGCGCGGCTCGAACGCAAAAGCCCCATTGTGGCTTTGGGCGGGGGGGTGGTGGGCGATCTTGCGGGTTTCATCGCGGCCAGTCTGCTGCGCGGCGTCCCATTTGTTCAAGTACCCACAAGCCTGCTCGCAGCGGTGGATGCCAGCGTCGGCGGCAAGGTTGGGGTAGACCATGCGGTGGGTAAAAACCTCATCGGTGCATTTCATCAACCAAGAGCGGTTATATGTGATGTTGAACTCCTGCGCAGCCTGCCCGATGTCGAACTTCGCTGCGGCCTTGCCGAATGCGTCAAACATGGCATCATTCGCAATGCTGCATTGCTGGAGTTTATTGCCGCCAACACGCAGGGCATATTTCGCCGCGACGCAAACATTCTCACCGACCTTATCGCACAAAACGTCCGCATCAAAGCGGCTATTGTGTCAGAAGATTCGTTTGAACATGGCGTACGAGCGCTGCTGAATCTGGGGCATACCTTCGGCCATGCGCTGGAGGTTGTAATAGGCTACGAAAACATCAAGCATGGCGAGGCTGTCGCCCTTGGAACGGTTGCGGCCGCTCATGTGGCGGTTCAGCGAAAGATGCTCTCGCCCCAAGATGCCCACTATATTGAACGGCTGCTGCAATCATTGGGTTTGCCGACGCGCTTGGCCGCAATGGATATTAACGAAGTGCTCGCTGCCATGGCCGGCGATAAAAAGGTGGTGGATGGCCGCCTTCGGTTGATATTGCCCACCGGTCTGGGCACCGCGGTTATTGTAGATTCCGTCTCGGCCGCCGAGGTGCGATCTGGTTTGGAATACCTGATCACCGGGCCGATCTGTGGTTAAATCATCCGCTGCAATCTGCGAGAAAACAAGTGAAAAACATATCTCCGCAAACCACAAATGACGCCCAACTCTCCGACGACAGCGCGGCAGAGCGCGAATGTTGCATTGCATGGTTGGCGCTTGCGCAGGCGCACGGGGTAGGCCCGGTACTGGTGCGACGTCTTATCGAGGCGTTTGGTTCGCCGCAGGCCATTGTGGGCGCTTCGGCCGCTCCCCTCGCCGGGGTGGAAGGCATCGGCATGCACCGCGCTGGCGAACTATTGCGAAGCATTAATATGCAGACGGCCCGCACGCTTTATGAACAAACAATTGCCGACCGCATCAGCATTATTCATCCCGCACATGCCGACTGGCCAGCCGGCCTCAAGCACCTGCCAGATCCGCCGGTGGTGCTGTTTTTGCGGGGCCGAATTTTACCGCAGGATGTGCGCGCCATCGGCGTTGTAGGGGCGAGGCGCTGCACTCTGTATGGCCGCGAACAGGCGGGGGCCATCAGCCGCGAACTCGCTGAAGCCCAGGTAACCATTGTCAGCGGCGGTGCCCGCGGTATTGATACCGCCGCTCACGAAGGCGCTTTGCGCGTCGGAGGCCGAACGCTCGTGGTTCAGGGGTGCGGCCTGTACCACTGTTACCCGGCGGAAAATGTTGAACTCTACGATCAAATTGTCGCGCGCGACCTGGGCGCTATCATCAGCGAGCTAACGCCCGATCAGCCGCCGTCCGCCGAAAACTTCCCACCGCGTAACCGCATCATCGCCGGCCTTAGCCTGGGTGTACTTGTGGTGGAGGCTAATTTACGCAGCGGCTCACTCATAACCGCCCGGCTCGCAGCCGACGATTATGGCCGCGAAGTCTTTGCGCTGCCGGGGCGGGTAGATTCGCCGGCCAGCGCCGGCACACACCATCTCATCAAAACCGGCTCGGCCACGCTGGTCGAAACCGCCCGTGATATTTTAGATGTGCTCGATGGCCCGCAACCTGTTGAAGATGCGTCGTCTGCCGCCGCCCCCGCCGTTTCAGCGACTGGGCCGACGAATAAGAAGGCCTCACAGCGGGCGACTGCATCGAGCATTGCCGCCGAAGGCATACAGCAGAGCCAAGAACCCGCACCGGCCCAGCGCCCGCTTACACCCACACAGCAAACGCTGGTAGCCGTTATCAAGAGTGGTTCGCACGATGTTGACAGTGTCTGTGAAGCCAGCGGCCTGCCCGCCGGCGTGGTAATTGCCGAGTTAACGCTGCTGGAGATATCAGGCGTGCTTACCCGCACCGCCAGCCGCGGATATACCTTGCGCCAGTAAAAGGAGTTAACCATGGCCAAAGTTAAAGCCAATCGCGTCGCGGTTTATGTTTTTCGCAAGCGAGCTGGCGGCATAGAGTATCTGCAGCTCCAGCGGGCGGGCAATGTGGAAAGCTATCCGGCATCGTGGCAGACGGTGTATGGCGGCATTCTTAAGGGCGAAACCGCTGTAGACGCGGCCCTGCGCGAGCTGCACGAAGAAACCAGGCTTAAGCCGAAAAACTTTTATCAGGTTGAGCATCTTGAATCGTTTTATAACCAGCAGCGCGACCGCGTGGTGCTTATGCCTGTGTTTGCCGCTGAAGTGGTTGGCAATGCGTCCGTGCAACTTAACGAAGAGCATGACGACTTTCGCTGGGTGGCATTGGCCGATGTTGTCACGCATTTTGTCTGGCGCGCCCAGCGCCAGGCCATCGAGATCATACAAAGCGATATCATTGCCGGCCTGCCATCAGCAGCGCTGCTGAAAATTCCGGGGCGCGACGATAGCGCAGCGCCATCAAACTCACGAGTTAACAAGCGCCGCTGAAGCGTCTAAGTTCCCAGCGTCAGCGCGGGCAGTTGCCGCGGCTCGCTGGTTAAAAGTGCATGGCCGATGAGGTCATCAGATCTCGCAGCGATCGGTTGGCGGCAAATGATTGCACCAGCGACGCGATGCGGTCATCCGTCTTGTGCAGCATCTGTTTCCACTGTTTTTGCCGTAGGCCGACTCTGGCCGAGGGCGTGGTGCGTTTCAGGTGCTGCAGATGCCCGCGAAGTATTTCAAGATCATGGCGTTGCCCCAGCGTGTCCTGGAGGCGTTTGAGTGCCTGCAGTGCAGCGGTGAGTCGGCCGGTATGCCGGGGTAATAGTTCCAGGGCGTAGCGTAACCGTTTTCCGGCGATGCGCAGCTTGTGCGTATGCCGGTCGGTCGGCTTGGCCAGAGCCGTCGTGGCAAGAGTGCTGAAGCTTCGATGGTTACGCTCGATGCGGGTATTGAGCTTTGTGATCAGATGCGATTCGGATAGTTGCCGAATCTGCCCGGCAACCTGCTTGAGCTGGCCATCGGCGGCAAAGCTGTAAATTTTTTTGCAGAGGCGCTGAATCGCTCGCTGTCGCCCCGCGTCGTGGCCGGTCATGTGCGTTGGCTCTTGAGCTGTTGGCAGCTTTGTGAGGTTCTCGGCCAGAATGTCCAGATCGCGCACGCAGCCTGCGGCACGACGCAACTCCTTAAGTCTTTTAACCACATGACGGAGAGCTTTGCGCTGCGACGGCGCCAAAGCCAACATGCCCACGTGCAGCACCTCGTGTGCTCGCCTGCTGGCAACGCGAAAGTCGTGGATAAATGTTGGATCGCCACGGGCGGCTCCGGCAGCGAGAAGGCCGTCCAAGCCGCCGAGCACCTCCAGCATTCTCGCTTGTATTGTTTGCCACCCGCGCTGCCGGGTCGTAACCGTCTTGTGCTTGTTTGTCGCCATGGCTTTGACCTTTGACATTGGCCGCGTAAGCGCGTTGGACTTCACCACCATCTTGCCGCCGGCAAGCCAAGAGGGTTTCAGCCAGCCTGCAATATCCACGAGCGACGGTGAAGCAGCGCGTCAAACACCGGCGCCAGCGGCTGCAATACCAGCAGGGCGAACGTCGCCGGCGGCACCGGCAGCGCCAGCCGATGGGTCAATGCCGCTAGAAGTCCCGCCAGCAGCAGAAAGAACCGTCGGGCATTGGGCTCCATTGGCAGCGAGCCGGGAAACGCCAGCACAAAAACCGACGCAAACAAAAAATCGCCGCTGCAAAGTTCGTACGTCAGCAGCACAATCACCTGTTCGCCGTGCAAATACCAGATGCCGCCGAGACTTTGCCAAAAGTGATCAACAAACATCCCCCGCGACAGCGGGCCAAAGACCAGTCCCATCACCACTGCCGATAAAAACAACAGCCATGAGCCGGGCTGCAGAATGTGCCGGTACGATAAATACAGTCCTCCCAGAATAATGGCCAGCAGGCTCACCGTGCCAATCCAGCCTGGGACAGCGCCCAGAATCAACTCGGTTGGCGAAGGCAAATAAAACGAAAAGGACTGATTAATAAGCTCACGCGACTTAAACGTCACCGGCTTGCGGGCAATGCTTTTATAAAGCGTCTGAATTTGCTGTTCAGGCACCGGCAACGTTACCGCATCGGCTGGCTGCCGCTTGCCCGCGCGCGGCCAATGGTAACTCCTAAGGCTGCTGCTGTGGTGCACGTTGCCCAGCAGCAGCCGGTTGCGTGCCAGCAAAGGGCCTTGGCCATTGAGCGGATACAGTGCCAGCAGCACCAGAGGCGCCAGCAACGCCAAATTGAGGGCATGCCGGCCCGGAGTGCTTATAAGCCACGTCAGCAGTGGAATCAGTAGCCCAACGATCAGCATTGCCGGCCACGGATAAAGCGGCGACGTCAGCGCCCCGGCAACGAGCGTGCCGGCCAGCGCGTGCTGAAAAGACATGCCCCTGCCGCGCCGCGTGTACAGCCGCAGCACTGGATAGCTCAGCAGCATACCCGCGACAAGCGCCAGCAGGTTTACCGCGGCCACCGGGCCAAAAAAAACCAGACCGCCCAGCAGCGTCGGCGCAATAGCGATGTTGATAGCCAGATAAAACTCGCGCCGCGCTACAGGCCATACCAAAAATGGCGGGCCTCCATTAAGCGCGGCTGCAGGTATTGCGGGTTGCGATACCGCCCGCAAAGGGCCGGCGCTACCGGGGTTGCTCAAGCGGCTCATGCTCCACCTCCGTCGGTGGCGGCTGACGAACGCGGCGGAGTCGGCATGATTGACTGCGCACTCATCTGCACAATGGTTTGTGCCAGCGGCAGTCGGCAGGGGCAAACATAACTGCACAGGCCGCACCCTATGCACCCACGCGCCTCGGTGGGGTTAACCACCGGCATGGTGGCTTTGACCTGGGCGGCAGCGAGCAGAGCTGCGGGGTTTAATCCTGTCGGGCATGCATAAACGCACCACGAGCAGCGAATGCAGTCGCTGGTGTTTTCTGTTAACGGCGCCGGCCGAAAAGAGAGCATTTCGGTCGAGGCTTCAATGCAATCGGTTGCCGGGTCTAACCTTTTGCCCGCCAGCATGCCATTGGCAATACATTCAACCGCCGGCAATGCCTGGCCGAAGCGCTCCATCACCCCCGCGACGGGTTCGCCGATGCGCAGCAGCAGCATTTGAGGTTCCTGGCCTTGTGCAAAAACTTGCACCGGACGATGCGTTACATGCTTTTCACCGGCGAGCAAGCGGCCTATGGCCCAGCAGGTTACCGGGTCAATTATCAAACGTCCGCGCGTGGCGGGGCTTTCAGAAATGTCGCTGTTGTTGATGCCCAGCCGGTGCAGCAGCGCACGCGGATGCGCCAGCGGATATTTGTTAACCAGACGAATAACCTTCCAGGGTCTGCCGCGTGCCGCCGCCGCCCATGCCCGAGCGGCAGCGTGGTCGTGGCGGTCTACTGTAATAAGTACGCGGTGCGGTTTTAACGCCAGAGCCAGGCCTTCCAGGGCAACCAGCATGGGGGCAAGCTCTTTGCGGGTTAAAAAGCCCGGCAGAGCCGATTCCGGCTGGTGCGGCAACATGTTAACCACCATGACGTCAGCCGTGCGCCTGCCCAGCAAGGCAAGTTGCTGCGGCAGCGCCGGCGTCCACGGCGAAAATTGTACAATGCCATGCCGGTCAAGTTCGGCCAGCAATGGACGGCGCTGTGCCTGGCCGCCGGCCGCCTGCGGGGCCTGATCAGCAGGTTTGGCTGGCAGCGTGGCCGGTGGAGGGGCGTTGCCTGCTGAAAGTGCTTCAGTCGGCAGCGCGGTGGGCGCAGGCGCATCGCTCCAACCTTGCGGTTGCCACCCAGCCGGGCCAAAATATAAACCGCCGATCATCCTGCCGAACTTCGGCCAGGCAAATCGCATAAGCACCCCCGATAAAGCAGGTGCATTTTATACCAAGATCAGTTTTAGCGCACGCACAAAGCGCTGCCGCAGCCGTTAGACGCGACGTATTTGTGGACGAGCCGCCTGCGAAATGCTGCGGTGCAGCTTCTGTTGCCGCATCAGTTTCGTCGGCAGTTTCAGCTGCGGTGCAGCCTGCGTATGCAGGTTAGGGCCTGTAAAGAAATAACATGTACTGATATGGCGCAGGAATTTTGGCCGTCGGCGAGGCGCGAGCGACGCGCATACCCCGCCTGGTGGGTCTGTAAGGAGCGAGTAACGAAGCCGGCGGCCAAAAGAACCAGCCAGATCGTACAGGTTATTTCTTTACGGGCCCTTAATCGTCCGATTTTGCCAGCGTACGCGAGGGCATTGCACAATTTGCGTTGTTCCGTATCATTAAGGCCTTGGGGGATCATGTACGTATTTCTGCGCAACGCAGCGAGCCGGTGTTGGTGCGCGCCTGCGTCGCAGAGGCAAATGTTTCTGTAAAGGATTCTCCATGAAAATTGGTATTCTCACTTTTGGCGATGGTCGTAAACGCGTTACGGAAGCTTCTACACCCGACTGCATGCGCTTTCAAAATGCCTTGAAGGATTTTCTGCAGGCCAAAGGGCATAAAGTCGTGGCCGGCGATGCGGTGGTGTGGAATCATGCCACGGTGCAGAGCGAATGCGAGCGGCTTAATAAGGCCGGCGTTGAGGCGGTGGTGTTTAACTTTGCCATCTGGAGCTATCCGGACCTTACCGCACAGGCGGCCATCCGGTTCAGTTCGGACATCAGCATTATGATGTATGGCGTGCTTAACCCGTCCTATCCGGGCTGGGTGGCGTACTTTGCCAGCGCTGGCAGCATGACGGAAATTGGTCGGCCCTTTGCGCGGGCGCTTGGCGATCTGTCGGACCCGGCGGTGGTTGCGGCATTTGATGGCTGGCTTAACGATTCTAAACCCGCGCAGCGCAAGGCCGGCATTGCGGCTGCCAAAAAACTTCATGGCATGCGCTACGGCCGCTTTGACGGCCCCTCCATGGGCATGTACACGGGCCATGTGGATGAAAGCCAATGGATGAGCCAGTTTGGCGTGCATGTGTATCATCGCGGGCAGCTTTGGTTTTGGGAGCTTGCCCAGCAGATCAAACGGCAGCGCGTACAAGCCGGCCTCGATTGGCTGGAAAAGTCTTGCGGCGAAATAAAATGGGACGGCAAGCGGCTTACGCGCGGCGCCAATGGCACGCTGGCCCGGCAGGTGCGTTTGTACCTTGCTCTTAAGGATTTCTGCCGCGACGAAGGCATTGACTTCTGCGGCCTTACGGGCCAGCTCGACATGACCGAGCAGGCGCATATGTGCATTATGGATGTGCCCGAAGCGCTGCTTAACGACAATGCCGACTGGGAAGAGTCGCATAAAAAGCCGCTTATTTGTGCAACCGAATGCGACAGCAACGGCGCGTTGACCATGCAGCTTATGCACCTGATCAGCGGCACACCTGTGCTGTTTGCCGACATGCGGCACTACTTTGCCGATCATGATGTGTACGATCTGGTAAACTCCGGGCAGCATGCCCCATGGTTCAGCCGCCGCAGCAAAGACTATCGCAAAAACTGGGAGGCGGTGACGCTGTACCCCGCGATGGACTTTTACTTCAAGGCCGGCGGCGCGAGCGTACAATTTTATTCCGACCCGGCTGAATTAATTACCTTGGGCCGCATTACCCGCAAGAAAGGGCAGTTTCAGATGCACCTGGTGCGGGCCAGTGTACCGGACCTGGGCTTTGACGTTATGGAGGGTCTTGCTCGCAAGACCACCTATACCTGGCCGCACATGTACGTGCGATTCAAGTGCCCGCCGGAGGCCATTGGACAGCATTATGTTTCGAACCATATTCACGGCATATTCGGCGACCATGTTGCATCGCTTACCGCTGCATGCGAACACCTTGGCATGGAAGTGACCGTGCTGGGATAGCCGGCACGAGCGATAGGCCTCTGCCAATGGGTGACGCGCGGGCATGCTGTTATACTGCAACCCAACCGTGCAATTGCTGCGCGGTGACTTGATCGGAGTTGCGGTCTTGCCAAGCAGGTTCATTGATTCGGTCCCGTTGATGCTTACGAGGTCGTATGTGTCGGGCTATATATGGCAGCTTATGCCAGAGGCCGATACGGACGACTTGGCCGCAGGTATCGGCGGGGCGACGCTGGTGGGCGTGTTGCCCAATGGTTCGGTGCTGATTGCCACCGCTGAGCCAAAACCGCCGCAACTGCGGGGCACAGTGCAGCCCTGGTCGCTGCAACTTTTTAATGATGAAGCACAGACCGTTCCACTGGCATTTATTGCCGACGATGGGCGCTACGTTCAGCTTGAGAGTTTTAACGCTTCGCTGGATGGCGAAACGGATGTTGCCGCGGCCGGGCAGCCGCCGTTGTGCAAATTTTTGGTTGCCCAGACGAACAGTCAAACGCATGTCTGTGATGATTAGCCTTACAATGTCGGGCGGGTTGAGGCTTTGTGAAGTCGGGGATGTCGGGCCGGCCTGAAGAAATACGGGAGCAATAAATGCGGGGTATATATGCAACGTGAAGAGCCAGATGGTGTGGTGATATCCTGCGATTTCTGCGGGACGGATTGGGACGGCGAAGCCGCAATGGTGGAGGGGCATCACGGCTCGGTGATTTGTCTGGAATGTCTGAAAAAGGCGCTGGCGGAAGCTGCGCCCGGCGAAGGAAAATATAAATGCACGCTTTGCCTGCGGTTTAACATTCCGCCGGCAATGCCGCGGTGGAGCCATGCGGCCCGGCCGCAGGCGCTGGTATGCCAGGACTGCCTGCATCAGGCGGCCAAGGCGATGAGCAAGGCCCCGCATGTGGACTGGCAATGGGAAAAACCGGCTTGATCGCATTACGTCGGAGTAGCAGCCTTCAGGCCGAGCCTTCGGGCGTAGCTGGCAAGGTCGGGGGGGAAAGGTGAGTCAATCTTCATCCATTTGTTCAACACCGGGTGTTTAAATCCAAGATGCGCCGCGTGAAGGCACAGCCGCGGTGGTTTGGGCAGGGCCGCGGCTAGAGGCAGTGTGTAGAGGTTATCGCCAAGCACGGGAGTGCCTAAAAACAGCATGTGGGCGCGAATTTGATGCAGGCGACCGGTTTTGATGTTGACCCGCATAAGCGAAGCCTTGCCGGAGAGAGCGGTTTCCAGGGTATGGTACGCTGAAATTGCCTCACGGCCGCTGCGCGAAACAATGACCTTTTTTACATCGGCGATGGTTTCTTTGAGTCGCGCCTGAACCACCCCCTGGGCGGGCTTGGGGCGGCCGGCGACTAGGGCGAGATAGTACTTTTCAATTTTGCGTTCTTCAAAATCGCGTCGAAGCTGGTCGTAAGCGCCGGGCTTGAGCGCTACAAGCAGCAGGCCGCTGGTATCGCGGTCGAGCCGGTGCAGCAGGCCAAAATCGCGGCCGACTCCCAGGTTGTGCAGCCATTTGCCGTACTTGAAGAACAGGCCGTTAAGCAGCGAGTCTATGCTGTGCCCCTTACCGGGCTGCGTTACAACGCCTGGAGGTTTATTAACCACGAGTAGATGCTCATCTTCATAGATGATGGAAAATGGCACATCGGCGCTGGCGCGAATGGCAAGCTTTTGGGCAGGTGCATCTTCCATCGGGCAATCCAGAGAGTGTGTGTTGATGGCAATTAGTGTACGCCTTGCTCGGCCAGCCACCGCTCGGCATCGAGAGCGGCTTTGCAGCCCATGCCGGCGGCGGTTATAGCCTGGCGATAGACGGAGTCGGCACAGTCGCCGCCCACAAATACGCCCGGCACGTTTGTAACCGAGCGAAAGCCATCCTTCAGGACGACATATTTTTTGTCGTTCAATTCAATTTGGCCTTCTAAGAAGGCTGTGTTGGGCGTGTGGCCGATGGCCGAAAACATGCCCCGGCAGGTGACGGTGCTTTGGGCCTGCGTTTTAATGTTGCGCACCCGCACGCCTGTAACACCTTCGGTTTCAGTGCCGAGCACCTCTTCCACAACGCTGTCCCAGACGGGCTTTATTTTGGGATTGCTTAAAGCGCGGTCGGCCATGATTTTGCTTGCACGAAGCGTGTCGCGCCGATGAATGAGATACACCTGCGTGGCAAACTTGGAGAGGTAGGTCGCTTCTTCAACGGCCGTGTCGCCGCCGCCGACAACCACCAGCGGTTGATTGCGAAATCGGGGCAGAGCACCATCGCAAACGGCACAGGCCGAAACGCCGTTGTTTTCAAACCGCTGTTCGCTCTCAAGTCCCAGGTAATTGGCCCGGGCGCCGGTGCATACCAGAATGGTATGTGTTTTAACTTCGGTTTCAGGATCGCCATTGAGTTCGTTCACCCACCACACGCTAAAGGGGCGCGTCTTGACGTTTATGCGGGTGACAAAACCATTCACCACGCGCGTGCCGAAATGCTCGGCCTGCTGCTGCATGATGGCCATCATTTTCTGGCCGCCGATGCCATGCTCGAAGCCGGGGTAGTTTTCAACCTCGGTGGTGAGCATGAGTTGGCCGCCGGGCATGCGGTCGCGGTTGAGGCCGTCGCCGGCGAGCACGAGCGGTTGGAGGTTAGCGCGGGCGGCGTAAATGGCGGCGGTCCAGCCGGCGGGGCCGGAGCCGATGATGATGGTTTTTTCAATTTTATCTGTCATGGTTATTTCCCTTGCGGAGTTAGGCCTTTCCTAAAAAATAGCGAACCTCGCTCAATTGAGCGAGGCTATGGCGAAGTCAGTTTAACACTATAGCGCAAACCGGTAAACACTGGATGCATCGGCCATTGATAAGCTTTCGTTAAGTTTTCGTGAGTGAGCACGGTCGGCGGCGGGCCTTGGGCGACACTGCGGCCGTCGTGGCCGAGCAGCAGTATATGGCTTGTGGCCGGGGGCAGGTCTTCGAGGTGATGCGTTACCATCACCATGGCCGGTGGATTGGCTTGGCCGTGCAAGGCGTCCAGTGCGGCCAGCAGGCGTTCGCGCGCCGGTACGTCAAGCCCGGAGGTTGGCTCATCAAGCAGCAGCAGTTCGGGAGAATGAACCACTGCTCGCGCCAGCAGTACGCGCATGCGCTCACCGGTAGACAGCGTAAGGTAGCGGCGGTTGGCCAGAGCCTGCAGGCCGGCTGCGGCCAGGGCGGCGTCGGTTTGGGCAAGCTGCTCTGGCGTGGGATGGGCATAGGCTATTGTCAGCGAGCCAAAAAAGCCGGTGCAAACCACCTCGCGAGCGGTGATGCTTTTATCAAACGGATAAATGCTGACCGCTTCGACGAGTGAGAGCTTCTGCCGCAGTTCGGCCAATGGATATTCGCCGAGCCGATGGCCAAACAGGTCAATACTGCCGCGCGATGGCCACAGATAACCCGCCGCCAGGCGAAGCAGGGTTGATTTACCGCAGCCATTTGGCCCAAGGATTGCAGCACATTGACCGGGAGCGAGGCTCCAATTGACATTATCCAAAATGCGGCTGCCGCCGCGATCAAAGCCGACGGCGTTCATGGCAATGACGGCTGGGCTTGAGTTGGGAGTTGGAGTGGGCATGCGTTGCGGGGGTCCTGTTTTAGTTGATTTGGCTTTATGGAGTTATTGCTGGGCGGCTTAATTAAAACGGCTTCTCGATGCCATGAACCAGTTTGGCGGCTCGCACGGTGTTGCGTAGAAGCATGGCAACGGTAACCGGCCCAACGCCGCCGGGCACCGGCGAAAGCCAACCTGCCAGCGGCGATACGGAGGCGAAATCTACATCGCCGACGGTGCGATCTATCATGCGGCCATCGAGACCGGGAACTTGAATACGGTTGATGCCGACATCTATGACCATAGCCCCCGGCTTAATGTGCTGGCTGGTGATGAGGCCCGGTTTGCCCACAGCCACCACCACAATATCCGCTTTGCGGCTGTGGCTTGGCAGGTCACGCGTATGAATGTGGCACAGCGTGACGGTGGCCTGCATTTCTGTCAGCAGCAGGGCGGTGGGTTTGCCGGCAATGCGGCTGGCGCCCACGACCACAACTTCTTTGCCGGTCAGTGAGACGCCGGTGCTGGCAATCATTTCAACCACGGCGGCGGCGGTGCAGGGGGCAATAATAGAATGGCCATAAACAACATGACCGATGTTGGCGGGGTTGACGCCTTCGACATCTTTAATGACATCAATGCCATACTGCGTTTCTTGTGTGTTGAGGTGGGGCGGCAGCGGCAGTTGAACCATGATGCCCGTAACGCTGTGATCGGCTGCAAGGCCTTGCAGGACGGCGTTAAGCTGCGGTTGGCTGATATCCTCAGTCAGTTCGCGCAGGGTGTAACCAATGCCCAGCTCGCGACAGGTTTTGGCCTGGTTGCCGGCGTAAACGCGGGCGGCTGGCGAGTTGCCCACCAGTACGGTGACCAACTGAATTGGCTTGCCGGCTGCGGTAAGCGAGCCAACCTCCAGGGCAACGTTCTGGCGGATACGTGCGGCAATGGCTTTGCCATCCAGGAGCTTGGCGTGCGGGGTGGTAAGAACGCTTTCAGGCATATTGGCTCCGTATTGGCCGAGTGGCAAACAAGCCACCTCATTTGGCAACAGACTAATAATTATAACGCGCTTTGGCGTCGTCGGCCCGGCATGAATGAAGTATTGGCTTAAGAGGGGGCTGCCAATTTTTCCGGGTGGTCAGCCGGCTGCGCCGGTAACGCAGACATCTTGTCTGCATCGGCTAGTGCTCTGTCACACCCAAAAATTAGGATTGATTGGTCGCAAACGCCCCAGCTGCAAGGAGCCAGCGGCGAAAACCGGGTCT
>JBMFVX010000011.1:0-39319 GCA_049965775.1 Phycisphaerae bacterium
CAGCGTTGCGCGATCCATCCTCCTTATTATCGGACAATAACCACAAATGGTATCAGTTATTTATTTACAGGCCCTAAAGGTCAATCGGCGATACCCTTCGAGCGGATGCTGCCGCTCGAAGTCGAGAATGGCCTGTTTTTCGGCTGGGGTAAGCCAATGGTCGCGTGGTATCCATGCGTTGTGCTCGTTGACCTTTCCAAAGCGTTGTTTCCAATGGTGGAACTTGCTGGCCGCGAGTCCCAACCACTGTATGAACTGCCTCATGGGCAGACCGGTGCGGGTTGACCAGCGGTTGACAAAGTCCACCACCTGGTCACGTATATCATGCGGGGTCCACTGGCCGTTCAGATCAGGCCAAGTTTTTTTTTAAGAGCGATATGTTCGCCCATGAGTTCAGCCATGACTTCGTTTTTCTGCTGGAGTTTGGCCTCTGCGGCTGCGAGCTTCTTGGCTTCGGTCGTAGGGCGCGGGGCGGCGGCTGCGGAGGCGGCATTGAATACCATGGCCCCCTGCTCGAATAGCTTTTTCTGCCATTCGTAGAACATGCCGGGCGAGATGCCATGTTTTTGGCACACATCCGATACGCTGACTCCTTCAAGCAGGGCCTCTCTCAAGATAGCGATCTTTTCACTTCCGGTGTAACTGCGACGGGGGGTGCTGGACATAAACAGACTCCTAAAAACGGCGCCATTGTATCCTTAACGCCAAAAGCCCCCTTGTCCAATTCCGACTGAAGCAAGACAGAACGTTATGCCGATACGTTGGCATCCGCCCAATGTGGCAAGCCATTAAAGGAACTCGCCGAGCCGATCTGTCGCCCGGTTCGGTATGGCAAGCGTCCGGTGCGGGGACTCAACCCATGGGAAAGGGAAGATGCCCGCCTGCTGGAAACAGTCAATCGTGGAGAATTCACGATCAATGGATTCCGAAATCGCGACTTGCGGAACCATCTGTATGACCATCCGACAAAAGATATCAAGGAACAGCGCCGCCGCAGTGCCGCGATCACCCGGAAACTGCGCCAACTGCGGGCGCACGGCTTAATCAAAAAAGTCCCAAAAACTCATCGTTATGTGCTGACCGAAAGAGGGCGTGAAATTATCACCAGCCTGCTGGCTGCACGCTCGGCAACGGCGGAAATGCTGATGAAAGCTGCCTAAAAAATCTTTGCACGCTGCGAAGAAATTGACGGTTTGTGGCACAGAGATTTGTTTTTTTTCGCTGCACTTTCGTGTGTGCGACTGCAATGGCCGTCCGCCCCGGTGGCCGGCCTAATTGGGGTGGTTTGCATCGCGAGTGGCAGGGCACTTTAAGCGACCGATGCCAGCGGCTACAATAAGAAGTGTTGGTTGGTCGGCGGTCGGGCATTTGATTGAAGCCAGATGCTTAGAAGGTGCGGTGTTTGAGTGAAAATGATGCGGTCGCTACGATGTTGGCGGCTTTGCGTAATGGAATCTGGAGTCGCTTATGAACGAGCTTAAACTCGTCAGCCCGGAAGAAATGGCGCTGGGTGGGCGTGGTACGCCGTCTGGCGATACCGTGCTTAATCGAGCGTTCTTTGGATTTTGGACTACCGATTCATGGCGGCCGAGCGTTAATTTGTATGAAACGCCGGATGCGTTTGTCATTTGTGCGGACATCGCCGGTATGGATAAGGACCGCATTGATGTGCGCGTGGACCAGCGCCAACTCACCATTCGAGGCCGCCGCAACTGTCCGACGCCGCCGGGAATGTCACGTACAGTAGCGGTGCATTTAATGGAAATTGACCATGGGGTATTTGGTCGCACGGTGGAAATACCCGCCAATGTAGACGGCGATGCTATTGCCGCGGAATACAATCAGGGTTTGCTTTGGATAACCCTCCCGAAAGTTGGCTAATATCTGGTTTGATATGTCATGCGTTGCGCCTGGGCACGCCTTGCGGCTGCGCTGAATTTGCAACAGGAAGTGAAGTAGACAAGTGAAATCAAAAGCATCAAAAAATTCTGTGAATCCAATGGCTGCCAAGCGAATTCCTTCAGGCGCCAGAAGCCAGGCCGCTGCCGATCTGCTCGATTTGCTTGAGAAGGCGGCGGACGCGGTTAAACGCGGCGCCGCGGCTGAAGCCGCAGACGTAGAATCTCCGCAGTCGGATCATAAAAAGCACGATGGGAGCCGTAACGAAGTGCTTTCGACGTCAGCCGGAGTTCGCATGCCGGCCTCCGACGGGTCGGATCGCTCTGCGGATAAGGCATCGGAGGGCGATGAGCGCACCGCAACGGTAACCGGGCCGTTGGTGCATCAGGTGCGAATTCCTGATGAATTGCCGATTCTACCCGTGCGCGAGGCCGTAGCATTTCCAGGGGCGGTTATTCCGTTGACCATCGGTCGCGATAGTAGCCGGCGATTGCTGGATGATGTGATGCCGGGCGAAAAAATAATCGGCGTGGTAACGCAGAAAAGTGAATTAGTCGAAAACCCCCAGCCGAGTGATTTGTATACCATGGGGACGGTGGCCATCGTTCTTAAGATGCTGCGAGCACCCGAGGGCCACCAGAGCATTGTGGTGCATGGGCTGGTGCGCTTCAAAATTTTGGACGTGGTATCGCAGGACCCTTATATGAAGGCGAAGGTGCAACTCCTCCAGGATGAATTGCCGCAGCCAAGTCCGGCGTTTGAACTGTTGGTGCAGACTGTTAAACAGTCGGCCCAGCGGATGATAGAGCTAAGCCCCAACATTCCAGATGAAGCCGCCGGCATACTTAACGACATAGACTCGCCGGGCACATTGGCTGATTTCTTAGCGGCCAATCTGCATGAGTCTGTTGCGGAAAAGCAGTCCATTCTCGAGGAAATAGGGGTTGAAAACCGCCTGACGCGCGTGCGCGACAAGCTGGCGGTGCGCATCAATCAATTGGAACTTCAGGAAAAAATTCATAGTCAGGTGCGATCCAGCATAGATAAAACGCAACGAAATTATTTTCTTCAGGAGCAGCTTAAGGCCATACAAAAGGAACTTGGCCAGGAAGATGAGCAGAGCGGCGAGGTGGCAGATTTGCGCTCGCGCATTGAAGCCGCCCGCGTACCTGCCGTGGTAAAAAAAGAGACCGACCGCGAACTCGCCCGTCTGGCAAATATTCCGCAGGCGTCGCCGGAGTTCGGCGTCATACGTTCGTTTTTGGAAACCGTTGCGGAACTGCCTTGGAGCGTCGGCACACAGGATGATTTGGATATCGCTCGCGCCAGGCACATTCTCGATCGCGATCATTACGATCTGGAGAAGATCAAAAAGCGTATCATCGAGTTTTTGGCCGTGCGACGGCTCAACCCCGGCGGCCGCAGCCCGATCTTGTGCTTTCTTGGGCCGCCCGGGGTCGGCAAGACCAGCCTGGGTAAATCTATCGCGGAGTCGCTGGGGCGCAAGTTTGTGCGTATGAGTTTGGGCGGAGTGCGCGACGAGGCGGATATCCGCGGCCACCGGCGCACATATATTGGAGCCATGCCCGGTAGAATTATTCAGGAGCTACGCAAGGCGGGCAGTAACAATCCGGTGATGATGCTGGATGAAATTGACAAGCTCGGTGCTGATTTCCGGGGCGATCCTGCGGCTGCATTGCTTGAAGTGCTCGACCCGCAGCAAAACAGCACTTTTCAGGATCATTACCTTGGTGTGCCGTTCGACCTGAGCAAGGTAATTTTTATTTGTACGGCCAATTATATGGAGCCTGTGCCGCCAGCGCTTAAAGATCGCATGGAGATTATCGAAATTCCAGGCTATGCACAGCAAGACAAGCTGCTCATCGCGCGGCGCTACCTGGTGCCCCGGCAACTGCAGGAGAACGGCATCACGCGGCGTCAATGCGAAATTCCGCAGCCGACGCTTAACTACGTGATTGATCACTATACGCGCGAGGCTGGTGTTCGCAATTTGGAGCGGACGATTGGTTCGGTTATTCGAGGCGTGGCTGCCAAGCTGGCCGAGAACCTACCGGCTGAGAAAAAAGCCGTGGGCAACCATAAGCCGCAGCCGCCGGCCGCAGGAGCTGCTGCGCCATCTGTGCTGCCTGCGGCGCCGCACCAGAGCACAGAGCCGACGGCAGGGAAACCGGCCAATCCAGCGGCATCGGCTGATTCCAAAACCGATGGCGCGACTTTGGACCAACCGATGAGGCCCTCGCCTGTGGTTCAAGCAGCCCTTAAGTTGGCCAAACGGATGGTTGTCAAGCCAGGCGACCTTCATGCATACCTGGGACCTTCACTATTCGACAGCGAGTTGGCGCTCCGCAGCATGACTCCAGGCGTGGCGACGGGGTTGGCCTATACACCCTTCGGCGGCGAGATACTTTTTGTTGAAGCCACGAAAATGCCGGGAAAGGGTCATTTGAAATTGACGGGGCAAATCGGCACAGTCATGCGTGAGTCTGCCCAGGCGGCGTATTCTTTGCTTAAGGCAAATGCCGGGCGGCTGGGCCTTGACGAAAAAGCTTTCGCACACGTTGATGTTCATGTGCATGTGCCTGCGGGAGCAATTCCGAAAGACGGGCCATCTGCGGGCGTGGCGATGTACACAGCCTTGGCATCGCTGTTTTTGAATCGGCCGGCTCGACCGGAAGTGGCCATGACCGGTGAAATAACTTTGCGGGGTTTGGTTCTGCCTATCGGCGGCGTCAAGGAGAAAGTCATTGCGGCCCAGCGGGCTGGCATTAAGATGGTGGTGTTGCCGCGGCGAAATGAAAAAAATGTCGTGGAGGTGCTCCCTCACGTGCGCAAGGATATTCGCTTTGCTTATGCTGATACGGTGGACGATGTTCTTAAGCATGTTTTGGCGGTCGAACGTTCGCGGCGCATGACTAGCGAGCGGAAACACTCGGCAGCGGGCAGGAAATGATGACGCCACAAAGCGACAGCACCGCTATGCACGCTGGACTTCTGCCGGTGTTTGATGGTGGCTTGGTTGAATATGCGGCGGCTCTTGAACGGCAATTGGATTTGCATGCGCGTGTGCTGCAGGGCCAATATCCGCGAGGCGCGATGCTGCTGGTGGAGCATCCCGCAGTGATAACGATTGGTCGTCATCCCGGAGCTGAAAAGCATTTGCTGGCAGCGCCGGAATTGTTGGCGGCCCGCGGTGTGGCGGTACATGATACCGATCGCGGGGGAGATATTACATTTCATGGGCCGGGCCAACTGGTGGCCTATCCAATTATTCCGCTGAATTTTTATGGATTTGGCCTGCACGATTACATGCGATTTCTGGAGCAGGTGGTGATTGACCTGCTGGCATCGTTTAAGGTAAAGGGGCATCGGCTTGAGGGGGCAACCGGAGTTTGGGTCTATCCAACAGAACGTACCGCACCGGAAAAAATATGTGCCATGGGCGTAAAACTGCGGCGGTGGGTAAGCTTTCACGGTCTGGCTCTTAACATCACCACAGACTTAAGCTATTTTGAGTTAATTAATCCATGTGGATTAGGACGGCCGGTTACCTCGCTTGCGAGCGAACTTGGCTCGGCGTGTCCAGACATGTCGTTGGTGAAATCCCGAATCGCGGCACACGTCGAGCAAGGCTTGGCGGACAGGCTCAATAGACCTTTGTGAATGATGCTATCGAGGCGCGTTTACATGGGGCTGCCGGCAAGCATAAGATAGTAGCGTATTTGCATGTTGAACGGGATTGGCAATCGTTTCGTGGAGCTGGTGCGGGAGGGCGAGTGCCGGCACAAGTTACAGGGGAATGGTAATGGCTGCGGCGAGCACACAACCTGAGACCTACGCTCATGCCCTGCATAATCTATTCGTGGGCGCGGGGGGGCTGTTTATTTTTGCCCTGCTGGCTTTTGTGATTGTGCAGTACATTCGTCGTCGCGTGCGTCATGGCGAGCAGGATAATGTCTTTACAGGCTTTACGCTTGCCGATTTAGAGAAGATGCGCACCAACGGCGAAGTTACCGACGATGAGTACAAACGCATCAAGAAAAAGATGGCGGAGCGATGGGCCCGCAAGCTCTAGTGATGGCGATGCAAATATAAAACCATCGGTCGTAAAACGTTTGGCCAGACTTATTTGCTGTTCTCAAATTCCTGCACCCCCGGAGGGCGGCGGTTACGAGACGACCGAACGACAGGTGTCGCATTTTGCGGTGCGAAAGACTATTTGATCGTGCATGTCGCCCGGTGCTGATAACATCAAACAGTTATGGCGAAATTATACTTGCGTAAACCATAGCGGGAAGGGTAGACTTCTGGCGACGGGGTCGTACCCGCTGCCTTGGCGGGCAGATATTCATACTTGATGACGCAAAACGTAACGCTTTTTTGGCGAGGAGTTTAGTTATGTCGGCAGCGGGTACAAGTTTTATTGCAGCGGTAACTTTGCATTGGACTGGCGGGCTGGCATCGGGCAGCTTTTATATACCGTACAAGGGCGTGCGAAAGTGGTCGTGGGAAACCTATTGGCTTCTGGGCGGAATATTCAGTTGGCTTGTCGCGCCGACCGTTTTCGCCTGGCTGCTGGTGCCTAATGTGTGGCATATCGTATTTTCTGCAAAGCCCAGCGTGTTTTGGCTTACCTACCTCTTTGGTGTGCTTTGGGGCTTTGGCGGCTTGACCTTCGGCCTGACCATGCGCTACCTGGGGGTGGGCTTGGGCATGGCGGTGGCGTTAAGTTATTGTGCTGCCGTGGGAACCCTGGTGCCGCCGATTTTTCTGGATCATCAAGGCAGGCAACTCATCAGCACGGGATGGGGGCTTATGACGCTTGTGGGCGTAGCTATTTGTCTTCTTGGCATTGCCGTAGCCGGGTTGGCGGGTGTGGCCAAAGAGACGGAGCTGTCCGCCGAGGTGAAGAAGGCATCAGTGGCGGAGTTCAGTTTTTTTAAGGGCATTGTAATAGCCACCTTTTCGGGCATCATGAGTGCCTGCTTCAACTTTGCGCTGGATCGCGGTCAGCCGATTACGGACGCAGCTAAGCAAGCTCATTTGCTGGCGACGGGCCATCATTCTGATTTATGGGCCGGCTTGCCGACACTAATTGTGATTTTATGGGGCGGCTTGACCACCAATTTTGTATGGTGTGTATTTCTGCACCTAAAAAATAAAAGCGCTCATGAATATCTGGCCTCCACGGCTCGTGAAGATGAAAATCGTCTGGTTACCGCAGTGGATGGCCCAGGATATACGCAGCCGGCGCAGGCGCAGCGGCCAAATGGCGACCGCGTACCGTTGACTCGCAACTACATACTTTGTGCCATGGCAGGCACGTTGTGGTATCTGCAATTTTTCTTCTATCAGATGGGACAATCTAAAATGCCGGAAAAACTGGCATTTTCAGGCTGGACCCTGCACATGGCCAGCATCATCATCTTTGCCACCATTTGGGGTATTATTCTCCATGAGTGGCGAGGTACCAGTCGCGTAACGCATGCACTGATAACACTGGGCATCATCATTCTGGTATTTTCAACGATCGTGGTGGGTCTGGGCAGCTACCTGCAGGCAAAGGCTAAACCCAAACCGGCTCCAACAAAGGCGGCTCTGCTAATTCCCAAACAGCCCGCTGGAGGCCATCTTACGGTTGATATTCATAACGACGTTTACGCGGTGTCGCCGGCACTTGGCCTGCATTCATTACCAGCCTTACTTAACCCGCAAACCTATACGAGGCCGCGGCTGTAAAAGGTTTTCCAGTGTACTAACCCGGCCAATTGTAGAAGCGTTGAATTTCATGATCAGAGAACAATACGCGGGTGGCAAACTTGCGTGTGACATGGAATTATGGCGATAACCGGCACAATTTTGGCGCAGTATGCCCGCAATCGGGTGAAAAAGTCTGGCCGTGCCCGCACCGGATGGCTTTCGGTATACTTCGGAAATTGCATTTAAGGCGATTTGTTGGTTGCGTTTGATACCAAGTTGATGCAATGGCGAAAAAGGCAAAGAATGAACCGCACCACAATATCGCTCCAGTGGACAGGGTGCCGCCGGGCATGAACCACGGCGGCTCGTTTTGCGAAGGTATGTCACAACTCACTACGGATTGATTGTTAAATAAATCCAGCCAGTTTCCGCATGCTCATTCGGGCGAGGATTTGCGGTTGGAAATATTTGGATATCGCTTTTAAATTCCATAGATGGAATAAATAATTTGTGTTACTTTATTTGTAGTTATTTGGTTTATTTCAGCTTAAAGATATAGCAATAATGATTTTAGTACGATATATGAATTAAAAAAGTAATATAAACAATTATATTGAAAATAAAATTAATGCAGAATAAACTACTGGACAAGTGCAAGGTAGTTTAATTCTGACCGCGTCGGAGGATTGCTTTGAAAGTTTCGCTGAAGATATCAGCGGTTGTTATAGCCGTGGGGGTCGTGGCTGGCACAACGTGCATTGGGCTAAAACCGAGTGCGGCATTGGGTAGCGATGCACCACAGGTAGAGCCAGCCGTGCGTACAGCGCGTGTGGTATCGCCTGCTTTTGAATGGGAGCATTGGGGTACACATGGCGCGATGTATTGCCGCAATGGGCTTACACCAACGAAAATTAATCAGCAGGTTGATGCAATTTTAACCAGGTTAACTCTCGCGGAAAAAATTCGGCTGCTTTCGGGCGCAGGTTTTATGCGTACGCGACCCATTCGAGTATTGGGGATACCAGCGTTAAAAATGAGCAATGCCTCGGTCGGCGTTGGCACGTGGGGCCCGGCAACGGCCTTCCCGGCGTCGGAAGCTCTGGCATCGAGTTGGGACCCAGCACTTGCCAGAGAAGAAGGGAGCGCTATTGGCCAGGAATGTCGGCGATGGGGTGTAAATATCGTCTTAGGCCCAGGAATGGACATTGTTCGGGTGCCGCAGGGGGGACGAAATTTTGAATACGTCGGAGAGGATCCGGTATTGGCTACGGCCATGGTTGTGCCCTGGATTCGCGGAGTGCAATCACAGGGGGTTGCCGCATGCGCCAAGCACTACGCCGGCAACGAGCAGGAATATGATCGTTTCACCCTTGACTGCAAGATCAGCCGACGAGCGATGGAAGAAATTTATCTACCCCCGTTTAAGGCTGCGGTAGAGAAGGGCGGCGTATGGACTTTTATGGCCGCGTTTAATCGGGTTAACGGGGTCTGGTCGGCCCAAAATCCATTTCTGCTAACACAAATGTTGCGGCAGCATTGGAACTTTCCAGGAATTGTGATGTCGGATTGGGGTGCAACGCATTCAACTCTGCGGTCACTCGTCGGCGGGCTGGACTTGGAAATGCCAGATGGTGAATACTTAAGCTATCATAAAGTGAAGCCCTTAATCAACCGACAGCTTTTACCGGTATCGGTAATTGATGATCATGTGCGGCGACTGCTGCGTATGATGATTGCCATGGGCTTTATGCAACCGTATCCGCATTTCACGGCTTCGCAGCGAGCAGCTCTTAAGGCGCACGATTCGGCAGTGGCGCTACAAGTTGCTGCCGAGGGAACCGTGCTGCTGAAAAACAGCCGTCATCTCCTGCCGTTTGGGTTGAACAAGCCACTAAAGATAGCGATCGTTGGGCCGATGGCCTGGCCTGCGGCAACGGGCGGTGGCGGTAGTTCTTACACCACGCCCAATGTTGTTCCGGTAAGTATGGTGCGGGCAATGCAAAAGGCGGGTGGCCGCAAGATGAAGATTTTATGGATTCCTTATCCGCGCAGCCGCTATGCTTATTTGGGGCAAGGTGCGGCGGTTAACGCACGGGGGCAACGGGGTTTTAAAGCGGAGTATTTTAACAATGCCAATTTGAAAGGAAAGCCCACGCTGGTGCGAAGAGATCGGTGCATAAAGTTTTACTGGCCATTTAATTCGCTTCCTCGCGAGATTATTAATCCGGTATTTTCAATCCGGTGGACAGGAAAGATTACGCCCAAGGCAAGCGGAAATTATCCGATCGTATGCGGCACGGAGGCAGACCCATTTAATAAGCGCAGCCAACAGAAGGCAGTAGTTTATCTCAACGGCAAGCCCATCTTATCGCAAGCTTCAAACCCCTGGCCCGGTATGGTTGTAGAGCATTTACAGGCGGCGCACACATACGCTCTTCGCATAGATGTGACTGGAGTACGGTCATATCCGCGCAATGAACATCTTCGGTACATGCCTTGGGTGGGATTTGGCTATGGCCCGCTGGCGACAACCACGCTCTCGGCTGCGCAAAAAGTTGAACTAAAATCAGCGGATGCGGTTGTGGCCTGCATGGGATTTGGCCGGAGGCATGAGTTTGAAGGCAGTGATCGCACTTGGAAGCTGCCGGGCGATCAGAACTCTTATTTAAGCGAGGTAGCGGGGATCAATCCGCATACGGTGGCAGTGATTTATGCCGGTGGCGGTATTGATATGCAATCATGGATACATAAGGTG
This sequence comes from Phycisphaerae bacterium, assembly GCA_049965775.1. GTDB lineage: Bacteria > Planctomycetota > Phycisphaerae > WQYP01 > WQYP01 > JABEVB01. The sequence goes on from JBMFVX010000011.1 coordinate 10,373, forward strand.
GCGGGGCTGGTGTATGCCTGGTATCCAGGCGAAAACGGCAATTTGGCCGTTGCTCGCATTTTATTTGGACAGATTAATCCGAGCGGCCGCCTGCCCTGCACATTTGCGCTCAAGGCCTCTGATGAGCCTGCCTTTGGCCGGTATCCGCTCGACCCTGGGAGTTCCAAGGCACGGCCGACGGCGACGTTTGCGGAGGGCATTTATGTGGGCTATCGCTGGTATGATAAACACGATATTCAACCACTTTTTTGTTTTGGCCAGGGGCTGTCGTATACGCACTTTGCATTTGGAAAACCGCAGGTCAGCAGCAAGGGGCATGGTGTTAATCGTGTGATTACGGTTCGTATAACGGTAACGAATACCGGATTGCGGGCGGGAGCGGAGGTTGTACAATTGTATGTGCATCCTTTGGTAGATCGGGCGGATCGGAGTGTGCAGCAATTGCGAGGCTTTAAGCGCGTTATGTTAAGCCCGGGCCAAAGTAAAATTGTCGCGATCCGATTGACCTGGCGCGATTTTGCATACTATGACGAGCATACAAAGAATTGGCGGGTGCCGGTAGGTGCTTATGAACTGGGCGTAGGCGATAGCAGCCGCGATGAGCCGGCTGTGCTGCAAGTGCATTGGGGTGCGGTGGAGCAGTAATTACGATTTGTTGGTGAGGCGGAAAGGTGCCTGATCTTACGCCATGGTGTGTTCAGGAGAAGCGAGCAGGAGCGGCAGCGTATCTGCCTGATTTGTAGGCGAGAGAGAACACCAGTCGCCTCGCTTGCCAAGCGAGGCATCAGCGTCTAACTTTGTGTCAATGAGTGCTGCCGCTTCGACAATACCTGTACCAGCTAGACCGCGATCACGATCGCAATCGCCGTGGTTGCGTGCCGCACGACGTTTTGTGGACCATCGGGGCGCGGTGGCGGCCCTGTCGTTGATAATTATCATTGCTTTATTTTGTTATTGTTCATTGCCTTGGTCGCTAAAGCATTACAATTCGCAGCATCTTACCCATGCGCTAACGGCGCCATCGTGGCGACACTGGTTTGGAACGGACCGCTTGGGACGAGACCTCTTGGCACGGTTTGCCTTTGGCGGAGCTATATCGCTGACCTTAGGGTTTTCGGCTGCGCTGATATCGGTGGTCATCGGTGTGAGTGTTGGGTTGCTGGCCGGATACGCCGGTGGTCGTACCGATGCACTTTTGATGCGTGCGGTGGATGTACTCTATGGATTGCCCTACATTTTGGTGGTGATTTTATTACGGGTTGCTGTGGTTGGCAGATTAACCAACTGGCTGGCTGCCATACGATGCCCCGATTCTTCCGGGGTGGCCAGCGTGCTGGTGCTTCTGGTGGGCATTGGCGGCGTAAGTTGGCTGACCATGGCCCGCGTCATTCGGGCGCAGGTCATGAGCTTGCGCGATCAGCCGTTTGTTGAAGCTGCCCGGGCGGCTGGTTTGGCACCGGCCCGCATTATGGTCCGTCATCTATTCCCGAACTTGGTGGGGGTGGTGGTGGTTTATGCTACATTGATTGTGCCCGGTGCAATCTTGGCGGAATCGGCGTTAAGCTTTTTAGGCCTTGGCGTGCAGCCGCCAGTACCCACTTGGGGAAGTTTGGCATCAGCCGGGGAGCATGCTATCAATCCAATTCATATTCGGTGGTGGTTGATCGTATGGCCGTGCGCCGGCCTGAGCATTGCGTTGCTGTGCTTGTATGTGGTAGGTGACGCGGTGCGCGATGCATTAGACCCCCGCAGCAGGTAACATATTTGACGATGCCGTCATTTAGGCAAATGTGGTCGCATGTGAGCAGGAGATTGCGTTATGAAAAGTCCGCAGGAGACTCAATGAACAACCGCTTTGGCGTAAAAGATTTGTTTTATGTTCTTCTGCTCTTGGCGCTCTTGGGAGCCGTTCTGCTGGAAGTAGGGCAATCAGCCTATCAGGGGCGTCAGATCATAGCCTTACAGGGAGATATTCAACGCTTAAACGATATGCAACTCCGACAGCTCTATGTGCTCAAACGCATTGAAACTTCGCTGACATTTATGCCAAACCGATTGAGCAGCACAGATGTTAAACCTGGGATAGGTGGGGCTGTTGCAAAAGGCGTGGAGGGTAAACAAAGCGCCAAGCCCCTTCGAGAGACTCTGCCAGATGGATCGCGTTATGTGTATTATCCCAACCCGCCTCTGTCATCCCATAACCCATTTAATCGGCCTGATTATGCCCAAGGCGATTGGCTGGTACAGAATCTGGGGCAAGACCCGTCAACGCTCTCACCCTATGTACCTCAAGGCGAGATGGCGTACATTGTGCAGGCGTATGTTCTTGAGACGCTGCTGATTCAAAGCTCAGTCACATTGCAATGGGAACCATGGCTTGCCCAGAGCTATCGCGTGGCGAAAAATGGGCTGAAGATATGGGTGACACTTCGCCCCAATATAACCTTCAGTGATGGCGTCCCGCTGACGAGCAAGGATGTTGTATTCAGTTTTAATACACTCATGAATCCCAAAATAGACGATGCGCCCACGCGGTCGTCGTATACCGATTTTGAGTCATGCAGAGCCATTAATTCACGTGAGGTGGTCTTTACCCTGCGCCATCCCTATTTTCAGGCCTTGGCGAACTTAGGATCTTTGCAGATTATTCCGGAGCACGTTTATAAGTTTAAGCATGCAAAGGAGTTTAATAATCAGCCGCCGGGCCGATTGATCGGCAGCGGGCCTTATGTACTCAAAAGCTGGCAGCGCGGGCAGCAGTTGACACTTGTGCGCAATCCCCGTTATTGGGGGCCGGCGCCGACATTTAACCGTATTGTCTATCGGTTTATTGAAAGTCCGCAGGCTGCAATGCAGGATTATCTCAAGGGATCGCTAGATACCGTAAGTCCCAGGGCGGCGCAGTACGCACGGTTTACCAAAAACACGCAGTTTGTGAAGCAAAATATCTATTATGACTACCACACACCATCGGATGGCTATCAGTATATATGCTGGAATTTGCGACTGTCGATGTTTCATGACCGCGCGACGCGAACTGCGCTGGCCATGCTGGTGAACCGTACCGCCATCATCAATTCTTTTCTGCATGGGTTGGCCGTGCCCATTAACGGACCGTTTAGCGTTTTTTCTCCGCAGAACAATAAGCATGTTAAACCTATCGCTTACAGCGTGACCGGGGCAAAAGCCCTGTTGCGCAAGGCGGGTTGGGTGAAAAACTCCAATGGCATCTTGGAGCGAGACGGCATACCTTTCGAGTTCACTCTAACCATTCCGAGCGGTGCGACAACGCTTGCTCAGATCGCCGGATATATTCAACATCAGTACGCCCGTGTTGGAATTCAGGTAAATATCAGTCCGATGCAGTTTGAGGTAATGCTCAAGCGAATAGACAGCCGGTCATTTCAAGCGTATTGCCTGGCGTGGACCGGTTCTATTGAGCAGGACCCCTATCAAATATGGGATTCGGCCAGCATTGCAGACCAGGGCAGCAATACCGGTGGTTATAGCAATCCAGAGGTGGATAAATTAATTTCCGAAGCCCGATCCAACCTTAACACGACGAGCCGGATGCACCAGTGGCATCAAATACAAGCTATCATATATCACGATCAGCCTTATCTGTTTCTATTTCAGCAATATGACTTGATGTTTATTAACCATCGCTTTCGGAACACCAAACCTTATGGATACTATGGCATAAACACCGGCGACTGGTATGTGCCGCTGGCGTTACAGAAGTATCACTGAACGTTATCACCGGCAGGCCTGATAGGATCAGCCAATGCTCAATTACATAATCCGCCGCCTGCTCCTGATGATTCCGACATTGTTTATCATGTCATTTATGCTTTTTGCTATCGTTCGCTTTGCACCTGGTCTGGCGCATCCGGGTGGCGGCGGAACGACCGGTAAATTAAATTCACGCCAGGCTCAGAAGGAACAAGAGCTTGAGATAAAGCGACGGCTGCATTTGGTGGATCGCTTTGGCCATCCGATCAGTCTGCCGATGCAATATTGGATTTGGGTGCGAGACATTGCCGAAGGGCATTTTGGGATTTCTTACCAATACGATGAGCCGGTACTGACGCTAATCGAGCAACGGCTGCCGGTGACAATTACCTTGAATTTAATCGCCACCGCCATTATCTACATCATTGCCGTGCCAGGCGGGATGCTTGCGGCGGTGCAGCGGGGCAGGTGGTTTGATCGCGGCTTTGGCTTTGTGACATTGGCACTTTATTCATTGCCCTCAATCTGGGTCGGGTCCATGCTGCTGGGCTTTTTGGCCAATCCACAATTTTTGGATTGGTTTCCGGCGGCGGGTATTCATACTACCGATACCTCGCACATGACCTATTTTCAGTATTTAGGGGACTTTTGTTACCATATCACTCTACCGTTGATTTGCTATGTGTATGGTGGTTTTGCGGTACTCTCCAAGCAGGTCCGGGCGGCGATGCTCGAGAATATGCGGCAAGATTATGTCCGCACGGCCCGAGCAAAAGGCGTAGGCAACTGGGCGCTGGTTGTTCGGCATGTGTTTCGCAATAGCTTGCTGCCTCTCATTACAATTTCGGCGGGGGTTTTACCGGGCTTGCTGGCGGGTTCGGTGATTGTTGAGCAGATATTTTCGATTCGCGGCATGGGTGCCTTGGCGTATAAAGCGACATTTGGGCACGATTTGCCTGTGTTGCAAATGGTAGGATTGGTTGGCGGCATCATCGGCCTGCTGGCAGACCTGATTACCGATTTATGCTATGCGGTGGCGGATCCGAGGGTTTCGTATGAATAGCCTGAACCCATCGCTGCTATCAGACACAAGTGGGCAAAGGCTTTTAAGCCAACGTCCACGCTCATACTGGGACAAAGTACTGGCCTCGGTGGTGCGACCATGGGCGGTTAAGGTTTCGGTTGCCTATCTTATGGCTCTGTCGTTACTTGCGGTTCTCATACCGTTTATCGCCAACTCACGACCCTACACCGTTGTTGTATCGGCGCACGATTCAATGCCTGCCAAGCGGCTGTATCCTTTGTTTCGTTCGCTTACGCGTTTAGATTTGATAGTGCTGGTATGGGCCGGAGCTGTGGTCTGGTGCTTGCTGCACCAGTGGCTTACGCGTACGGAGGCGGACCTTGTGCGACGCCGCGCGCGGCGCTGGCGGGTCATGATTTTGGCTGCTTTAGCTGCGATCGCTTTGACAACGCTGATCAGCATTTTCCGACATAATGTGCTGGACGTGACAAACTATAAGCGTCTTGTAGCGGCGGGCAAGGCCCATGGAGCTATATTTGCGCCCATTGACTGGGGCTATGCCGATATGGAGCCGCTGAGCCGCGACTTAATTAACAAAATGCCGATGCCGGGCCATCCACTTGGCACGGACGGGCAGGGGCGGGATGTGCTGGCGCGGCTGCTATGGTCGGCACGGGTGGCGATGAGCGTGGGTTTTGTGAGCCAGATTATTGCATTGGTGATCGGGGTTGCGTGGGGAGCCATAGATGGATATTTCTCCGGAATTGTTGACTTGTTGGGCATGCGATTTGTTGAGGCGGTGGAAGCGATTCCGACGCTCATATTGATTCTTATTTTTGTAGCAACGTTTGGCCGCAACATCATGGCGATTATGGTGATTTTGGGAGTAACGGGCTGGACCGGTTATGCCCGTTTTGTGCGGGCAGAGTTTCTGCGGTTGCGGAGCTTGGATTATGTGGCGGCAGCAAAGGCGGCGGGCCTGCCGCTATGGAGAGTGTTGTTTAGGTACATGCTCCCCAATGGCATAACGCCGGTACTGGTTTCTGCGAGCTTTGGCTTTGCCGGGGCGGTTACAATAGAATCGGGGCTGAGTTTTTTGGGCGTCGGTGTAAGACCGCCCACAGCATCATGGGGGCAAATGCTTAATGAAGCGGGCAACCCCGCGACAGTGTTTCGCTGGTGGGAGGCGATTGGGCCAGGATTGGCTATTTTTCTTACCGTGATGGCGTTTAACGTAATCGGTCAGGCGCTGCGCGACGCTATTGACCCGCATGGAGAAGCCTGATGGATATGAAGCAAACCGCAGCGGCAGCAACGGCGGCGGCATCCGAGCCATGGCTAAGCGTGGAAGATCTGCATACGGAGTTTCGCGGCGGGCGCGGATCGAACTCGGTGGTGCGTGCCGCCGATGGCGTGTCATTTTCGGTTTATGGCGGGCAGATGATGGCGCTTGTGGGCGAATCAGGCTGTGGCAAGAGCGCGACGGCAATGTCGGTTTTGCGGCTTATTCCCTCACCGCCGGGCCACATAACAAGCGGGCGGATTCTGTACAAAGGCCGCGATTTGCTGACGCTTAGCGAAAAGCAGATGCGCCAAGTTCGCGGTGGGCAGATCGCCATGATCTTTCAGGAGCCTATGACCAGCCTCAACCCGGTATTCACCATAGGAGATCAGATAACCGAGGCGATTTTGCTGCACCAACAGGTGGGAATGTCGGAGGCTATGGACATTGCAGCCAATGCCATGGCGCGTGTAGGCATAGCGGACGCCAAACGGCGCCTTGGCGAGTATCCACATCAGTTATCGGGTGGTATGAAACAGCGCGTGATGATTGCCATGGCACTGGCTTGCCAGCCGGCGGTGCTTATTGCCGATGAACCGACCACCGCGTTGGATGTAACGATTCAGGCGCAGATATTGGAACTGCTGCAAGAACTCAAAGAAAGCACCGGCATGGCGATTGTGCTTATTACCCACGACTTGGGCATTGTTGCGGAAAACGCGGATACCGTGGCCATCATGTACGCCGGCAGAATTGTTGAATTTTCGGATGTTTACGAAATCTTTGACAACCCACTACACCCCTATACGCAGGGACTGTTGAGCTGCGTACCTCGGTTGGGTCACGAGCACGAGCGGCTTGTTACCATACCCGGCAATGTGCCAGAGCCGCATACATGGAGCAATGGCTGCCGCTTTATGGATCGCTGCACCGTATGCAGCGAAAGCGAGAAGGCCTTATGCAATGCCGCTCTACCGGAGTTGCGGAAGGTTGCAGCGAATCATTGGGTGGCAAGCCATCATGCTGTAGGCTATGCCGCAGCAAGCACATCGCCGCCGGTCAGCAATTTTCGTCGGAAGGCTGCCGTGCCGGAACAGACAGTATAGGCAATTGCAAGGATTATTATGATTACAAGTCAACAGGGCTGCAGTGCCGCGGGCACATTTCCGAGCCAGCAAAATGTCGAACCATTGCTGAGTGTCAATCATTTGAGCGTGCATTTTCCGATTGGCAGGACTCTTTTTGGATCTCCAACGGGCGTTGTCAGAGCGGTGGAGGATGTATCGCTCTATGTCAACGGCGGGGAGACCCTGGGGCTTGTTGGAGAGTCGGGCTGCGGCAAAACCACCACAGGCCGATCTATCTTGCGTCTGTTGCCGGAAGGCTCTGCCAAGATCAGTGGAAAGGTCAGCTTCAAGGGCGTTGACATGTATCACATGTCGCAGAGCCAACTTCGGCCACTGCGGCGTCATATCCAAATTATTTTTCAGGACCCGGCCGGATCGCTTAATCCGCGGATGAATATTGGCGATATGATCGCCGAACCGATGGTGGTACACGGCATTGCCGATAAACGGCAAGCTCCGAATGTGGTCGGCAAACTTTTGGAGCGTGTCGGACTTCCTGCTGCGGCGGCGGGGCGGTACCCACACGAGTTTTCAGGAGGACAGAGGCAGCGCATCGGTATTGCGCGGGCGCTGGCGCTTAAGCCAGACCTTATAGTATGCGATGAGCCGGTGTCTGCCTTGGATGTTTCCATTCAGGCGCAAATACTGAACCTTTTGGAGGACCTGCAGGCAGAACTGGGATTGGCGTACTTATTTATTGCCCACAACTTAGCTGTTGTTGAGCACTTTTCAGATCGGATTGCGGTCATGTACCTTGGGCGCATTGTGGAAACAGCGCCCTCAAAGGAGCTATGTCGAAATCCACGACATCCCTATACCCAGGCCTTGCTTTCCGCCGTGCCCAAACCCGAACCACGCAAGCTTGATAGCCGCATTGTTCTGGCAGGCGAGGTTCCAAGTCCGGCCAAACCGCCCAGCGGTTGTGCATTTCATCCACGATGCCCGTTGGCCACAGAGCGATGCAAAGTGCAGATGCCTCCACTGGAGGCAAAGCAGGGGAGTTCGGGGCATTTGGCCGCGTGTTGGGAAACCAAATAAATAGCTGTGGCACTTATCGTCACGTGGGTTGAGAGAATCGTGTAAGGTCTCGCTAAGAAGCTGCTTCCTCGGTAGACCATGTCTGGGCAATGCGCAAAAACAGTTCCTGATTCGCCTCGGTAAACTCCTGCTCACGCCGGGCCATTACAATTTTTGCAATTTGCAGTGCTTTGTTGAGGTCAATTTTTCCAACACCGCGATCGGTAACCCAGGCAAAACTGGGCACATATTTGGGCGGCCGCGAAACGAGAATGTGACTGGAAAACCCGATAACGGTACCCGTGCTCAGGTATACGCCCACCGCAAGTTTGGCATGGTCACCAATGACGGACCCGAGGAACTGCATATCCGTAGAGATATCGGCGCCCTTCACCGTCATTCGCACCGATCCATAAGTGTTTTTCAAATTACTCGTGGTCACCCCCGCCCCCAGGTTGACCCATTCACCAACAACGCTGTGCCCCACAAAACCATAATGTTGCTTGTTGGAGTTGGCGAAAAAAATGGACGAGACCACCTCTCCGCCAATGCGGCAACTGCGGCCAATGGAGGTATCGCCTCGGATATCGGCTCCAGTGCGAATGACGCAGTCGCGACCGATGAACACTGGTCCGGTTACCACTGCATTAGGCCCGATTTGAGTACCGGATTCAATCATAATCGGGCCTTTGCGAGCGTCGAGAACCGCACCGGGGTCCATGGTCACATCGCGGGCGATGTTCATGTTGTCCGGGTTGAGCAGATGGGTCCCCGGCAGCGGCTGGCTATCGAGAGCCCGGCCGCGCCGGGCAAAATCATCCAGCAGCGCCTGGTGCTGTAATTTAAGAAGGTCCCAGGGATACTCCACCAGTTTTGCCTCAATACCTTCCAGGCCCACATGCGGCAGCATGTCGTTTAAGGCCTTGGATCCGACCAGACGGCGCAAGTCAAGTTTAGCCATATTGTCGGCGGAGAGATGCATCCAGACTACCTGATTATTGACCATGGCGGCGCTGTTGAGTTTCGGCTCGGCGAAGGGCGCATCCATCAGCCAGCGACCGTTGATAAAAATAGCGCTCTTGGTTTTGTTGATTTTGGGGTTGATGGGGAGCTTGAAGGTCTGTCGTAACTTATTGACCATTCGATCGCGAACCAGCAATCCCGAAATAGGCTGGTGAATAAAATACATCATTCGGTCCAGCAGGGTATAAGCGCCGCACCTCAACAAAAATGCGGGACGCGAATAGGTAAGCGGGTAGAGCTGGTCGAGTTGTCCATCTTCAATAATGTATATGGGGGTCATACGCGGTCCTCTGTGCTGCAAGACAATCGGCGAGAAGGCAACTGGATTAGCAAGTAGGTGTAGCCGATTCTGCCGGAGAGACCTTTCGCGGGAAAAAAGGGCGGGGCGGCGCGATCAAAACTGCACGGAGTCCGCACCACGCATGGCGATGCGTGCCCCACACATACTCCGCGCAGGGCAGATCCGACGCCGCCCCCTGCCGGAGTTATTATCGGAATGTCCTGCGCATAATCATTAAAAAACCTCCACCGTTATGCCGTGAGGCGGTAAAGTTCGAACCCTTATTACAAGGGCGGACCATCTGTGCGCCAGTTCCGAACTTCCACAACTGCGGATAAATCCGCCAGGCTTGTTCTTGCGCCGCCGCATCAGGGTCCTGTGCAATGTTCATCGGTCCGAAGCAGTAAAGCCGCGCTAACTCGAACATGGCAGAGGTAGAACCGATTTACACCACCAGCACATAGAATGCAACTGCGATTGACCGTGACAAGTTGCCAACATTGCGTAAATTTCCGTTCCAAGGGGCGTTGTAAAACTATTGAAGCAACGTGCGTTTCACGGAGTGGGAGACTATATTGCGAGCTTTATTGGCGGCTATATGCTGAAGTGAACTTGCGACCGTTGATCAAAAATGGTTTTACGATGTTGATTCTATGGATGCACGTGATTGAGAAGATCATCGAGCACATTCTCGGCGGTAACACTGTCATTTTGTGCGTCAAAATTAAGCAGAAGCCTATGTCGCAGTGCTGGCCGGACAACTTCTGCAATATCTTCAAAAGCAACATTGGTACGGCCGTTGATCAGAGCCACTGCCTTGGCGGCGAGTAAAATGCTTTGTCCGCCGCGCGGGCTTGAGCCGTAGCGAACATACTGCTTCACAAGGTGCGGTGCGGTCGGCGACTGCGGGTGGCTGGCCAATATCAATCGCGCAATGTAAGAATTCACAGCCTCGGACGCCGGCACTGCTCGCACAAGTCGCTTCATTCGGTCAATGGTATCGCCGTTGAGCAGTGTTAAAGTGGCCGGTGTGGCGCTACCAGTGGTGCGTTTGAGTATTTCGGCCAGATCGCCGAGGGCCGGCAGTTCAAGGGCTATCTTCATGGCAAAGCGATCGAGTTGTGCTTCTGGAAGTGGATAGGTTCCCTCCATTTCAAGCGGATTTTGAGTGGCGAGCACAAAAAATGGATCAGCCATCGCGTGGGTGGTTTTATTGACTGTGACCGATTGTTCAGCCATGGCTTCAAGCAATGCCGATTGGGTTTTGGGGGTTGCACGATTGATTTCATCCGCGAGGATCAGGTTTCCGAAAATAGGCCCGGGCTGAAAAGTAAGCGACCGGTTGCCACCGGCGTCGGAAACGAGAATTGATGTGCCGATGATATCCGCAGGCATCAGATCCGGCGTAAATTGGATGCGTGAGAACTTGAGGTCGAGAATTTGGCCAAGTGTTTTGACCAGCAGCGTTTTACCCAAGCCAGGAACGCCTTCGAGTAGAGCGTGCCCGCCGGTCAGCAGGCATAACAGTGTTTGACGCACGACGACGGTATGGCCCACGATTACTTTGGTCAACTCGCGCTCGATGGTGGAAACCTGCTGCGTAAAATCGGCAATACTCACGGCGATGTCCGGAGTTGAATCTGTGCGGGGTTGTAACATCATAAGTAACCGTTCACGGCCGTTCGGCCTGCCAAGCTCACCAGTAGCCTGACCACAGGTAAAGTTTACCCCCTTCTCCAGAAGAAATGCAAATAAATCTCCGTAAAATAAATTGGCATAAGATTCCAGCATTCCATACAATCCGTCCGATAAAATAATTGGATCAAAGGATTGGTCAAAACGGCATGGATGCACGTACCGAACAAGCCTATCAGCAGCGCATCGCTGAGCTGGAATTACAAAACACAACTTTGAAATCGCGTGTCGGCGATTTTGCACGGCAACTCGCCCAGCGTGATGCCACCATCGCTGCGTTGCGCCAGCAGGTCACGGATCTTTCCAAACAAGTGGCTGATCTCTTGGCCCAGGTGGCCCGGCTGTCAAAAAACTCCTCGAATTCTTCCAAGCCACCCTCCCGTGATATTGTCAAGCCACCGCCGCCGCCCCTGCCACCGGGAGAGAAACGGATGATCGGCGGTCAGAAGGGCCACCCGCGCCATGAGCGCGAGCCTTTTACTTCCGCACAGATCAATCGGGTGGTGGATTACCAAATGGATCGCTGTCCACAGTGCGGCCGTCGAGTGCGACCGCTGAAGCAGCCACCACGTAAACTTCAACAGGTGGAAATACCGGAGATCCCTGTGGAGGTGGTGGAACATCGCAGTCATGCGTGTTTCTGTCGGCACTGCCAAAAGGCCTACTATGCGCCGCTGCCGGCGGATGTTCAGAATAGCGGCTTGGTCGGCCCACGTCTCACGGCGTGGATCGCGTACCTCAAGGGAACCTGCCATTGTTCATTTTCCACAATTCGCAAGTTCTGCCGCGATGTCTTGCATCTACCGATCTCGCGGGGACAACTGGCCAAGGTGATCCAGAAAGTCAGTACAGCCATGGCGGAGTCGCACGGGGCCTTGCAGACGGCACTGCCCAGGCAGGCGGTGGTGAACACGGATGAGACCGGGCACAGGACTAACGGCCAGCCCCATTGGACCTGGTGCTTCCGCACCGAGTTCTTTACGCTCTTCCGGGTTGATCGCTCGCGGGGATCGCAGGTACTGCGGAGGGTGTTGGGCGACGATTTTGCGGGCACACTGGGTTGCGATTACTTCTCGGCCTACCACAAATACAGGAGAGAGTGCGGCATAACCATGCAGTTCTGTCTGGCGCATTTAATCCGGGACGTGAAGTTCCTCACGACGCTGCCGGAAACGACCACTGTCGCCTACGGCCAGCGGCTGTTGGAAGCCTTGCGGCAGCTATTCCACATCCTCCATCAACGGGAGATGATGGCACCCCAGATATTCCAGCAAGCACTGGAAAAAGCCCGTGATGATATGCTGGTCGTGAGCTTGGATGCTCCGGAACACAAACCGGCCCAGAACATGGCCGGACGTTTCCGCCAAAACAAGGACTCCTATTTTCGATTTACCACGTCACCAGGCCTTGAGCCAACCAATAATCTCGCCGAGCAGGCCATTCGCTTTGTGGTGCTGGATCGCCATGTCACCCAAGGCACGCGGAGTGACCGGGGGCAGCGGTGGTGTGAGCGAATCTGGACGGCCATCGCCACCTGCACGCAGCAACAACGCAGCGTCTTTGAATTCCTGTATCAGACGGTCAACAACCACTTCGCCGGACGGCCCGTACCTTCACTACTTCCCTCAGGCCCGTGAACGGCTACCATCATAAAAACGGCACCACCTCGTAAAGCCAAGGGCTATTATTGGCGGTGACCGGGTGAATTGCAAATGCGCTTTGGTTGCGGTATGCCGCCCATGCGTGCGACCGTATAAAGTTCTCCCCGCACATAATGGCTTTTAGTTGAAGGCGAGGTCAATGGGATGCTGATATTGTCAGACCACCACGCCGTGCGCTGTGCAATATAGCCTCAGGATGCTCGATCTAACAGCATGCTGTTGAGTTGGGTATTGTCGTCTGCCAGCAGTACCGATTGAACCTCATTGGATGTATGGACGCCATAGCAAAAGGCGGTTATGTTCTCACCTTGGCAGGTGAATCGCTTGGGGAACTGCGGTAGTAATATGGCAACACTCTGCCCGGTTCTTAAGTTGGCTTGTTACAAAGGAGTTTCGGGATGGCTGGTAGAGTTCTATTGGCTGCGTTTATTTTACTTGGCTCGATGCCATTGGCGAGTTGCACCATGCAGGCACCCCGCAACTTTACTGATTTTACTTCGCCCAACGGTTCTGGTATGAGTGCCGCAGTTCTTAACAACGGCAATGCAATAGCGCTTACCAACGGCGGCGCTAACCAGGCGGCGAGCATCTTCACGTCCAGGCCCGTTGATATTCGCGCATTTAAGGCGGCCTTTACTTATCAAATGAGTAACCCGGGCAAAGGCGGCCCAGCCGATGGGATAGCGTTTGTGTTACAGCGAGACCCTCGTGGTCCCAAAGCTCTTGGGCAGGATGGTGCTTCACTCGGGTACGGTGGAGAGGGAGCCATACAGCAGAGCGCGGCGTTTGAGCTAAACGTAATGGCTAATAATACGGTGGGGTTTGCGGTCCACTCGGATGGGCGGACCGGCTCTTACACGCCGACGGCTCCGGTGAACCTGGCAAGCGGCGATCCCATTCGCGTCAAGTTGCATTTTGATGGAGCACGCTTACATGTGAAGCTCTGTGATAAAAAGACCGGACAGCGATTTGCAATGATGCAGGTTTGGAACCCGGTGGATAGTGTTGGTACCGATACCGCCCTGATTGGCTTTACAGGCGGCAGCGGCAGCCAGAATGCCCGGCAGCTGGTGAGTCAATTCTGCTACAAGCCAGTGAAACCAACATGGCAGAAGCACATGACTCCTGTGGCGACCGTGAATCCATTCATCGGTACTTCGGGTAACGGCGAGACGTTTCCTGGTGCAGTTGCGCCGTTTGGTATGGTGCAACTCTCACCTGATACACGTAATCACTCAATGGGATATTACTGGCACGATCCCGAGATATATGGCTTTTCGATGTTGCACATGTCGGGCGTAGGCTGCGCCGATGGTGGCGACGTATTCTTTACCGGCACGACCGGTCCGGTGGAGGTTGCTCCGAAGGAGTACCATTCGCCCTACAGCCACGGTGATGAATCGGCTCATCCGGGCTTTTACCAGGTCCGTTTACTAAAACCCAATATCAACGTCGAGCTTACTGCAACGGTGCACGCAGGCTTGGCCAGGTTCAGTTTTCCGGCGGGGCAACAGGCCAATATACTGATACCCATCAGCCACACGCTTACCAACGCGCATCAGGCACAGATACGCATTGTCAGCGAACGGGAAATTGAAGGAATGGTGAAGAGCCAAACCTTTTGCGGGAATCGTCACTTTTACCCGGTCTATTTTGTCATGCGGTTCAACCACCGGTTTAAAAGTTTTGGCACGTGGTCCGGCAGTAAAGTGGCTGCTAACTCCAAGTTCGCCACGCAGGGTAATTGGCATCAGCCACCGATTGGCGCCTATGTCAGTTGGCCCGCCGGCACAGCCCGCACAGTGACGGCGAGCATAGGCATATCATTTGTTGATTTGGCCGGTGCCAAAAACAACCTTGCAACCGAAGTTGGCACCAGAGATTTTGCACAAGTGTTTCATGCAACTAGCCGTCAATGGAAAAATGTATTAAATCGTATAACTGTGTCGGGTGGAACACTGCGCGATCACATTAAGTTCTACACAGCGCTATACCATGCAGATCTCATGCCCAGCGTATTTTCGGATGTTGATGGGCGGTATATCGGCTTTGATCAGCGCATACACAGGCTCAAAGTCGGGGATGTGCAATATGCCGATTATTCAGGGTGGGACATTTACCGCACCGAAGCGCCTTTACTCTGTCTTTTATTCCCACAGCGAATGGCACAGATGTGTCAATCGCTGGTGCGAGACTACCGCCAAGGTGGTTGGATGCCGCGCTGGCCTCAATACAATTTTTACACGAACGTGATGTGTGGCAGTCCGCTTACCAGCGTGATTTGCACGGCCTATCGCTATGGCATCCACAACTTTGACGTGCAGACGGCCTATCAGGCCATGCTCAAGGATGCCACGCAGGCGCCACCTCGCGGCAAGCCTTATCTCGGCGAGTCCAATATCGGCTACATTAACCAGGTGCACTACGTCCCGCAGGACAAGGAGGGTTACGGATCAGTCTCGCAAACCGAGGAGGATTGCTACGCCTATTCGGCACTGGCCCAACTGGCGCAGAAGCTTGGCAAGCGCGCCGATGCCAAGATGCTGCGCAAGAGGGCGATGTATTACCGCAATCTCTTTGACCCAAGTACGCACTTCATGCGCCCGCGAAACTTGGACGGATCTTGGTCCAGGCCTTTTAAACCCACGCAGGATCGTGGCTACGTTGAGGGCTCTGGATGGCAATATCTCTGGCTCGTGCCGCACGACGTTACCGGGCTTGTTAATCTTATGGGCCAAAAGTTGTTTAATCAGCGGATGGATTTGTTCTTCCATGTGTTGGATCAATGGAATGACACAAATTATAACCCTTATAATGAGCCCGACCTGCAGGCTCCGTTTCTTTACAATTGGTCCGGCAAGCCTTGGAAAACGCAATCTCTGGTGCGACATTTATGTGCCACGGTGTATGGCGCGGGACCGGCCGCTGAAATGATCGGACGGAACATCGGCTATGCCAACGATGATTGTGGCACTATGTCATCATGGTTGATTTTCAGCATGATGGGCTTCTATCCGGTGGACCCGGCCAGCGGCACCTTTGTGGTATGCAGCCCGGTATTTAAGACCGTGTTTATCCGGTTGCATCACCCGTACCGGGGGCAGGAATTTACGATTGTGGCTCGTGGTGCTTCGGCAAGCAACAAGTATATTGAGAGTATGGCGGTGGATGGCGCTACCTGTGACAAGTGTTGGTTTGACCAGCAGGTGATCGCGAATGGCGGCACGCTCGAGCTGAAACTTGGCGCAATGCCCAATCGCAACTGGGGCGTAAGCGCTGCAAATGAGCCGCCATCGCTAAGTGTTACGCACCCGGACCTGCTCGCGCATTAGTCGCATGAGGCCTTCCTTATTTGAGCAGCAGTTCGGCTATCTGCACGGCATTAAGCGCCGCGCCCTTAAGCAATTGATCGCCGGCGACAAACATGGCGATGGATTTACCGCTCGGGTCGCTTATGTCCTGTCGAATTCGGCCCACCAGAACATCGCCTTGTCCGGCGGCGTCTTTGGGCATTGGAAAATAATTCTTGGTTGTGTCGTCCACCACGCGCACGCCCGGGGCTTTGGCCAGAAGAGCCTGAACCTCCGCCGGAGTAATGGGGCGCTCACACTCGATGGTAAGCGATTCGCAATGAGCGCGCAGCACCGGCACCCGCACGCAAGTGGCGGATATGCGCATGGCATCGTCGCCGAAAATTTTTCGGGTTTCGCGCGTCATTTTTATTTCTTCTTCGTTGTAGAGTGTCTTCGGGTCTACAGCGGAATTATGGCTGAAGAGATTAAACGCATACGGATGTGGCAGCACCGTGTGCTTATGTTCCCGGCCATCGAGTGAAGCGCGGGTGCTGTCAAGCAGTTCCTGCATCGCCGCCGCACCTGCTCCGCTCGCGGCCTGATAGGTTGCGGCAATCAGCCGTCGAATCGGGTTTACTTTATGAATGGGCCAAAGCGGCACAATTGCGATGATGGTAGAGCAGTTTGGATTGGCGATAATGCCCTTATGCTGCCGCGCTGCCTGTGGGTTGATTTCTGGCACAACCAGCGGAACGTCAGGAGCCATTCGAAAGGCGGAACTATTGTCCACCACAATGGCGCCGGCTTTGGCTGCTATGGGGCCGAATTTTTTACTGATGGAGCCGCCAGCCGAAAACAGCGCCAAGTCAACGCCTTCAAAGCTGGCTTCGGTTAGCTCTGCAACTTTATGTTTGACGCCGCGAAATGTCAGGTCCTTGCCGACCGAGCGGGCCGACGCCAACAGCCTCAGTTCGGCCACTGGAAACTGCCGCTCCTCCAAGCATCGTAAAAACTCTACGCCTACAGCGCCAGTGGCTCCCACAATTGCCACAACCGGAGGTGATTTCATGAAATGAGCCTTTCCGTCAATAAGCCGGTATTTTATAAAGCTTTACGCCCCATAGCGTAAGCCGAATAATATAGCATATTTTGCCCGTCATGGCAGCATTGTTGCCAAGTTTGTTGGCAAATCGGCAGCATTACCCGTCAAAGCACGGCTCCTGTCTCACATAGACACAAGATTGAGCTTTTCCTATCTGCCGAAGGCGTCGAAATATGCAAATAATACGCAGCATAATAGAATTGGTTGGTAAGGCTCCGCCCCAACTGCGAACGCAATAAGCTCGCGAGGTTGTTGGAACCTCAATTTTAGCATACATTTTCCACACGGCTGCGATGCGGCGGCGTACGTGTGGCGAAGCTTCAGGAGTTTATCATGGATTCAGCCCAGCTTGATAATGAATTTAAGAAGCACTTTGGCGGAGAGACTGACAATCTGTTGGAAGTTCGCGCTCCGGGGCGGGTCAATCTTATTGGCGAACACACCGATTATAACGATGGATTCGTATTCCCGATGGCAATTGAACGAGATACGGCCCTCGTGTTTCGCCGCCGAAAAGACCAACTCGTTCGCATGGTAAGTGCTTCGCAACCGGGCGAACCCGCTGAGTTTTCGTTTTCGCACGAGGTCAGCAAGGGGCCGCCGCTCTGGTCGCTCTACGCTCGAGGCGTGACGGAGGCCTTGCGGCACAAGAAGCTGATTACGACCGGCATAGATGCCCTGGTCGCCACCAACGTGCCATTGGGGGGCGGCTTGTCCTCAAGCGCCTCGTTCGAAGTTGCAACCGCTCTGGCGCTGCTTACCGCCTCGCATGCCACCATGGACCGCATAGACATGGCGCTGGCATGCCAATGGGCGGAACATCATTACCCCGGCATGCCCTGCGGCATCATGGATCAATTTATTTCGGCTTTGGCGCAAAGAGGTCATGCCATGTTGCTGGACTGCCGCGACCGCTCGTATAAACAGGTGCCTCTGAATGATCCTGCGGTTCGCGTAGCGGTCGTCAATAGCAATGTCAAACATGAATTGGTGGGTGGGGAATACAAGCTGCGGCGGCAGCAATGCGAAACTGCTGTTGCCGCACTGGCTCAAAAGCAGCCTGGCGTCAAAGCACTCCGCGACGCGACCATGCCGATGCTGGATCAAGCCAAGCCCGCCATGGACTCCGTGGTTTACCGTCGCGCGCGGCACGTAATTGGAGAAAATCAACGGGCTCTGGGCTTTGCCGCGGCACTTGAGGCTCGCGATTATTCAGCCTGCGGCCGGCTGCTTTACGCCTCGCATGTGAGCCTGCGTGATGATTACCAGGTGAGTTGTCCCGAACTTGATACATTGGTGGAGCTTGCACGGTCGGTGGATGGCGTTTTCGGAGCACGCATGACGGGTGGTGGCTTCGGCGGCTGCATTGTGGTGCTGCTGCAACAGCAAGCGTTTGAGCCTCTTAGCAATTTATTACACATTGAATACCCTAAGCGCTATCAGAAGCAGCCGGCGATGTTCGGCACGCTGCCGGGGGCGGGCGCTCGTGTTGTGCGTGGTTAACAGGGGTTTGCTGGGCACTGGATTGGCCGCTGCCGGAGTTGTGGGCAAAATCATCCGGAAGCGGACCAGATGAATGATGAAAAATATTCTTAAAAGCCTTGTTGCGGGCCAAACGCTTTCAGAGAATGAAATGCAGGAGGCCATTTCGGCCATTATGTCCGGCGAAGCTGATGCCGCACAGATCGGCGCATTGTTGGCTTTACTGGCCAACCGCGAGCCAACTGTGGATGAACTGGTGGGCGTGGCCCGCGTGATGCGGCAGTTTGTATTACCCGTTGAAGCGCCGGATGAGGTCATAGACACCTGTGGCGCCGGGGGGGCGGGTTCGCGGATATTTAATATTTCAACTACCGCGGCCATTGTTGCTGCGGCCTGCGGGGTTCCTGTGGCCAAGCACGGTAATCGCGCGGTGACCAGCCGCAGCGGTTCGGCGGATGTGCTGGCGGTTTTGGGCGTCAATGTGGAGGCACCGCCCGCAGTTCAAACGCGATGCCTGCATGAGATTAACATTTGCTTTGCTTTTGCACAGCGACATCATCCGTCTATGAAGCATGTGGCTGCGGTGCGGGCCTCTCTCGGCTTTGCCACTATTTTTAATTTAATGGGGCCGCTCACAAATCCCGCCGGGGCAAAGAAACAGTTGGCTGGCGTACCGCGTCCCGCGCTGACCGAAAAAGTGCTCGCCGCGCTGGTTCGATTGGGCGCAGCACGCGCCATGGTTGTATGTGGTGTGGACCCTGTGGAAGGCAATCTGTGCGAACTTTCGCTGGCGGGAAAAACACACGTGTCGCTTTTTGACGGCGCCGAGTCGCGTAGTTTTGCGCTGGTTCCCGAGGATGTGGGGCTAAAAACTCAATCAAGCGAAAGTTTTCGCGTGGATTCTCCCGGAGCTTCCGCCCAGATCGTACGCGAGGTGCTGGCGGGTAAAAAGGGCGCGGCCCGTGATATTATTTTACTCAATGCCGGTGCGGCTCTATGGGTGGGGCAAAAAGCCCGCAGTGTGCGCGAAGGCATTAAAAAGGCGGCTGCCGCCATTGACAAGGGGGCGGCGGCGCACACGCTTAGCGAACTTATTCGCATGACCAACGCCTCCTGACCATCTGCAATCTCGCGCGGCCTGTGGCAGGAGTGGCTTCCTTGGATGCGGACCAAAGAGAGCCGGCAAAGAGTGCTGGGTGGTAAGGCTATTGCATTGTCTCCTTAGCGTTCGTATCCTTAGCGGCTTGTTTTGCCGGGGCGGAACTGTTTTTGCGGAGTAAGCCGTGGACATACCCATGGGGCAGCGAGTGCTCAAAAAAGCCGACGCTCTTATTGAAGCGCTGGGCTATATTCAGCGATTCAACGAAAAGATAGTAGTGGTAAAGCTCGGTGGTTCGTTCATGGACAACCAAGACGAGTTCCGTAAAGTGCTTACCGATATTGTGTTTATGCAGGCTGTGGGTATGCGGCCAGTGGTGGTGCATGGCGGAGGTAAAGCCATTACGCAGGCCATGAGCGATGCCGGCCTTAAGGCTCAATTCGTCATGGGTCGCCGCTATACCGACGACCGCACTCTCGCGATTGCCGAGCATGTGCTCGTAAGTGATATCAACGCATTTATCGTGAAAACGATCAATGAGCAGGGCGGCAAAGCGATGCCGCTGCATTCGTTGGGCAGCATCGTGATATTTGGCGAGAAGCTGTTTCTCAACGACCCGCAAGGCCAGAAGATAGATATTGGCCGGGTGGGCCACATTACCAGCGTTAATGCTGAACTATTAGCTGCACTTTGCCAGGCTGATTTTATTCCGGTGATCGCGCCCATTGCGGGCGATAATGCCGGCGGAAAGCTAAACGTCAATGCCGATACCGCCGCCGGTTTTGTGGCCGCCGCCTGCAAGGCTGAAAAAATGGTGCTGGTATCTGATACCCATGGCATTCGGGAGAACAAAGACGACCCCGACTCGCTGTTGCGTAGCGTGACACGGCAAGGCATCGAAAAATTGATCGCCAGCGGGCAGGTCGGTGAGGGCATGCTGCCCAAGGTTGAAGCCTGCTTGATCGCCCTTGACGGCGGTGTGGCTAAAACACACATTATTGACGGACGATTCCCGCATTCGTTACTTCTGGAGATTTACTCTGATCTTGGCGTTGGAACCGAAATCGTCCGCGGATGAATATCAGCGCCGCTAACCAGAGGATACAGAGGATATTGTATGGTGCACACCAAGGGCAAATTTGATTTTATAGATATCAAAACCACGCCCCGTCCGATGCTTGAGCACCTGATGGCGGTGGCTCAACGGCTCAAGTCGGAGTTCAAGAATACCGGTCGCAACGAGCCGCTGGCCGGTGGCAAAGGCCTTGCCATGATATTTGAAAAGCCATCGCTGCGCACCCGCATGAGTTTTGAAGCGGCCATACGCCACCTTGGCGGGACGGCCACCTACATAGCCCCTCAGGAAATCGGCTTGGGCAAGCGCGAAAGCGTAGCAGACGTGGCACGCGTGCTATCGGGATTTTGCGATGCCATCATGGCCCGCACATTTTCGCATCAAGCTATTGAAGAATTAGCTCGGTATAGTTCACGTCCTGTGATTAACGGTTTAAGCGATGTGAGCCACCCGTGTCAGGCGATGGCCGACCTTATGACGGCGAAGGAGCATTTTGGCCGACTTGCCGGCCTTACGCTGGCGTATGTAGGCGATGGCAACAATGTTGCTCGATCACTAATGGAAGCCTGCTCCGCTTTAGGGCTGAAGTTTCGTATCGCGGCACCCAAAGGTTACGAACTTGATGCCCAAAGCATAAAGGATGCAGTCGCCGCAAACGCCGATTTCGATTTTTCTGCCAGCAACGACCCCATATGCGTAGTTAAGCAGGCCGACATTATTTATACCGACACTTGGGTAAGCATGGGCCAAGAGGATCAAAAGGCCCAGCGCCTTAAAATCTTCGGCCCCTATCAGGTCAATGCCGCGCTGTTGCGGGCTGCTCCGTCCAGCGCCATCGTTATGCACTGTCTTCCAGCATATCGTGGTGTTGAAATTACAGATGAAGTTATGGACGGGCCACAGAGCCAGGTGTTTCCCGAAGCGGAGAATCGCCTGCACTTTCAAAAGGGCCTGCTGGCCGTGCAACTCGCCGGTGTGTAGATATGATGCCGCCATGCCCGCCAGGAGCCATTAATTTTTGTTATAAGGACACAACCTATGCGAAACGATAAACGCAAGGCCGGTGAACTGCGGCCCATCCGCATTCAGCGCAATTTTACCGCCCATGCTGGTGGTTCGGTGCTGATCTGCTTTGGCAACACACGCGTGCTGTGTACGGCCATGATAGAAAAGGGCGTACCGCCATGGCTGGTAGGCAAAGGGCAGGGCTGGCTCACCGCCGAATATGCCATGCTCCCCTCGTCCACATTGTCGCGTAAAAAGCGCGACAGCGGCAAGGTGGATGGACGTTCAGTGGAGATTCAACGGCTGGTGGGCCGATGCCTGCGCAGCGTGCTCGACATGTCCAAACTTGGCGAAAACACGCTTTGGATTGATTGCGACGTACTGCAAGCCGACGGTGGCACGAGGACTGCGGCCATCACAGGTGCATGGGTAGCACTGATGGATGCTGTTGCGCGGGCCCGCCAGAGCAATATGCTGGGCAGCAGCCCGGTTACGGCGCAGGTGGCGGCGGTAAGTGTTGGCATTGTCAATGGACAAGCTGTGGCGGACCTTGACTACCCAGAAGATTCCACCGCCGAGGTGGATATGAACGTCGCCATGCTGAGCAACGGAACTTTTGTAGAGGTGCAGGCTACGGGAGAAAAGAGCACCTTTGACTTTACCCAGCTTGCAACCATGGTGAAGCTCGCGCAGGTCAGCATAGCCAAGCTTCATCGGCTCCAACGCAAGTCACTTACCGGGAAGTAAAAAACCGGAAAGCTCGCAGTTCCGAGAACTTGCGTTTATACTTTTCGCTCGATGAGCCAACGACAATTGCTATTGCTGAACGGAACGATCGTAGACCCGGCCCGGGGTATGTTTGCACCCGGCGATCTGCTTATTCAAGACGGGCGCATTGCACAAGTGGGCATACAAATTCGAGATATGGCGCCGGCGGCGGCTCGCAAAGATGTCGCCGGATGCCTGGTGACCCCCGGCCTGATTGATATGCATGTGCATCTGCGCGAACCTGGTCAGGAACATAAGGAAACCATCGCCACCGGCATGGCGGCTGCAGTAGCTGGCGGGTTTACCACCATCTGCTGCATGCCTAATACGGTTCCCGCGCTCGACAATGAAACACAGATAGAATATGTGCTCACGCAGGCTCAGCGTGAAGGTACCTGCCGCGTGCTGCCGTTTGGCGCAATTACCAAAGGCCGTCAGGGCATTGAATTGGCCGAAATGCAACTGATGCACGATGCCGGCGCTATAGGCTTTTCTGATGATGGCGTGGGTGTGGCGTCTGCGGCGGTGATGCAGAAAGCACTCAGCTATGTGCGAATGTTTGATGGTCTGATTTCGCAGCATTGCGAGGAGCCGACGCTTTCAGGCGGGGCGATGCATGCGGGAATTACAGCGTTGCGTCTTGGGTTGGGCGGCATTTCCTCGGTGTCGGAAGAATTGATGATTGCCCGCGACTTGCTGCTGAATCAGCGCATTGGCACCCGCTACCATGTGCAGCACATCAGCACGGCCGGAGCGGTGGAGCTCATTCGCCGAGCCAAGCAGCAGGGGCAGGCTGTGACTGCCGAGGTTACGCCGCATCATTTGCTGCTTACCGATGAAAGCTGCGGCGACTACAACACCCATTACAAAATGAACCCGCCCCTGCGCAGCCATGCTGATGTGGAAGCCTGCCTTGCCGGCGTCGCCGATGGAACCATTGAGGTGTTGGCTACCGACCACGCCCCGCATGCCGCGGAAGAAAAGGAACTTGAGTTTGATCGTGCTCCGTTTGGGATCGTCGGGCTTGAGACCGCCCTGGCGCTTTATGCCGAGGCGCTGGTCAAAACCAACCGGCTTAACTGGCTGAAGTTGATTGGCAAAATGACCGCCGCACCCGCCCGCGTCCTAAAGTTACGCGACAGCGGTGCGCTGGCTGTCGGAGCGCCGGCGGACATAACCATTATTGACCCAAACAAAGTTTGGAAAATTGATCCAACTCGCTTTATGGGCAAGAGCCGCAATACTCCCTTTGCCGGCAGAATGGTCACCGGGCAGGTACGCATGACTTATGTAGCTGGCAGATGCGTGTATCAAGCCACCGACTGAAGTTGTGCAGTTCAGGCTGCCCGGCAAGCTTCGCTTGCTCATAGGAGAAGCGGCCCGTGATTATCATTGATGCTTATAATCTTCAATGCTCCGAAGCTGCCGAACGTTTCTTTGGCGCAAAGCCGTCTATCCAACAACTATGCCGATCGCTTTCTGAACTTATTCATGATCAGATATTTCTCGTCCTCGATGGCAACAAAAAGCCCAACGAACCACAGCCTGATGAGTTTATCAACATCAAACTCAAATACAGCGGGCAGCGTGCGGAGGCGGATGACGTGATTTTAAAATTACTTGATTCCATGCCTGGTGCCCGTGGAGTTGAGGTGGTATCCAACGATAAGAAGGTTCGGCGATACGCCCGCGAGGCCCGAGCTAAGCCCATAAAATGTGAAGATTTCATCCGCAACTTTTCGGCGAAATCTCGCAGAAAGAGAATTGTGCGAACGGCGGACGAACCGATCGAAAAGACAAACGGATTAGCGGGCAGCGGCGCTGCCGATACCTGGCTTAAAGAGCTGGGGCTTGGCGAAGGTGCAGAGCCACCCCCCGCGAGGCGGCTACCCCGTGGCGAAGCACCAGGGAATAAACCCACCGGTAACCAGACTTTACCAAAACCTGAAGATGTAAATATGGATCAAATCTTTCGCGGTTTATAGAGACGTACGCTGGCATAAATATATCCAGAGCGCATGTCTAGCCGGAGACCGAAACCATGGAGAAAAATGCTCAAGAGGCTGGCAAACAACGCGGTTTTGGCAGTAACAACTACTATAACAATAGCCCTCTCCGACAGGTTTTGTTTGTTGGCGGGCGTGATATAATCCGCAAGCATGTCAGACGTGTTTTCTAAAATGACAATCGGCGCAATAGATGCCAAAGAACTTACGCCCGCCATGCGCCAGTATCAAACGTACAAAGCTCAATATGCCGATGCCATTTTGTTCTTTCGAATTGGCGATTTTTACGAAACTTTTTATGAAGATGCTCGCGTGGCGGCAAGAGTGCTTGGCGTCGCGTTGACCAGCCGCAGCAAGGGGGAAAATGCGGTTCCAATGGCGGGTGTGCCGTACCATGCTGTTGAAAGCTACCTGCAACGTATGATCGCCGCTGGCTATAAAGTTGCGATTTGTGAACAGGTAGAAGATGCACGGCAGGCCAAGGGATTGATTGACCGGCAGGTAACGCGACTGGTAACGCCTGGCACACTGACCGATGAAGCCCTGCTGGATGGCCGGGAGGAAAACTTCCTTGCCTGTGCTGTACCAGTCAGGAGTGAGCCGTCCACCTCAGCGGGCGATACCGACATGCGGCCCGACGAACCACTAGCCATGGCTTGGTGTGAATTATCCACCGGCAAGTTCAGTACCATGGCTGGTACATTGCAGGAATGTATTGAAGAGTTGGCGCGTGTACGGCCGCGGGAACTTATTTTTGCGGAGCGTGCTGATCATCAATCGCCGGCATGGGCGTTGCAAATCAAGGAAATGAACAAACTGACCCTTACACCACGGGCGGGGTGGCAACTTGAAACCCACCATGCATCGCAAACGCTGCGGCAGCATTATGGAGTACTGGGTTTTGAGGCGTTCGGGTATGAAGTAAACAGCCCTGAGATTCGTGCGGCAGGGGGGCTTCTGGCTTATCTTCATGAGACACAAAAAAGCAACTTGGAGCACCTGCGGCCGCCAAGACGGTTTGACCGCGGCCAATTTATGGTGATAGACCCGGTCTCGCTGCGTTCGCTGGAGGTTCTGCGGACTCTGAGAAGCAACACCACGGACGGATCGCTGGCGGCGTCGTTGGACCAGACCAAAACAGCGATGGGGGCGCGTCTGCTGCGGCACTGGCTGGTGTTTCCGCTGCGCGACGTCGGGCAGATTAACGAGCGATTGTCCGCTGTGGCTGAACTGCTTGATAATTTAACGGTACTGGAGGAAGTTCGCACATTGCTTACAGACTGTGCGGATATCGAGCGAATTACCGCTCGCATATGCTGCAGGCGTGCAAGCCCACGCGACCTGGCGGCGCTGGGTCGCTCGCTTGACATCCTTCCCATGGTGGACAAACTTCTTCAAAGAGCGAATCTTTCAGGCGGCGGTTGGGATGCCATTCGCCAACCGCTGAGGCAAACGCGCGAAATTGCCGATCACATACGGAGTGCAATTGTGGAGGCTCCGCCGGCACATCTGCGCGATGGGGGTGTTATCAGGGACGGATTCCATCCGGAATTGGACCGACTGCGCCAACTTACGAATAATTCAAGAGGTTGGCTGGCCGATTATCAAGCTGAACTTATCAGGCAAACCGGCATACCGTCGCTGAAGGTTGGATACAATAAGGTTTTTGGCTTTTATATCGAATTGACTCAATCAAATCAGAGCAAAGCCCCGGCGGAGTTTATCCGTCGGCAAACGGTAAAGAATGCCGAGCGTTACATTACGCCCAAACTCAAGGAATTCGAAAGCGAAACACTTACCGCCCAGGAAAAATCACGCATCCTCGAAGGAGATATTTTTGAGTCCCTGAGAACGGAGTTGGCGGCAGCCGTTACGGTTTTGCAGAGGGCCGGGCAGGCTTTGGCTTCGCTTGATACTTTATGCTCGATTGCGTTTATTTCCTGGAAGCGGCAGTATTGTCGTCCGCAGATGACCAGCGATCGGGAACTGAAGATTCGTGAAGGTTGGCATCCGGTCGTGGGCTATTTGCTGGGCGATAAGTTTGTCCCGAATGATTTAAATATGATTTCAGGGCAATCTACATTGCATTTGATTACAGGCCCGAATATGGCGGGAAAGTCTACGTTTATTCGGCAGGCAGCCCTCATCGTGCTGATGGCGCAGGCTGGCTTCTTTGTGCCCGCCAAGGAAGCGGTCATTGGCTTGGTAGACCGGATATTTACCCGTGTAGGAGCATCGGATGACCTTGCGGCCGGCAATTCCACCTTTATGATCGAAATGGTTGAGACCGCCAATATTTTGTTACACGCCACAGCGCAATCACTGGTTATTTTGGACGAGATCGGCCGCGGAACCAGTACACTTGATGGCTTGGCATTGGCGTGGGCCATTACTGAGCATCTCGCTGAGACTATCGGCTGTCGCACTTTGTTTGCGACGCACTACCACGAAATTACGGACTTGGCACAAACCCTACCGGCGGTGAGCAATTACAGCGTATTGGTGCGAGAATGGGAAGAGCAAATTGTTTTCATGCATCGCATTGTTCCGGGGGCAGCAGATAGGTCCTACGGCGTTCAGGTGGCGCGGCTTGCGGGGCTTCCGCGCAGCGTGGTTCAGCGTGCTCGCAAACTGACCGATCAGCTCGCGGTGCAGGTGGGCAAAATTCGTCCGCGTGCGGCCGCCACACAGGTGAGCGGCCAGATTAATTTGTTTGCCACAGCGCAGGAGCAGGTTCTGGAACAGTTGATGGCCCTGGACATTAATCGCATGTCGCCGATGCAAACATGGGAAGCGATAAAATCTTTACAGGCTTTACTTACGGAGAGCAAGACGAAAAGTGCATCGGTCGCCCGCGTTGAAACCACGGCTCCATGAGACGCTAAATCGCGGCCGGCCGGAACGGGAATTTGGGCGACTGCAGGTAACTCGGACTCGCTATGCTACAACGTTTCGCCGGCTCTTGGGAAGCTGCCCAAGACGGCGAGCTGAAGGCAATGGCCTCGGACCTCTTCGATGGCGGCCTTGAGCGAAGAGTCTTCTGCGTGGCCGATCATATCGGTAAAAAAGTAATACTCAAAATTGCGTTTCTGGCTCGGACGCGTGTCAATATTTGTAAGATTAATCTGGTAGCGGCGAAATACGTCCAGCACGTCCACCAAGGCGCCGCTCTTATGGGCTGTGGTGAAAATGATGGATGTTTTGTCGTCGCCGGTACGACGCGCCGGCTGGCGACCAATAACAAAAAACCGCGTAACGTTGCTGGGGTTGTCCTCGATATTAGTGTAAAGCGTTTTGAGGTTGTAGAGTTCTGCGGCCAGCGAAGAGCCAATGGCGGCTGCGCCGGTCTCGTGCGCAGCCATCTCCGCAGCCTTGCTGCTGGAGCCTACAGGCATACGCGCAGCTTCGGGCATGGTGGCGTTGAGCCATTTGCGGCACTGATCAAGCGCTTCGGGTTTGCTGTAGACAACCTTGATCTGCGACGGTTCGCAGACCGCCAAAAGATGATGATGAATGGCGATAAGAACCTCTGCGACGATGGTAACGTTGGGGTGGTCCAAGAATGCGTCCATGGTTTCGACGACCCCGCCGATGGTGGAATTTTCAATCGGAACAAGACCAAGGTCGGCATGACCACGGGCAACCTCGTCAAATACTGAGGCAATGTCCACCACGGGAGCATGAGCCACGGAGGCTCCAAATTTTTTTACGGACGCCAGATGAGAATAACTTCCCTGCGGGCCAAGGTAGGCCACCCGGAGAGGCTTTTCCAACGCGAAACTTCCGGACATAAGCTCGCGATAAATCGCCTGTAGGCAAGAATCAGGCAGAGGGCCGCCGACGGCTTTGTTGGCCTGGGCAACACGATCGAGAACGATTTTTTCGCGGTCGGGAGCATAAACCGGGGCATTTGACTGATGCTTAATCCGCCCGATTTCGACCACGATACGAGCCCGGGCGTTTAGTAATGCGACAATTTGATGATCAAGCTCGTCAATTTTGCTTCGTAATTCTGCCAACGGGTCTGCAGTCATACGTTTCAACCTTCCAATTAGAGCCGTCAGGCAAGCGCGAGCGGACATTCCGCAACCGCGTATAAGCATCGTAATGCTGGCTGTTGTCGGCGGCAAATCCGCTCGCCAGACTGTTTATGGCGACTTTGGGCCGGCGCGGCCTCCGATTCGCTTTATAAACGCTTTCTAAGGGCCTGTAAATAAATAACTGATACCATTTGTGGTTATTGTCCGATAATAAGGAGGATGGATCGCGCAACGCT
>JBMFVX010000012.1:0-38874 GCA_049965775.1 Phycisphaerae bacterium
TGTATCAGACCGTAGCCAACCACTTCGCAGGAAAACCCACACCCTCACTGCTTCCTTCAGGTCCGTGAACGGTTACGTCACCCCCAAAGTTAGCCGCATCCGGCGCGGCGTCTGCCATTGCTCTTACGGTTTGCGCCCAGTTGTTCAACCTGCCGCGCCATGATAAAACAACGTCATGAAAACACACGCAACAACATTCGGAAAAACGCCCGACGGTCGCAAAGTTGATATTTTTATGCTTTCCAACGGCGTCATTAGCGCCAAGGTAACCAGCTATGGCGCTGCGCTTACCGAACTGCACGCTCCCGACCGCGCCGGTAAAACGGCCGATGTGGTGCTGGGCTTTGCCGACCTTGCCGGCTACCTCGGCAAGCACCCCTACATGGGCGTTACCGTCGGCCGCGTAGCCAACCGCATCGGCAACGCCGAGTATCATTGGCAGGGCACAACCTACAAACTGTACGCGAATAACAATGGCAACACGCTGCATGGCGGCAAAGAGGGCTTTGATCGCCGGGTATGGGACGCCCAAATTGCTGATGATGCCGACGGCCCGGCCGTCATATTCACCTATGCAAGCCCCCACATGGAAGAAGGCTTTCCGGGAACTTTGCACACGCGGGTGACGTATCGCATCACAAAAGACAACTCCTTGGCCATTGAGTTTTACGCCCGCACCGACGAGACCACTCCGGTGAACCTCACCAATCATTCCTACTTTAACCTTAAGGGGGCCGGATCAGGCGATATTTTAGACCACAGCATTTTTATCAACAGCAGCCTCTACACCCCTGCGGATGACAAGCTCATTTGCACCGGCGAAATTCGTTCGGTGCATGGCACGCCGCTCGATTTCACTACGCCCCACCGCATTGGCGAACGCATCGCCCAGGTGCCCGGCGGCTATGACCATAATTTCGTACTCCGCACCGAGAAAACGCCGCTTCGCCTCGCCGCCCGTCTTACCGAGCCAACCACCGGCCGCGTTATGGAGGTGCTAACCACCCAGCCGGGAATACAGCTTTATACCGGCAACTTTCTCGATGGCAGTGTCGTGGGAATTGGCGGCCCTTATGGCAAACATGCGGGCCTATGCCTCGAAACGCAGCATTTACCCAACTCGGTGCATCATCATCATTTTCCAAATGTGATGCTGCACCCCGGCGAAGATTACCGCCATGCGGCGATCTATCGCCTATCCGTCGCAACCGCGTAAGGCATGCGAACACAAGACTTGACCTCCCAACAGCCATTCCCGGCACCCGTGCCGCTTTTTCTCGTCCTGTTGGTTTCATACAAAACCGACAAGCCGGCTGCTGAATGATGGCGCCCGTCAACGGTGCGGGCGCAATAACCAGAACCTCCACACCGAGCGCGAAAATGGCGGCATTGCCAGCCCTTTTGCGCTGGCCCATTTGCCACCGGCACATCAAAATATTATACTACATTCTTGTAAAGGAATATGTTCTTATGCTTGATCCCGCAAATACCGAACTTGTGGCACGTGTTGTAGAACGCTTGCGAGCCTTGGCTGACGCGAGCCGTGTGCGCATTTTAGCTCGCCTGCAGACCGGGCCGGCCAACGTATCAACGCTGACGACCGCCCTGCACATGAACCAGGCGTCTGTCTCCAAGCACTTGGCCGTACTGCGGCAGGCAGGACTGGTGGCCGCCGACCGCATCGGCACGCATGCAGTCTATCGCATCGCCGACCCCGGCGTTATGGCGTTATGCGACCGGGTTTGCGAAGGCGTGCTGGATCATTTACACAAGCAGCAGCAAATGCTGGCAGCCGCCATGCCCGAACAAAACAGTGCCGCCTCCCGCCGCCGTACGCGCCCGGCACATGCCGACTGAAAGGCGTTCGCACCCAGCCTCAGCGTGCCGCGGTGCCAGCTGCGGGCGAAGCATTTGCTCCGGCGCCTTGCAGCAAAGGCAATTCCTCCAAGGTGGTTATCCATTGCTGCACGGTGGCGGCTTGGTCATTATGGCTCCGGGGCACTTCCCGCAGAACGGCAATTTCCGGCCGGGTGGCGTGGTAATACACCTGTTCCAAAATCCGGCTGCTTATTTGCGCTGTAAAAATAGCATGGCCTGGACGGCTTTCGTAGTCGCGGCTGATAACGGTCGCAAATTTTTCGACAAACGTAGCCCCCTTTGCATCGTTTAGGGCCAGCGTTATGGCAACATCAAGCGTTTTACCCAATAGTTGCTGCAGCACTTTCTCGGCCAGCGGCATCACGCCCGTACCCTGTTTGGCGCTGATGGCCAATGCCTGTGGAAACCTGTGCCGCCAGAATGCCAATTCTTCCGGCGCCGCAAGAGCGTCGGTCTTATTGAGCAGCAGCATGGCGGGCTGCTCGCCGCAGCCGATGTCAGCCAACACGCGTACGACGCTTTGAAACTGCGCCACCGCCTGCGGATGCGACACATCAAGCACCACCAGCAGCAGATCCGCATGGGTGGCCTCTTCCAACGTGGCCTTGAACGACGCGACCAGATGGTGCGGCAAATCGCGGACAAACCCGACGGTATCTGAAAGCAGCGCTCCATGCGCCGCCCCTAAACGCCACTGGCGCGTTTTGGTGTCGAGCGTGGCAAAAAGCTTATCTTCAACAAATGCACCCGCGCCGGTAAGGGTGTTAAACAACGTACTCTTGCCGGCGTTGGTATACCCCACAAGGCTGACGGTAAAGTGCTGGCGTTTGCGGGTGGCTACTTCGCGTGTTTTGCGACCCTGCACCTCGGCGATGCGGCGTTTAAACTCGCTGATACGCTGGCGTACCAGACGGCGGTCTATTTCAAGCTGCATTTCGCCGGGGCCGCGTGCTCCGACGCCAGCGCCCGCGCCGGCACCGATGCGCTCCAGGTGGCTCCACATGTGGCGCAGCCTGGGATAGGTGTATTCCAATTGAGCCAGACCCACCTGTAACTGCGCCTCATGCGTGCGAGCTCGCGTGGCAAAGATATCGAGAATAAGCTCGCTGCGATCGAGGATTTTGCAGTCGCAGATTTTCTCAAGATCGCGCAGCTGGTTAGGGGACATGTCGTTGTCAAAAATAACGACATCCGCGTTGTGGGCTTTTACCAGACGACCTATTTCCGCAGCTTTGCCGCTGCCTATGTAAGTTGCAGGGTCCACGCTGGTGCGCTGCTGCACCACAGAGTCCACCACCACCGCCCCGGCGGTTTTAGCCAGGCTGGCCAGTTCGCCCAATGGGTCTTGAGGATCGGCATTGGAATCGGGCAAAAGTACGCCCACCAGAATGGCCCGCTCGGCCTGTACTGAAAGCTGAACCCGTTTATCCTGCGCCAACGATTACAATTCCTGCACGGCCACACGTAAGCACAATCGTGCACCATCACTGCAACCAGCAAAAAGTGCCACATGCTTTATTGCTTACGAGTATACCCACACGCGGGGGCATATCCCAGCGGCGAAGAGCCCGCTTGCTGCACCGCAGGCTCCACCAGCGCACCCGCAGATCACGGGCAAGATTTCACCGCATGTGCTCGGGGCAACAGCCTCAGTATGGCACAGGACAACCGCCGGCCCATCAGGCGGTGCGCCGACGTCGCAGCGCCAGCAGGCCGGCAGCGCCTACCGCCAAAAGACTTAGCGATGCAGGTTCCGGCGTAATGACGGTAGCGGTAAAAGCGCCGACGTTGGTTGGCGCATCAAAATCCACCAGCGTTCCGTGGCCGGGGCTGCCCGATCCAAATGCAATGCCATAGCTGGCGATATCAGCAGACCAAGCCGTCGAGAGGTCAATTGAGGTTCCCGGCGAAATAAGCGTGGTAGGCGAAGATGTTCCGGGCAAGGTGATGGAATACGGCATGATGTCATAATTGCCGACGGGGATGCCGTTTACTGTCACCGGCACCGAGAAGGTGCCATTCAATATGGATATGACATCGCTTTTAATATTTGTGTTGGGTAGCGTAACCGAAACGCCAATCGTGTACCCGTCAAGATTGAAGGTCTGCGGCAAATAAGATGAGATGTCGTTGGTGTATGTATCCAAAGAGGTATTGTTGGTAATGGCGCTTGTTGCGGCGCTGCTATTAAGCCCCAGCACAACATCGCTGCCATTATTGCCAACGCCAATAATTGCGGCATATCCCGATGAGCCAATCGCATTGGGAAGCGTAAGCGTAACCGAGCCAGCCTTATCAGCAGTCACATTCCCCAGGTACTGCGCAACACCAACAAAGTTATTGCCCACATGCTGACCTGCGATGGCCCAGGCATTGTTAATGCTTTCAGACGGCGTGCCGGCAAGCTGCACGTTCAATGGTGAAGACGCCACCGTAGCCATTGCACCAGAAGAAAGCGTGAACATGCCGCCAAGCACCGCGCAGGAGACCGCCATTTTTCCCATCATGCTAACCATAACTAACCTTCCTTAACAAAGAGTTTCCGCAGCATGCCGCCGATCACACGCCGGCTCGCACCACTGCCGTAAAATCATTCAAAACATCAAAAGAATTCGACGGCGGCTTGAGCAGCCGAGAATCCCGTTTTTTCGGCAAATAATAGGCCGGTAAAAAATCGATTTCTACAACGAAGTTGCTATTTTTTTAGGTCTTATAACACACGCAGATTATCACAAGCTACGGACGGGTGGCTGCTGATATTCATAACATTGGTTTGCGCTGACAATAAGCCGAAAAGTTATGAAGTTCTATGAAAGGATCGTCTGATATTCTAGATCAAACCGCCGGAAATATTATTTACCGTTCAACCGCCGCAATCAATGGGAACTTCAGGCGCAGCGTCTGCAGTAAGAACACTCGGCGGGCATATCTCAAGTTTGAGCCAAAGCGAATACTCTGCAAACCCTCAATGGCGATGCAGCTTAGAGCGCCGCCACCGTTTCTATAGCCCCAAACTCCTTCGCCAATCCGAGAGCCTGCCGCTATCCTTACCCGTCGCCGCCAACCGACACCCCCAACCCCCTGGAATACGACCAGCGTCTCACCATCGGTACTGCTAAGCACCACGCTGCCTGCCACCGACATCAGTATCAGACCTATCAGGACTATCGTTCCAATGAGAAAGGGCAGCCCGAATAAAGAAGTCATCAGATCAAACTTATGGTGCACAATCTGCGAGCCATAGATACCAGTCAACGAAAAGCCTGACCAAGCGGCAGTAAACGGTATTAAGAAGAAAGCCATCAACGAGCGAGTCGAAGCTCCAGCCTCCCAACCGCCGGGCGTTTCGCGATACCAGCACCCACGCGGCGGGCAACTGGTCGGGTCAACCATTGGCTTCACGGCGCCCCCAACCAATTCAGACAATCGGTATGCTTCGCTGCATCGGCGGCAAAAAGCAATGTCATTGGCAAGGTTGATGTCCGCCTCACCGAGTACTTCATTGCACTTTGGGCACCTAAGCTGCATTGCGAAGCTCTCCTGCGCCAGCAACAACGCACCAAAT
Source organism: Phycisphaerae bacterium (assembly GCA_049965775.1). GTDB lineage: Bacteria > Planctomycetota > Phycisphaerae > WQYP01 > WQYP01 > JABEVB01. Next base: position 5,444 of record JBMFVX010000012.1, read on the forward strand.
TAACTCATGCCTCAAGATACCACCTTGCTGCCAGCACGCCCGATGATCCAGAGGCAGGTCAGGTTACGGCGCACAATAAAACGCCGCAACTCATTATCGCTTGGAACCGCACGGCTGCTTTGTTACCATGATATCCGGCAGTGATGCTACTGGTGAGACTTCGGAGCGGCGTTCCATGAGTGACTGGCAGGAAGCGGAACAACGCGTTGAAAAAGCGCATGAACTTTATGAAGGCGGCAACTGGGAGGCGGCTTTAAAGGAGCTGCGCGCCGCCATTGAAATCAACCCCAACAACAGCTCGTGGTATTTCAACCTGGGTTTGACGCTCGACATGATGGAGCGATACGAAGAAGCCCTCAAGGCTTATACCCAGGCGCTGCGAATGGATCCGCACGACGCCGAAGTGCTCCATGCCGCCGGCGTTGACGCCACCCGCCTTGGCCGATACAAATGTTCCATTGATCTTTTTAAACGTCTTGAACGCCTCGACCCCACCTACGAGGCCTGCTACTGCAACCGCATCTTCGCCCATGCCGAACTCGGCCAGCACGACCAAGCCGAGGAAATGTTTTATCTCGCCCGCCAATACCGCGAAAAATGCCCGCTCTGCTATTACAACATGGGCCATTCGCTGCTGGCGCGCGGGCTGGCCGACCGGGCTCTCTGGTGCTGGCAGCAGGTACTCGATCTTGAGCCGGACTATCCCCAGGTGCATGCCCGCATCGCCGAAGCTCTGTGGACCAAAGGGCAGCATAGCGAAGCACGGCGTCATCTGCTTGAAGAACTGCGCTGCGACCCCGGCAACATAGACACCTTGCTGGACTTGGGCCAACTGCTGGCAGAAATGGACCAACCCGAAGCCGCCGCCGAAAAGTTCCGTCAGGTTCTGGATCTTGATCCCAATGAATGTACCGCCCATTTTGAACTAGGCGTTCTGGAAGATACAGCCGGCGAGCACCAGCTTGCCCTTGAGCGATTCAGACACGTACTGCGGCATGATGCGCAGTTTCCGCGGGCACATCTGCGGATCGCTCAGATTCACCAGCGACTCAAGAACCGCGTTGAGGCCTTGTATCACGCAAACTGCGAGCTTTCGCAACCCGAACTTGACGCCCACACGCTTTTTGAGCTTGGCACGCTCCTGATGGACCTCAACCAGCTTGAGAGCGCCCGTACCGCCTTTGCCCGCCTGCTGGAAATAGACCCGCAGGATGCCGATGCCCGCCACAGCATGGCGGTTATTCTTCTGATGTCCGGACAAATTGACGAGGGCATCATTCAATGCAAGATGGCGCTGCGCATTTTGCCTAAATACATGCTGGCCATGTCCAACCTGGCGCTGGCTTATCTTGAAAAACGGGACATTGTTCGCGCCCGCTATTGGCTGCGCGAAGCGATGAGCATAGCACCCGACGACCATCAACTGCGCAAAATCCGCCGCAGAATTACACTCGAAGCTGCCGTGGGCCAACTGCGCCACCTGCCGAAAAAGCTCCTTCTACGCCTGCAGCGCAGCAAAAAGTGCAAAGCCTCAATCGCCCAACCAGCGGCCGTGTCAGAGCCTGCGCCCGCCGTTGCTCCACCTTCAAAATAATCAGCTTCAGTAACCGTTCACGAAAGGCATAACCTGGCAGGCTGGAAGTCTGGGCCGCATGGGTGCGCCTGCTGGGGCGTATGCCGGAACCGCCACAACTCTGGCCCATCGCAGCAGCCGTGAACAGGCACCAGATTCATCGCCGACGGCTTAGCACAATCACGCAACTGCGCACCAGGTGCATATTGACCCGCGGTTTTATCGTCAGCACCCACCGCAGTGACGATCGCTCGGACTGGCGCACTTTTGTTACCTCACCAAACACCGCCGGATTAACGGCCAAGGGCCAATCTTTGTCGTTAAGCAATACCAGATCACCGGGCTGGGGCGCAATGGAATGCACATACTGCGGCAGGTCGCACCGCATAAGCCCTTCGCCCATGCCGCGCACCTGACACAGGCTGGAAATGGTCAGCGGGCCGGACCGGGTAAAGCGTGAAATTGATGCGTTCATTCGCATGTCTCGGTCGGTCACCAGCCGCACCGTGGAGGTTTTAGGCCCGACACGAATAACGCGGCCCACCACAGCAAGGTCCACCATCACCACATCGCCGGGGACAATGCGACGGTCATCAAGTGAGCCTTGATCTAAAATGCACACATCATCGGAGTTGGATGCAAAGCCTACGATATTGGCGGACACCTGCCGGCTTAATCCCGGAAAGTGCTGATAAATGACATGAGCCTCACGCAGGCGGTTTTCGAGCACGGCGATACGTCCGACCAGAATCTCGATTTCGTTGTCGTAATAGCGGCGCTGTTCGGCGGCCTTGGACGCACTTTTCGGATTTTCGTGCAGAACGGCGTTGAGCACCAACTGCACGCGCGTCAAGCTCCACGACACCGGCAGCGTCACCAGATGCACCGATTCGGCCAGAATCTGCGGGGGTTTGAATACGCGGGGATTGCGTGCCGCCAGAAGCAGGCATACGCCGGCTCCAAGCGTAAGCAGCCAGAACCAGCGTCGCGCCGTTAATTTCATGATGGGGTCTTTCCGCAAGGGAGCAGCAGCTCGCGGCCGTTAAATGCCATCCTCGTCGCTCTCCATGTGCTCTTTGAGCGCCTCAAGATTTTCGAGATATACGCTGGTGCCTCGGGCCACGCAGGTGAGCGGATCGTCGGCGATGCGCACCGGCAGTCCCGTCGCCTGGGCTATTACTTTATCTATGCCGCGCAGGAGGCTGCCGCCGCCGGCAAGGCAAATGCCGGTTTCAACCAAATCGGCATGCAGTTCAGGTTCGCCGTGTTCGAGCGTATGCGAAATGGCGTCCACGATTTTTCCAATAGGTTCCTGCAGTGTCTCACGTATCTCTTCGCTGGTGATAATGCACTTTCTGGGCAGGCCGCTGATCATGTCGCGACCGCGCACTTCCATGGTTCTCTCCGCACCGACGGAGGCAGCCGAGCCTATTTCGATCTTGATTTTTTCGGCAAACTGTTCGCCAATCAACAGGTTGTAAGTGCGTTTCATGTGGTTGATGATGGCTTCGTCAAAATTGTCGCCGGCCACGCGGATGGATTCCGATACGGCGATATCGCCAAGACTTATAATGGCCACCTCGGTGGTGCCGCCGCCAATGTCCACAATCATGCTGCCGTGCGGCTCGAGAATGGGCAGATTGGCCCCGATGGCCGACGCGAGCGGCTCTTTGACGAGATAAACCTTACGCACCTGCGCCTGATGAGCGGATTGCACCACAGCCTGCTTTTCGACGGCGGTAATGCCCGAAGGAATGGCAATAACCACGCGAGGCTTGATCATCCAGCGCCGGCCGTGCACCTTTTGAATAAAATAGGTGAGCATGGCCTGGGTAATTTCAAAATCGCTTATGACGCCATCTTTCAGCGGGCGAATTGCTGTGATATTGCCCGGTGTTTTGCCGAGCATTTCTTTGGCTTTCAGCCCCACGCCATTTTTGATCACGACATTGGTGCCTTTGCGCACCGCGACAACCGATGGCTCATTGAGCACAATGCCCTGACCGCGCACACACACCAATGTGTTGCACGTACCAAGGTCTATGCCCATATCGAGCGAAAACCAGCCAAGCAAAGGATCAAAAAACACGCACGGCGCTCCGAGTTAATCGAGGGCACAACCCAGCGACCAAAAACTTACCCCACCGGGTGCAGCCGCAGGGGGTGTACTGGCCTTGCTACACACCGAATTACACCAATGCTGAAGCTAAGCTCCAAGCAGGGTTATAGTCCGGTAAAGCCTGCCCCTCTCTATGTTATCGGAATTTCACCGCCGGTAAAATCAGCACAATAACGATTTATCCGCCCACAATCAGCATCTTATATTGATACGCCAAGTAAATGAGAGCGCCCAGCGTGGTCAGAGCGCCAATAATGGCAAGCGCCGTGTACACATTCGCCTGGGGCCTAATCGTGATGCGAGCGGGAGTATCCATCCGAGACATAGCCATCGCTCCAGAAGTTCAAAAATCACGTAACAACCGCCCAAGGCAACGGGCCCGGCGGACACCACCACCCAATTATATCAAGTACCGGGGCCGCTCATAACGGTATCGTTTGTTTTGACGCTTTGGCCCGGCTTTACGAGCGTCACCACGCCAACAGATTGTGTGGGGTCTACGCTGCGAACCACAATGTCCGCGACGTACGTTCCGTTGCGATACACCGTCAGGCGGGTACCGGTTGTTACACCATCCCGGGCGCCCAGCGAAACGCTAACGTACGTATGACCATTAAGCGACTCTACCTGGTTAATGATGCCGTTGACCGGCGATGCCGTCGGCACGCCGATCATTTGATTCAACGAAGCCGTCTGCGTCGGAGCCTTGGCAGCCGACATGGCCTTGGTAAGCCTGGCATTCAAATTGGCAATGCTTTCCTGCAGGGTTTGAATGGTCTTTTGTGCTTCATTGCGCTCGTTGGTGAGGTTGTCGTTGTGCCGATTGAGCTGGGCGTTCTCATTGATGGCCTTGAGCAACTCCGGCCGAATGAGGTTAAGCTGGGCGGTCTCGTCGGCAAGCTGCTTCTGCAGCGACGTGACCGAATCAGTCAACAGGGTAACATTGTTGGAAGCCTTCTGCTGATCAGCCGCGGCCTGGGCAATTTGCGTGTTGGCACTTTGCAGTTTGGCCTGCAGGTTGGTGATCGCATCGCTGTATTTGCCCGCAATAGATACATTGGCCTGCTGCGCCTTGGACAACTCCGCCTGCGTCTGTGCGACAAGCGTATCCTGTTTGGCCAGCGCTGCAGACGCCGCCACCATGGAATTTTGCGTGGTCACAAGCTGTGCCCGGTAATTCTGCTGCTTGTAGGCAAACAGGACTACGAGCACTGAAAGCGTCAGCGCGAACAACACTTGCAGCACGACAAAGATTTTAGTTACGGTACTCAAGGCCGCCTCCGTTGGAAAAAGCCACCCAAAAAAATGCCAACCACCAAAGTCAACGCTCTATCGCTTCAGGAGGGCAATCCGACAGCCCCGGTACTGCGGCTGCCGCGACGCCCCAAAAGCCACAGCGCACATTATTGTAACACCTGCGCTGCCGGCTCTGCCACCCCGTACCCTGAAAGTGTAATGGCTGGCCAAACCCTGTCAAGGAAAAACTTGGCTCCTATGCCCATTTTTCACCAAGCCCCGCCAAACCCGGCTGTTTGAGGGAACGTCACGAGACCGAAAAATGCTCGGTTTGAATCGAGGCCGGCTCATAGCCTGCCGGCTGCGTTGGCTCCGCCGCGAGGCGGTTTTATGCATCGGGAGCATCGGCGAGGTTATCATACACGGCGTCCGACGGGGCAGAACCGCGCGGTTCGGGCCAACTGCACCGTATGGTGGTTCCTTTGCCAGGCTCGCTTTCCAGCCATACCGTTCCGCCCATGGCGGCCACGGCATGTTTAACAATTGCCAATCCCAGGCCAGTACCGCGATCGCTGCCGCCCCGGCTTCGATTTACCGTATAAAATCGCTCAAATACGCGCTGGCGGTCTTCCGGGGCGATGCCGCAACCCGTGTCCTGTACTTCCAGCACCACTTCCACCGCCGGGTTGCCCGCCGGGCTGCGCGCCAGCGTGGCCGCAGCGCCGCGCTTCCAGCGGACGGTTATGTGGCCGGCAGCCGTAAACTTCAAGCTGTTATCCACCAGGTTCTTGACAATCAACATAACCAGTCGTTCGTCGCCACGAACAAAATGCACGCCTGGAGCCGTCTCAAAGCGAAGGTCAAGATTGCGGGCGGCGGCGATGTGCCCAAAAAGCGTCATGAGACTTTCGCGCAGATCATCAAGGCTGATCGGCTCAAATCGCACCAACGCACGCGGGTCTTCCGTGCGCGAAAGATCCAGCAGGTCCTGCACCAGAAGCTGCAGCCGCAGCACATGGCCGCCGATTATATTCAGGCAGCGTTTAACCAGCGCCTCATCCTCCAGACCTGATTCCTGAATGGTTTCGACCGCAGCGCGAATGCTGGCCAGTGGCGTGCGCAGTTCGTGGCTGGCGTTGGCGACAAAATCAGTTTTCATCTGAATGTTCTGCACCAGTTCCGTTTGATCGTGCAGCAGCAGCAACATGCCGCGACGCCGGCCATCAAGCAGTACCGGCCCGGCCGTTGCCTGCAGCGTTCGGGGCGGGTCTACCAGGGTAAAACGCATCTGCCGCCGAACCACCTTGCCCGTTTTGCGGCTCGCGGCGATAAGATCAGCCCAGGGACCTTGGGCCAGCATGTCGGACAATGACTCCTCAAAACGCACGCCCGCGCCGGCGGCGAGCAACTCGCGGCTTGGATCATTGGCGATAATAATGCGCCCGCGCTCGTCGGAAATCAGGACGCTGTCGGACAGGCGGGCCAGCAGTGCGGTAAGGCAGGCCGCTCGCATCTGCATGTCGTCATGATCGTGCTGAGTCCGGCGGGCAAGCTCATTGACGCCGCGGGCCAGCACTCCCACCAGCCCGCCCGCGGTGGGATCAGCCCGGCGATCCGTGGGGCCATTGCGCAAAGCGTCAACAACCTCCCTCACGGAAATCAGCACCCGCCGCCAGAGCCACCAGCGGACGACGAATGCGAGCAGAGCAACCAGCGCCAATGCCAGAATAATTCCGAGCCACAGGCCTACGGAAGAAGAATTCTCCGCCGCTGGAGATGCCACTTGAACCAACATGTCGGATATCAGGCCGATAGAATGCCCCCCGTAGCAAAACAGGCTGCCTTGGCTATCTCGCCTGGTCAAAGGCCGCCGGATGCTATTGTAATCGCCTGTGGGCTTTTGACATCCGCCGGGGAGGCCGCGAGCAACCAATTCATCCAACGACCCAAAGTCGCCGCAAGTATTGCCGCAGCAAGCTGGCGCTAACCGCGGCAAAAAACCACCGCCGCATCGGGGTCCCGCCGCACGCCCCGCGACTGCAATATAAGACGCCCGTTAAAAATCAGCCGACTTCTTCGGGTGTTTCAATCAGCCGGTAACCAACGCCGCGCACGGTATGCACCATCCATTGATGTTCGCCGAGTTTGCGCCGCACGGCGGTTACATGCACATCAATGGCGCGGTCGGTCACAAAAACCCCCGCGCCCATGACCCGATCGGTAAGCTGATCGCGCGATAGCACGCGTCCGCGGGCCGCGGCCAAAGCGGTGAGCAGCTTAAATTCGGTCGGCGTTACGCTGACGGGGCGGCCTTCCAGGGTGATTTCGTGCTTGGCTTGATCTATGACCAGCGATCCGTTGTTCAGCACCGGCTGGGAGTTTTCGACAATGGCTTTTCGCCGCAGCACCGCGCCTACGCGAGCCACCAGCACCTTCATGGAAAAGGGCTTGGTCACATAGTCGTCGGCTCCCAGCGAAAGGCCTACGATAATGTCGGTTTCTTCGCCGCGAGCCGTAAGCATAAGGATGGGAATGTTGGCGGTCTGCGGGTCGCCTTTGAGCTTGGTGGCAACCTCCTGGCCGGAAAGGCCGGGCATCATCAGGTCCAAAATAACCAGGTCGGGCGATTGCTTGCGGGCCAATTCCAGGCCAATGCGGCCATCACTTGCCTGCAGCACCTCATAGCCATGGCGTTGCAGATTCATGCCGATGAGATCCACCAGATCGCGCTCGTCATCTACGATGAGGATTTTTTTCTTTCGGGCCATAACCTTCCCCTTCATGAGTTGCGAACGCCTGCGACCAAAGCCCCTCGCCGCCGCCAAGATATTGGGGCGACCCGGAGGCCGCGCACCTCTTTCTTTACGGACGGCTGCACGTAAAACCGCCGCCAGGACTATAAACATGCTGCGGCGTGGCCTGACTGTCAAGGATCGCGGTAACGCCTTCGCGCTTCACTCACCGCATATTAACTAAATCTTATTAAAACAAGCCCTTAAGACGGTTTTACCACCCTCATCCACACTTGAACGGCGATTGCAAATGAAAAAGCTGCGTCGGCCGGCATATTAAAAAAACTGCGTTCCACAACACTGCGGCCGTCACAGGCATCGCAATCGTCAGAACTACTCCGGCTGCTGGGATCTTTGCCAGGCGCGGCGCCTATGCACAATTGTTCCGATTGGCAGCGCCAAACCCACTACCGCGCCCGCCAGGTAGGAAGCCGCATGGGCATAAAAGTCTGTTCGCTCGCCAACAATATTTGAGATGTTTTTAAACCTCACTGCCGAAGCGGACAGCGCATGCGCCGACGCCAACCGCACCCGGTGACCCGAAAGGCCGCCTGCAACCGCGCACGCGGCCATAAACAGTAGTCCGATCACCAGAGGCAACGCCAACACCCGCGGCGCGACCTGCGGCCATCGCCCCGCCTGTGCCGCCAGCGCCAGCATCACTCCAAAAAATGTCACCAGCGGCGCTGTTGCCACAATGCCCCATGCCAACCCAAGCACCGTCGGAGAGCGGCTATGAAAAACAGCGGGCCAACCGAGGGCCGGATGGTCTACATTGAAATACTGTGGGCAAATTCGCGCCGTGATCTCGTCGTGAATGATGCCATAGCCAACGCCGCACAAAACGCAGAGTGCGACAATCGCAAGCATGGATGCACCCGTGGGCTTCATTTCATTGCCTCATGTTGCGGCGACGGGAGGGGCTAAACGACCAGTCACTGTTACCGTTAAGAAAGTGGACGACCTAAAACGTCAGCTCAAGGGTAGCAAATATCAGCAGCCACACAATATCCAGAAAATGCCAGTACATGACGCTGTAGCGCACGCCAGGGTGATAGTTGCGCGAGTAGCGGCCGCCGAAAGCACGCAGTGTCACCACCCCCAGGGGAATAAGCCCGCCAAGCACATGCAGGCCATGCAGAACGGTAAACACATAAAACAGCACCAGTAAATCGTGATGCTGCACCAGCGACCGGTCCGCGGGAATAATCTGTCCGCCCGGTAAAAGCACATCGGCCTGCGCGTGCAGCGCGGCAAACGAACGATGCATTGCTGTCATCATGCTAAGCCAGTTGCTGGTCTGCATGATCAGAAATAAAACGCCCAACGCAAAAGTGGTCGCCAGCAGCCACTTTAGCGGCTTTTCCTGATCGCGGCGCACGGCCGCCATGGCCCAGTGAATGGTTCCACTGCTGACCAGCAAAATCACCGTGCTAATCCAAAGGCCGGCGGGTAGATGCACATGTGCGCCCGCGCCAAGGTGCATCCGCAGACGCACGACCAGGTAACTTAGCAAGCTGGAGGCAAAAAGCATCCCCAATGAGACAAGAAGCAGCGCTATCCCTAAGTTGCCGGCACCAGGAATATGCACCACCGGGGCCTTCTTATTGCCCGACATACCGAGAATTTTATCATCCGGAGGCATCGCAGGTGTGTGCGTATTGCCGTAGTCATCGGTCATGCTCATCACCTGTTCCATAGGGCTTTACACGGACCTTGCCCTTGCCCAAGGCGTACCGAGCAAGTACCGGATGACCTTTGCCCCAATGACTCCACTCACAAAATTTTACAATTACTTTGCCACAGGGGCAGCCGGCTTGGCCTGGGCGGCTTGGGCAGCCTGGGCTGCCGCAGCATCAGCCTTACGAGCCTTTACCATCGCTGGGGCCTCACCCTGAATAAGCTGATCTTTGTAGGCAGTCGTGTCGGTAAGAGAAAAGCTGATAAAGATCGTGATAAAAATGAGCGTTAAAACCAGCATAATAATATAAAACGGATGATCGTAGCGCAAATGCATGAAGTACAGCGCCGCTACAATGGCCATGATGCTCGCAATTACCACCGAAACCAGCGTGCTAAGGCCATGCAGGTCTACCGTTCCCAAAAACGCCGAAACCGAAGCCAAGGCGCAAAGCACAACCCAGGTAATCAACAGGGCTGGAAGCGAAACGATTTTGGAATGAGCCGGTTCAATTTTGCCAGTTGCATGCGACATAGTTTATCCCATAAGAAGGCGGCCAACGCCCGCCAGATTCATTTACCCACCCGCGAGCATATGGTGGAACATTCTCCCCGATACCCTATCGAATAAGGTACAGCAGCGGAAACAAAAACATCCATACCATATCCACCACGCCCCAATACAGGCCGACAAAATCAACCGGGGCGTAATAGGCTGGGCCAAAATCGTTTTTAATGGCGCGAATGAGCAGCCAGGTCATGAGAATAATACCCACAATAACGTGAATACTGTGCAGACCGGTCATTAAAAAATAGATTCCGAAAAACAACTGCACATTGGCGGGTTGCGGCATAGCGGCCACCATGGCTCCCACCTGCGGCTTCTGTGCGACGGCCACGCCCGTCGGCCCGATGGCCGCAGGGGCAATATCCGAATGTGACACCGCATAACCGCGCTTGGCCATCAAATTCAACGACTGCCAGCCGGCGTTAAGATTCGCCGCAGCCGGCTTGGCGATTGCGGTTTGATCTGGCTTGGCCTCCTGAAGTTTGGGGTTGTATAGCGTGCCCCAAAGCAGGCCATCGCGGTACTTTTCAGCATATTCGTAGGCGTGGATGGCCAAAAACGTAAAACCGCCCGCCATGGTCAGCAGCAGGCTCACAATCAGCACCGCCTTGCGGCCGGTTTGCGCCGATCGAACGGCCAAAGCCATCGTAAAGCCGCTGGTAAGCAGCACCAGCGTATTAATAAGACCAGACTGGGCATCAAGATATTGCGAGGCGTAGCGAAAAATCTGTGGATGAAGCGCCCGATACACCGCATACGCGCAAAACAAACCGCTGAAAAGCAGGAACTCGGTCGCCAAAAACAGCCACATGCCCAACTTACCGGAATCAAACTGCTGCTGGGGCGTGTCAAAATGGTGTGCCAAGTGCTTACGGGCGATTTCTTCCTGGCCAAAAACCGAAACTGCTTCGCTCATGTCGTACCACGTCTATAAAAACACTTGTTATCATGGCGGGGCATTGGCAGTTACAAAACCAGCCAATCCATCCCGCACTTGCGGGGCGGGCATACATAACCCACCCCACTTGCATCATCCAAAGCAGGGGTCAGTGTGCCTGCTCGACGCCAGGCTCCGCCTCTTTGCGGACGTAGCTGCCAATGGCGGCGTCGTACTCAACCAATGAGTAATCGTAGGGAACATCCACCTCGGGCGTGCCCAAAAAGTTTTCGGTCGGCGGCGGCGAGCTTGTGGTCCACTCCAGCGTGGTACCGCCCCACGGGTTCTCCGGAGCCTTGGCCCCGCGGAACAACGAGTGAAGCAGATAACCCGCCATCGTCAAAAAGGCAATCATCTGCAGATAAGCGCCAATCGTGGAGGCGACCATATAAGGTTGGTATTCCGGCAGGTAGGTGGCATAGCGCCGCGGCATGCCGTGAGCACCGACCACCAACTGCGGGAAAAAGGTCAGATTAAATGCAACGAACAGCAAAGCACAGACGAACTTGGCCCATGGCTCGGAGTACATGCGGCCGGTCATCTTGGGCCACCAATAATGCAGCCCGCCCAAAAAGGCGATAATCGCCCCGCCGAACATAACGTAGTGGAAGTGCGCCACGACAAAATAGGTATCGTGCAGAACCACATCGGTGGATAGTGCGCCGAGCACCACGCCGGTGAAGCCGCCAATGGTAAACAACACAATAAACGATAGCGCATAAAGCATGGGGGTTTTGAGATCTATCGCCCCCTTGTACATGGTCGCCAGCCAGTTGAATACCTTTACGGCCGACGGAATGGCGACAAGGAAGGTCAAAAAGCTGAAGATGGCATCGAGTTCAGCCGACTGCCCGTTAACGAACAGATGGTGCCCCCAAACTAAAAAGCCAATCAGAGCAATGGCCAAGCTGCTCATTGCAATAAACCGATAGCCAAAAATAGTCTTGTGGCTGAAGGTGGTGATGATTTCGGTGACAATTCCCATGGCCGGCAGAATCATAATGTACACCGCCGGGTGCGAATAAAACCAGAAGAAGTGCTGGAATAGCACCGGGTCGCCGCCAAGAGCAGAGTTAAAAATGCCGATACCCATGACGCGTTCAACAATCAGCAGCAACAGCGTCACGCCGAGAACCGGCGTAGCCGCAACCTGAATAATGGAAGTAGCATAGGTGGCCCACAAAAACAGCGGCATTCGGAACCAGGTCATGCCGCGCGGCCGCAGCTTGTGAATGGTCACAATAAAGTTAAGCCCCGTGAAAATCGAACTGAAGCCCAGCAGAAATATGCCAGCCACCATCAGCACCACGTAGCTATTGGAGTCTATGCTGTAGGGGGCGTAAAAAGTCCAGCCGGTGTCTACCGCGCCCAGCACCGTCGAAAGAATCGCCAGCACCGCGCCCGAAACATACAAATAAAAGCTGAACAGATTCAGCCGCGGAAACGCCACATCCTTTGCACCGAGCAGCAGCGGCAATGTGAAGTTGCCCAAGGCAGCAGGCGTCATGGGCACAAGCACCATAAACACCATGATGATGCCGTGGAGTGTAAACACCTGATTATACTGGCGATACGCCGCCCCGCCTCCGTGGAAAATGAGACCCGATGGCGTAAGTAGCTGAGTACGGATGACTTCGGCCAACATGCCGCCGACAAAAAATGCCAACAGCGACACAATGAGATACATCACGCCAATGCGCTTATGATCCAGCGTAAAGAGCCACGAGCGAATCGTCGTAGTCTGCTTAAGGTAGTTTTTAACGGGCGCGACTGCGTTCGCCATCTCGGGAATTGCCGTGGTTGTGCTCATAAAAAACCTCTTTAAATTCTAGTCTCGCTCACCGGCTGTTCTCGCCTGCGGTCAAAATAAACCGGCCGCAGGCCTTGTTTAATATTGTATCAAAAGCCTACTTGCCGCCTCCAGTGCTATGCAAACTGGATCGCGGCGGCTGGCTGGCTTTGTTGCTGTTCTTACTTAGCGAGTTAATGTACCAAATAAGATCGTTAAGCCGTTGATCGCCATGGTATTGCGGCCCCACAAGTGCCGCCGACATATTGGGCATCTGCATCGTAGCGCCGGCGACGTTTATTTTGCCCGGCTGCAAGATCATGGTGCGCAGATAATCATAATCGGCCACGACGGTCTTACCGTTCTTTAGCTTAACCTTGGATCCGGCGAGATTATGCCAAGTGGGACCCACGCCGGGAGTGCCATTAACCGAATGGCACGCGGTGCAGCCGACCGTCATGGCTATTTTCTTGCCAGCGGCTACGTGGGCGGCAGCGGCCTTGGGTACACCTCCGGCCGGCGGCGCTACGGCCGCGGGGGCTGAAGGTGCCGGTGCAGCCGCCCCTGCGGGCGGCATAGAGGCTGGGTTCGAGTATTTGCTGATGGTATTCATATACGCAATGATTGCGTTAATTTTACGCTCATACTTGCCTTTGCCACCCAACTGTTCAATGTAATTGTCGGGCATAACGCCCTTGGGGTAACCCTGCACATTAAGATGGTCCGGATCCATAATCGCGTGGCTAAGGTAGGCATAATCAGCCGTTGCGGTGCCGCCCCCGTTGAGCTTGACCTGCGAGCCGGCAAGATTATGCCATGTAGGCCCTGTTCCGGGTGCGCCGTTGACGGTATGACACGAACTGCAGCCTTTTAAGTTGTAAAGCTTCTCGCCCACCTTGGGCAGCGGCAGAGGTTTGCCGTCAGCACCGACCCAAATATTGGCGGCAGCCTTGATGTCGGCCAGGTACTTGCTGTAAGGCTCAACTATAACCGGCGAAATCATGCGCGAGTGACCATCGCCGCAGTACTCCGAGCATTGCAAGTGAAACTTGCCAAGGCGCGTCGCCTCAACCCAGGTAGTTATAATGCGTCCGGGGATAACATCGCGCTGCACGCTCAACGCAGGTATCCAAAAGCCATGGAGCACATCGTTGGAGGTCATCTCAAATCGCACTGGCCTGTCGAGCGGCAGATACAATGTCTTGGAAACAGCGCCATTAGGATAGGTAAACGTCCAGAACCACTGCTGCGCCAGCACCTTGATGTCAATGGAATTACCCGGTGGGGTATCAATGTTCATGTACCCCTTAAAGCCAACCACAAACATCACCATGACTATAATCAGCGGAATACCCGTCCAGGTAAGTTCAAGCGCGGTGTTGTGCGTCGCCGAGGGGTCTGCCTTCTGGCGTTTGGCCGACATGCGGTAGCGAAACATAAAAAACAACATGAGGCCAACAACAAGTACGGTAAAGAAAATTGCCACCACATAAAAGAAATTCCACATATCATGAATATCGGGGGCGGTGGTGGAACCATCGCGCGGCAGCCAATAGAAAGCCAACAATCGCGAGCAATCAAACTTTACGCTGTTCAGCATGTTCATCAATGGCATTGTAAAACCCATAGCCTGTTGTTATTCCTTTTTGTCGCTTTCCACAGAGCCTGCGCCTGCCGGCCCCGGTTCAGCAGTATGACGATGACGATATTCCCAAATAAACAAAGAGCCGATAATCGTGCCTAGACTCAACATCACCGCGACGCCCGCCACAGCCATCACGCGCAACGCAATGGCCGTATATTTTCCCTTGGTAGGGTCGTAAGAACAGCATAGCAGCAGTAATTGGTCAAACACTGTGCCGAGGCGATCATCTCCGGCCGCCACCAACGATAGTTTTAACGTAGCCGGGTCATACTGCACACCATCAAGGTATTGTGAAATTTTACCTTTGGGGGTGCAAATATAAATAAGCGCCGAATGATCAAACCGCCCCAACGCCGGATACCAGATATAATGAAAACCCGCCGCCGCCGTAAGCTTGGCGATCGCCGGCTCTTTACCGGTTAAAAAATGCCAGTGGGCAATGGCATTTTTCTTTTTAAGCAGCGCCTCATAGGCCTGCTTTTTTTCTGCGGCGGCCGCTGGTTTATCGTGAGGGTCAAAACTTACCGTAACAACGTTATAGTCCACGCCCGCCGTGAGTGACATGTGGTCTATCGCATGCGCCACCCCTTTAAGCACATAGCCGCAAACACCGGGGCAGTTAAAGTAGATGAAGCACAAAATGACGGGCCGTCCGGGTTGAAAGTACTGGCCCAGCGTGACGGCCTGCCCTTGCGAGTTACGAAATGGCAGGTTCAGCGGAAGCTGTGCACCGATGGTTGGAATTGCTCCAGCGAGTTGCTGGTCATTCTTCGCCTGAACCGCGGCACCAATGCTGGAAAGGGCGGATTGCGCCATCGCCCGCCCGCCAAGCAGCGGCAGCATAACCGCCAGAAAGCCCAGCGCCCCGACGCACGCCGCCAAAAATCGGCGGCGCATGGGGTTAAGGACCTTCTTAATTGTACACGAGCGGTTCACGCTGTTACCTCATATACCTGCAACCGGCAAGCCCAAAAAGCCGCCGGGCAGAACGCACAATCACTTACCTGCGGGCGGCTCCGAGGCCTTATTGGCCTTGTCACTTAAACTGTTAATGTACCATATCAGTGCATCCAGCTTTACATGATGCGGATCTTTGGCTGCGGACAATTCCGGATTGGCCGGCATCACAGTGCCAGGCAGGGCACCTTTGATGTCCATCTTGCCAGGGTGCAGAATCATGGTCTTAAGAAACGCATAATCGGTCACCACCACTTTCCCGGTGGTGAGCGTTTGCTTATAGCCGGCAATATTCTTCCAGGTCGGGCCAACTTTTGGCGTACCATCCATAGTATGGCAAGCGGTGCATCCCAGCGTTACTGAAAGCTTTTGGCCCATGGCGATCATCTGCTTTTTATTGCCTGCCTTAACCGGGGCCGCAGCGCCACCGGCCGCCAGCGCTTCGAGCGGACTTTGCCCACCGTTATACTGCTGATAAATAGCTTCCTTTGCCAGGCCAATGCCCATAGTGCACATGCCCTTGGACGCATCCACCCAATGTGGTTGGAGCTGCGCCTGCTGATGCTGAATCTCCGCCGTCACTTGCGCAAGACCCGCCCGGGCACGCAAATCGTCTAAATGATGCCGATAGTGATGGAAGTAGGCATCTACGCCTATGACCATATCCGCCAGCAGCAGCACCGAGAAAATCATGGCCAGCAGAATGGTCAGCGAATCCATGTCGTCGTGATGGTCGTGTACCGGCTTTGGGGCCACGGAACCATGAGCCGCAAGATCAGACATTTTCATCTCCTTTTACATTGAGCCAGCGAGCACGCGGCATCAGTAATTTTCAAAAGCCAGCGATTCTGCCAACCGCGGGTCTTTGACCGGCAGTAAGGCTCTACCTCGCAGCATAAAAAGTGCCGAGGCTAAAAACAAGCCCCCCATGCCCACAAGGCACAGCAGGTCTATCTCAATAGCCACCGGACGCAGCGGCAACCACAAAAGATTGTTGGCCGCCGCGCTGATAAAGTGATAGGGATCGGTCGGCTGCACGCCAGCCGTGCGGCCCAAGGGGGTATTGATGTACTGCTGCGGAGCGATGAGCCAAAATACGTCCAGATAGCAGGCCATAAGAATCCAGCCGCACCAAAACGTAAGCACACCACGATGCCGCTTGGCATGCCGCGACATCAACCCAAAACCCGGAATAATCAAATGCACAGCCAGCAGTACCGCCGCCAAAACACCCCATGGCCCCATGATGCGCCGCTGATAAAAACCGGTTTCTTCAGGCATATTGGCATACCAGATCAGCACATATTGACAAAATGCGATGTAACCCCAAAAAAGGGTCCATGCCAAAAGCCATTTGCCAAGGTCGTGGTAGTGCTCTTTGGTAATCTGCTTCCGCAATTTGCCATTGGTTTGCAGCCAACTCGCCAACAGCGGAAGTGCGGCATACACACTGACCATCACCATCGTAAAGAAATAGATTGGTGCTACATAGCTGAACCACTTCGGGTCTATCGCCATGATAAAGTCAACGCCCACAAAATTAATCACCCAGAAGGCGACCAGGAGCGACCATCGGCTCATGCGGTGCATGGCCTGCAAAGGTCGCAGCGAACCAGTCTCGTCCTGCTCATTGCTGCGTTTCCGTAGAAATACCGCCATACCTCCGAGGATCACAAGATAAATAATGCAGCGAATGGTAAAAAAGTCGGCGTTAAGAAAGCTCAGTTTACGCACCAGCAATTTGTCGGAATGCATGAAGGACGCGGATGTCCAGGAAAACAGCAGATGCATTCCACCCAGTATGGGTATAAGCAGAACCGCCATGAGCACCAAATTGGCCGCCATAGCTTCAGCGAGGCGGCGCACCACTACGCTCCACATGGCCCGAAACGCATGGTGCAGCAGCAGAAAATACAGTGAGCCGGCGGCAATACAGAAGAAAAAAATCCAGGCCATGTAATAGCCGAACATAAACTGCTGCATGCCATCGTTCTGTCGCCAGCCCAGCAGCAGCGCCAGGGCGAAGGCGATGATGGCCGTGCCCAAAGACAGCGCAAATGCTCTTGGACCCACACGATCAAGTCGCGTGCCTTCAAGGGCTTCGGAGGCGGTTAATTGTTCTACAGCGCTCATAGTGCTCCAAACTTACTGCTTCTGCTCTTGACCTGTGGCTGCCGCAACCTGCGTGCCGATTCCACCGGCTTTTGCCACTTTGCCAGTCGGCGACGCCGGACGATCTTGGGCAGGCAACTTGCTCGCCGGAACCGGGGCCGCAGCAAGTTCCAGTGCCCGCACATATGCCACAATGGCCCAGCGGTCTACCACGGGTATCTGATCTTTATATGCCGCCATCGCGGCAATACCATTGGTAATCACGCCATAAATCTGCCCATCGGGCATGTATTTAACAGCCGGGCTGGTAAGGTCCGTTGGCTGAACCCAGGTACCCGCATCAGCCGAGCCTTCCGCCCGCAATTGCGTGACGTATTGGTTCACTAAACCGTTTCCTCGCCCGTTATCACCATGACAGGGGCCGCAATAGACATCAAACTTCTGCTGGCCGCGATTCACAAACTCCGGCGTAACATGAATAGGGATGGCTTTAACCCAGTCGCCCTGTCCATTGCGAAGCACCTGGCCGTAGAGCACTTTTTCGTACTTGATTTTGCTGTTGAGCACCACATGCGTCGCAGCCCAGTTGTTGGGATGAAGTGGCGTTTCCGCCTGATTGATGTAAATGAAGTCTTCCCGAGCCAACGTGCCGGGAATGTGCGGCCGCATACCGCGACCATCGGCAAAAAAATCACTCTTTCGCTGGGGCTTAAGGTAAGGCATTTTGTCCATGTCTTGAATGATGGCCAGCCGCGGCGTGGCCGATCGTTCGTGTCGCTTCAGGGCGATGATCATCAGCGGCAGAATAAGCAGCAATAAAACGCTGCCGCCGATCATAAAATGATGATGAATTCGGAACATCGTCTTTAATCCTTAATTTCTTCAATGGAGGTAGCGCCGATGCCGCGGAGCATTTCTCCAGTCCAACGAACGCTGAAGCGGGGGTCTTGAGCGCTGATCGAGATAAAAAAGCCGTCATCCGTCACTTTTTGAAACCGCTTACTGGTAAAAAGCGGATGATAAAAGCGGGGCAGCCCCGCTAGCGCCATAAACCCAAAAACCGACGTCACCGACCCCAGCAAAATCATCGCCGGAAACGCTATGAACGCATGCGGCGGCATGCCCCAGTATGGCTTGCCCGAAAAAACCAGCGGATAGTCAAATCCGTTGCAAAAGGCCGCCAGAGCCAACGCCCCAACAATGCCCGACACGCCGCCGCCCAGCACCAGCCACGGCAGAATCGTCGGCTTTATTCCCATGGCTTTATCCAGCCCATGCACCGGAAATGGCGAATGGCAGTCCCAGTCGCTGTAGCCGGCGGCGCGAACCTTGGCGGCGGCATCCAGCAGTTCCTGCGGGCCTGAAAACTCCGCCAGCAAGCCGTAAGGCTGCGGCTCGGCAACCGCGCCGGGATGAATTGTTGCTGCATCACTACTCATGTCAATTCCCCAAAATCAAACCGTCGACACGCCGGCGACACCCGCTTGTGGCGATGCATCAGCAGCATCACCCGCAACCACCGCCGGCTCATGATGATGCACCTGCGCTTGCGGCAAAATGCTCTTGACCTCGTACATGGCCACCATCGGAATGTACCGGCAGAACAGCAGGAACAGCGTAAAAAACAGGCCGAAACTACCGGCCAGCGTACAGATGTCCACATACGTCGGCACAAACATGTGCCAGCTTGAAGGCACAAAATCGCGGTGCAGTGAAATGATGATGATGGTGAAACGCTCCATCCACATCCCCATATTCACCAATATGCCCACCGCCACGCCCAGCCACGGATTGTTACGCGCCCATTTAAACCAAAATACCTGCGGCACAACGCCGTTGCAGAACATGATGCCCCAGCCCAGCCACCAATACGGGCCAAACAGGCGGTTGAGGTAGGGGAAGCGTTCAAACGAACTACCGCTGTAATAAGCGATGAAGTACTCTATAACGTAGATGTACAATACTATGGAACTCATCACCAGCAGAATCTTGGCGAGGTTGTCTATGTGCCGCTTAGTGATCACTTCCTTGAGACCAAAAAGCTCCCGCGCGGGTATGGCCAGGGCCAACACCACAGCAAAGCCGCTGAAGATGGCCCCACCCGTAAAGTACGGCGGAAAAATCGTTTCATGCCAGGCCGGAATCTGCGATACGGCAAAGTCTGTACTCACCGTGGAGCTTACGCCCAGCACCAGAGCAGTCGCCAACGCCGCCAAGAGGTATACTGCCTTTTCCAGCAAAGCCCAATGCCGGGCCGAGCCGCGCCAGCCCAGCGAAAAAATTCCATAGGCGATTTGCTTGATGCGACCGGTCGCGCGATCGCGGAGTGTGGCAAGGTCCGGGATCATGCCGGTGTACCAAAACAGTACCGATACCGTGGTGTAAGTGCCTACCGCCAGGGCATCCCACAGCAGCGGGCTGTAGAAATTGGGCCAGTCGCGCATAATGTTCGGGTACGGCGCCAGCCAGTATGCCAGCCACGGCCGCCCCACGTGAATCGCCGGAAATATGCCAGCGCAGGCCACGGCAAAAACCGTTGTAGCCTCGGCAAAACGGTTGATGCCAGTTCGCCATTTCTGCCTGAACAGCAGCAAAATCGCGGAAATCAGGGTTCCGGCGTGGGCAATACCCACCCAGAACACGAAATTGATAATCGGAAAGCCCCAACTTACCGGCTGATTGTTGCCCCACACCCCTACGCCTACGAACAGCTCATAGAGGATCATCACGCCCATTAAGCCCAGTAGAGACAGCGAAATCGCCATACCCACATACCAGGCTTTGGGCGGATGCCGCGATTCAGAAACGTGCGACACCACCTCGGTCACGCCATGAAAGCTCGCGTCGCCGGTTACCAGCGGCGACTCGCCAATCACGCTTTCAAACGTGTTGTCGAGGTCCACCGGCAGCTTTACGTTTGCTGTTGTGCTCATTGCTTGCGTTCCAACATCCTGGTTTCAACTATGCGGCAAGCGACATAACGCCTGCCCGCGGCCCTTTACTCCGAGCCTAACCCCGTGTACTCCGCCGCGCCCATGGCAGGGTTCGGATTGCTTATGCGAGGCAAATACCGCGTACGGGGCACGGTACCTAAAATATCGTTCAGCAGGCCATAGCTGCGGGCCTGATCCTGTAGTACCGCAACGCGGCTGGCCTTATCGCGAATATCACCAAACACCAATGCCTGCGTGGGGCACGCCTGTGCACACGCCGGCGTAACCTCGCCGTCACGGATGCGGCGGTTACCCTGCCGCTCGGCAACCACGCGGGCCGTTTCGATGCGCTGCACACAATAGGTGCATTTTTCCATTACGCCGCGCATACGTATCGAAACCTGCGGGTTCTTCTGCATGGCGGTAAGATCGTTCATGGGCGCCCGCAGCAGATTCACCTGGTACTGATCTTTCAGCGTGCCGCTGTTCCAATCCAGATAGTTAAACCGCCGCACCTTATACGGACAGTTGTTGGCGCAGTACCGCGTGCCGATGCAGCGGTTATAGGCCATCATGTTGATGCCGTCGGCCGAGGTGCTCGTAGCGCCCACCGGGCATACCGCCTCGCACGGCGCCGTTTCGCACTGCATACACATCACCGGTTGATGTACCGACTCAGGCTGATGAGCGCTGGTGCCGCGGAAGTAGCGGTCTATGCGGATCCATTGCATTTCGCGGCCCATCAGCACCTGATGTTTGCCTACGATGGGAATATTGTTTTCAGCCTGACAGGCCACCACGCAAGCCGAACAGCCGATGCAGCTTGTCAGGTCAACCGACATGCCCCACTGATAGCCCGTGTTGTAATGATGCGCCTCATACAGCGGCACCACCACACGCTTTTCGTGCTTGAGCGACGGGTTGGCTAAAAGCTCGGCAAAAGTCGCCTGCTGAATAAGCTTCGGAGCCCGATCGCCAATGGCTTCAAGGCTTGGAGCCGACATAATGTGATGGTTCTGCACCGACGCGAGGCGGTAATCTTCATCGGTGGCTGCGATCGTCGCACCCGATTCAAAATCCATCGCTTCTGTTGTGCGAAGGCTGTAGGTGTTAAAGCCCACGCCATTACCTACATTGCCGGCCTTTGTGCGGCCATAGCCCAGCAGCAGGGTAACGGTATACTCAGGCTGGCCAGGCAGCACATAGGGGGCGATGGTTAGTTCGCGTCCGCCGATGTGCAGTTTTACCAGCTTGGTTTTGTACGGGTCCAAGCCAAGTGCGGCAGCCGTTTTGGGTGAAACCAGCGCGGGGTTGTCCCATGTCATGCGGGTCATGGGGTCGGGCAGTTCCTGCAGCCAGCCGTTGTTGGCAAATCGCCCGTCGTACAACCTGGTATCCTGCTGAAAAACAATTTCCAGGTTATGCACCGAGAGCGAATTTTTCTCAAAGGTTTCGAGCAGGGCTGTTGCGGCCGAGGCCACCGGCCCGCCCGTCAGCGTCGGTACCACTGGCGACCACGCCGTGCCTTCAACGTAGCCGTCAAAAAGCGATTTTTTCCATTTCCATCCCGTGCTGGGCATACCCAGGGTACGCTGCACAATTTCGTAGCCGCTGCTCACCGCGTCGCCGGTAAGCATGGCAAGCACTTCAATGACGCTCTTGCCGCCGAAAATTGGCTCGATCAGCGGCTGCACAATGCCCACAAGGCCATCGGCACTCCGAACATCACCCCAGTTTTCAAGGTAATGGCTCGCCGGCAGATGCCAGGTGCAGAGCTTGGCGGTTTCGTCGGCATAGTCGCCATAGTGAATGGTTGTGGCAGCCTTGGCAATGGCCTGGGCAAACTGCAGATCAGCCGGGGCGTTGTACGCCGGGTTGCCGCCAAGAATAATAAGCGTAGACACTTTGCCCGAATGCAGCAGCGATGCCGCCTGACTGATGGCCGCAAAATGATGCGGCCGCTGCGGTTCAGGGTCCTCAAAATATTCAACCGTGCGACCATTGGCCTGCAAGGCAGTGTTGATCGCCGCCGCCAGTGCGTGCACCTGGGCCGGTTGCCGGTTGCCCACCACCACAACCGAGCGGCCTTTATTGGCCAGCAAATCGGCGGCAATGGCTGCGGCCTTGGCCGTATCGAGTGGAGCAAGTTTTGGACTTGGAATGGACGCTTCCAGCGACAGGCCCTGCTGGGTCAATTCAAGAGCTATCTGGCAAAGCGACGCAAGCACGTCTTGTGCGGCCACCGGCATGCGATGCTCGACATTTTCGCTATAAGAGCCTGTCGTGCTGTTGCCCGCCTCGATGACGTACAGGCGGTTCATGCTTTGGGCGAGTGCCCCGGTTGTCGGGTCGGTAAGCCGCCGGCCTGCGACAAAATCACGCGCCAGCTTTACCGAGCAGGGGTTGCCCACCAAAAAGTCAAAATCCAGCGATAAAACCACCGCAGCCCGGTCGAGTCGCGGCATAACCCGCAGCGGCCGCCCAAACGCCAGCATCGCGCCGGAACGGGCGTTGTCGTACGACACCGCTTCATACTCAAACCACTTGGCCTGCGGCCAAGCCTTCAGCAGGCGGGCCTTCATATCGGCAACGCTCGGCGACGAACTGGCTCCGGAGAGCACCATTACGCCCTGGCCATCGGCAAGGCCGCTTGCGTGCGAACGCCAAAATGCCGCAAACTCCGCCCACGTAGACACCACCGCCTCACCGGCAGCCGGCTTTTTAAGCACCGAGCGGCTGCGGTCGGGGTCATAGACGTTCAGCACGCTGGCTTGGCCGTAGATGTCGCTGCCGCCCTTGTTGAACGGATGATCTGGGTTGCCATCCACCTTAATGGGCCGCCCATCCACACTTGTAATGCGCATGCCCTGGCCATAGCCGCCAAGGTCCATGCCGGTGTTGTAATGAACCGGGGTACCCGGGTCACGATTGGCCGGGCGATGGGCGTAAGGCGCAAGCTGTTCCTCCGGCCAGCGGCGGCAACCCGCCAGGCCGGCAAGGGCGAACGACGCCGCCATAATCTTCAAAAAGTGCCGCCGATTGCCGTCCAACCACTCCGAGGCGCGGTTTGGAAACTCACGCGCCACAAACTGGCGAAACTCCGGCGTATCAGCCAGTTCATCCAGGCTGTGCCAGTAGGCCGATCCGGTAAGTTGATCTGATTTTAATGATGGCATGTTTGACAATCCGTTAATAGCTTGGTGCTGGCAATCTTATACTTTTTAACCAAATACTTGCCGAGGTTTTTCGGCAGTTGCGATTCTTTAAGCCCCAGGTCGCGGGCAAGTTGAACCTTATTATTGGGGTTCCAGTTAAGGTTGGTGACTTCGTTGCGCGGCCGCAAATTTGGGCCGGGGTTGCGGTGGCACGCCAGGCACCACGCCATATTCAGGGGCTTGGCCTGATACACCTGGGTCATTTCATTGACGCGGCCATGGCAGGTCAGACAGCTCACCCCGGCGTTTATGTGCGCGGCATGGTTAAAGTAAACATAATCCGGCTCGTCATTTACTTTGATCCAGGGCACCGGCAAACCGGCCTTGCTCGCCGGACCCAGGCCGTAGCTGTCGCGAACAGGCTCGAGCTTTTTGCTCTTGGGGGCGATTTCCGCGTGACAGTTCAGGCAGGTTTGCGTCGGCGGAAGAGCGGCAAACGCCGCCCGCATCACGTCGGTGTGGCAGTAATAGCAATTGATGCCTAATTTTCCGGCATGTAATGCATGGCTGAACGGCACCGGCTGCTTAGGGGAAAAGCCTACATTCAGCGTGCGGGCATTGGCACCATACCCCAGCAGAATAATGAGATAAACCGGCGCTATCGCCAGAGTCGCAAGAAGGCCAAGCGTGGCCTTGTTAATCCACTTGGGGAACACAAACGGTGGCTTTTCACTCATGTTTCTGCATCGTCCCAGTTTTGCCAGCCGCCCTGCATGCGGGCAATAGCACTGCATCATGGCCCGCGCGGGCCGGAGCATCAGCGATTAAGGGCGGCCCTTCATCCAAAAAACAAACAGCCCAACACAGGCTTGCGCCTGCATTTTTCTGCCTGCTCTTAAGGCAAAATGAATGCCACCCCTCGAAGGTTGTGAAACTTTGCACAATCTTCTAGGTGAGAATCGTACAATCAGCCAACGCGGGAGTCAAATACCGGCGGCACGCCCGGCGCGCCATCCAGTGTGACCGGCCCATTTCAGACCAACCAGCCCGCCCGCCGCCCGCGCACCCATCGCGACCTTAAGCCCCATAACCGCCCCTATGCACATCGCTCTACCCGGCCGCTTTGTCATTATTTCGATCAAACTCTCACCTAATCACAATATGCTGCAGTCCGGCAGTCACGCCATGAATCACAACAACTTTGCCATCCCCCTGCGGTTCAATGCGTTTACCATTTAGCTCGACCACCTTGCCCCGCACCAGCGATGCAGGCAGTTGAATCCTCCCCGTCATTCCCGACGGCAATGTTACAGTCATACGAACGTCACGGCCGTTGCGGTGCCACGACTCGGCAATGGGTCCACGCACCGTCGGAACGGTGATTTTCGCCATTGCCAGATCACCCGGCTGCGGTGCAACCAGCGCTTTTGAAAAGCCGGGCGCTAAAGGCCTAATACCCATCAGAAACCGCGGGATGATATTCGCGGGCGCCGATCCCCATACATGATTCCAGTCTTCATTGGGCTTCGAACGAAACGTCCAGGCTTCCGTAGTCATCGTCGAACCATCCTGCAGCATATGCATCCAACTGTGCCGGCTGTGGGAAGTCATCAGTTGCAGGGCGGCTTCGCCTCGACCGGCACGGTATAAAGCCTCAAGCAGGTATTGTGCCGGGTATACGCTGCATCGCATGCCCTGTTGCACCAGAAAATTGGCGATGCGGGATTGATCTGCCCGGGGAGCAAGCCCAAACGCCAGTGCAAAAAGATTGGCATGCTCTGAACTGTGCTTGGTGCCGATACCGTCAATGTATAAGCCGGTCGTGCGGTCCAGAAGCAGCCGATTCATCGTAGCCCGCAACAGCCGGGCTCGCGATGCGAAAAAGCGTTGATCTTTCGTATGGCCCAACGCCCGGGCAATGCGTGCCATCAACACCAGACTGCGGTAGTGAAAAGCGTTAACCACCGTATTGACTGGACGCATCACATAGCCATCACGCTGATCGGGCGGCCAATCAACAATATCGCGAATGGGCTTATGCCGATAGATGGAACGCAACACCGTTTCGGGTACCGGCGGGCTAACCGTGCTGATCAGGCCATCGGGCCTTTCCAGCGCTACCAACGTTTTGGCCTTGAGTGCCGCATAGTTATCGCGGATAACCGTTTTATCACCAGTGTACAAATAATCGTACCAGCCCAGGAGTACCGATTGCATGATCCACTCCGTCGGCCAGGTTGGATGATAGATAAGATAGCGATCCGTCAGGGCCGGCAGCGTGGTGTCGGTCGTATTGGTAAACCAGTCGAGTTCGGCAATCAGATCATCCGCCTCATAGGGCCGTCGCTCCCGATTGCCATCGGCAAAAATGCCGCAGAAGCTCGTTGCCTCGATGCTGTGATGACACAAATGCCAAACCGCATTGAGCGTATCGCTGGAAGATGTAAACAAAGCAGCATGACGGCTGAATGGATAATGCACACGAACCTGTATGACATCGCGGCTGGTCAGCTTCGACGGACTACCGATAATTTGCACATACCGAAAGGGCATAACCGCCCCAATGGTCGCAGGCATGCGTCTGGCGTCCGGGTGGGGCAACGCAACATCATAAAGGTGCAATCCGCGGCGAAGCACTATCTGGGTCTGATAAAATGCGATGCAACCACCCGGATGCGAATCTACATGATCAGCGGGCGATTCCTTCTCACCCATCATAACGGTAACGCTTCGGCCCGCCGCAGGACTTGTTATGCGCAATTGCAGTTTGCCAAACCAATCCAGGCCGAAATCCGCAAAGTAATCCCCTCCGCTTAAGCGGACTAATTTAACCGGATATCCAGGCTTGGCAATCAGTTGCAGCGGGCGTGCCGCCAACAGGCTCGATGAACCCCATACGCTGCAAAGTGATGTGACGCCAATGAGCCACAGTTTAAAAGGGGAAGTCCTGCCCAAAAGAAATCGAACGAGTCGCATATGAAGCATCCTGACTGTTGCGTCTCCGCGCATGACACATACCCCTTGCGAGCAAACAACCGCGGCGTTTGTGATCGCAGATGATCTATGATGCAAGCCGCCATTGGCACAGTTTGCCATGCTGCATGCGCTGCATTCGTCGCATCGTCATTGCTGGCATAGGCCATTACGGTACGCAGCACGGCAGCAGACGTCAAGATGGGCTTTCAGTCGCTGTATACCGCATGCGATGGCTGCGGTCATTCGCATGAGGCTGGCGGCTATTGACATACGATGGGCGGCGACAAAGCTCGCTGCCGCACCACCGGTTCCCGCGCCAATTAAAGGGAACGCAACCGATTTAAACCCGCGGGATGCCGCTAAACTCATCGCATTTCGGACCGAGTCGCGTACGGCCCGCTCCGAACTTCGCCACAACAGATTGATCCCCGCAACATGAATGATGGCCTTAAAGCGCAAGTTGCCGGCGGTTGTCAATACAGCCCCACCCAACGGTATGATGCCATGGTTTGCCAATTCGCGAAACGGGCCGTATCCACCTCGTCGCTTAATTGCTCGCGATACGCCTTGGGGCAGCAGCAGCCACCATGGAAATATATTCCGGTTCCAGGCATTGACTATCACGTCAACATCTTGTTCAAGAAGATCACCATCTAAGATGGACACATCCATAGAGCCGAGGCCTCGCAAATACAAGTCCTACCGACGAGATGCTATCAAAGGTTGTGGGCCAAAGAAAGCAGGTGGTTCAGCGGCCGCGTAGCCTGCACCGCACCACCTGTGGGGTACACTCACATATCAATCGTAGAGATCTCGCGGCCGATGAATTGCCTTCGGTGCGCCCCGGATGCAGCTCCGGGGCATTTTCAACTGGCGCGGTTTGTTCTACACTTGCGGCATGACGATACCACAGGCTACCTCACCCACTGCTCCCGCCGTACCCGATGCCCCCCCACCCACAACGCGAATTGTCGCCATTGAAACCAGCGGACGCATCGGCTCCGTCGCAGTCGCCTGCGGCCCGACGCTGCTGGCCCAGCGGGTCTTTCGCGAGCCTATGGGCCACGCTGCAGAGCTCATGCCGGCCATGAGCGACTTGTGCCATCAGCAAGGCTGGAGCGGCCGCGATATACAAGCGGTTTATCTATCCATTGGGCCGGGGTCTTTTACCGGCTTACGCATAGCTGTCAGCGTAGCCAAGGCTCTGCACTTGGCCACCGGCTGCCGCATTGTGGCGGTGCCCACAGTAGATGTGTTGGCCTATAACGCCCATACGCAAGGCCTGCATGTGATGGTGCTGCTCGACGCCAAGCGCGGCATGGTTTATGCCGCTCGCTATGCGCCGGCGACGCTGTGCCCCGGCGATCAAACTCCCGCCGGCGTTGCTGTTGGCAATCTCATTCGCACCAGCGGGCCTGAACTCGCCGACCCGGCGGCATATATTGCCCAAAGCCCCCGGCCCCTGGGCCTGCTGGGCGAAGCAATAGATTATCACCGCTCGGCTATTAACCCGCTGCTGGCAAAAGATGTTGTAGAGTTCGACCGCGTGCTGTGGCCGGGCAGCGCCGCAGCCGTGCATGCTCTGGGTTGGCCGCTGGCCCAGCGCGGCCAATATGCCCTGCCCACGGCGTTAACGCCCATCTACATCCGCCCGCCCGAAGCGCAGGAAGTATGGGAGCGGCGGCACGCGGCTGCGATAACCACCACGAGCACCGAGGGCGCCATGGCCGCCCCAAATCCAAAGGCCGAGCCGACACAGTAAGCACTACAACCTTCTGCGCAGCAGCCTGCTCACCACGAGTTCCGCGCTCGCCCATCCACTGCCAGGCCCGCTTCGCCCATGGCTTCGGGCACGGTTGGATGCGTATGGTACATGCGGGCCTTTCGACCCGACCGCCCACGAAGAAAACACCGCCCCGACAAGGCCCCCCATCCTCGCCTTTGCCAATGCATCCTCTTTAAGCCTCAAACCACTGCAGATAAAGACGACTCCCGCTGACTACATCAGTGGCACAACAAGTAGTATTATTGTACAATAGTACTCATGAATATTGTGGTTGACACCAATATACTTCTCGCTGTTGCGATGGACGAGCCGGAGCGGGCTCAACTGGTTAAGGCAACCATTGACGCCGAGCTTATTGCCCCGGCAACGCTGCCATTTGAGGTTGGTAACGCCATCTCCGCGATGCTCAAACGCCGGTGTTTAACCATAGAACATGCCATGGCTGTTTGGGATGCGGTTTCGGTCATTCGCGTGAGACTGGTGGACATTGACCTGCGCGCGGCATTGGAGATGGCCGTCCACCATGAAATTTATGCCTACGATGCATACGTGTTACAATGTGGAAAGCAGATGCGCTGCCCGATTTTAACGCTCGACATTGCCCTGCGACGCGTTGGTGTTAAATTGGGCCTGCATATTATGGAGGTCGCATGAAGGTCTACACCTATTCTCAAGCGAGGCAGCAATTTGCCCGGGTGCTTAATACCGCACGCCACCAGACGGTGCTGGTACGACGACGTGGCGGTGAAGTTTTCCAGATTTCGCCGCATCGAACCGGAGCGTCGCCTCTTGACGTTAAACCGGTACGAACCAAGGCCACCACCCGCGACATCCTCTCCGCAATTCATGCCGGGCGAAGCAGGGTTACAAATATCCGCCACTTAATATCCAAGTGACATCACCGAAATGGAGCTTCAGCGGCCGCATATCCTGCACCGGGCCACCTGCGGGCCACAAGTCACATGCGAAACTTAAAGCCCCTGGGCCTGCTGAGCGAAGGAATAGATTTTCACCGCTCGGCTATTAACCCGCTGTCGGCAAACGATGTTGTAGAGTTTGATCGCACGCTGTGACCCGGAAGCGCTGCGGCGGTGCATGCCCTGGGCTGGGAGTTGTCGCTCAGGGGCGACTTTGCTGCAGCCGTCAAGCTGACGCCAACTTACATTCGCCCACCGGCGGCGCAGGAGGTTTGGGAGCGCCGACACGCAGCAGCGATAGCCACTACAAACACCGACATTGCTGGAATCGCCACAACTCCGCGGGCCAAGCCACCCCAATAAGTTCTGCCGGCTGCTGACTGCAGCCCAGAGTCACTACGAGTTCAGCGTGCGGCCGTCCACCGCCAAGGCCGCTTCGCGAATGGCCTCCGGCAGCGTGGGATGCGCATGGCACGTGCGGGCGATGTCTTCGCTGCTGGCGCCAAGTTCCATGGCGATCACCGCCTCGGCAATTAGGCTCGACGCCTGCGGGCCAAATATATGCACACCCAATACGCGGTCGGTTTTGGCGTCGGCAAGCACCTTTACCAGGCCGGTGGTGTCGTCCATGCACATTGCACGCGAGTTGGCCGCAAACCTGAACTTGCCGGCCTTGTAATTAACACCCTGAGTCTTGAGCTGCTCTTCCGTTTTACCCACTGCGGCAAGTTCGGGGTGGGTATACACCACCGCCGGAATGGTGTTGTAGTTGACGTGCCCCGCCTTGCCGGCAATGTGTTCGGCGACGGCGACACCTTCATCCTCGGCTTTATGGGCCAGCATAGGCCCGGGCGTAACATCGCCAATGGCGTACACATCGGGCACGCTGGTTTGCCAGTGGGTATTGACGGCAATAAAGCCGCGCGGGTCGGGCGTCACGCCGATTTTTTCAAGCCCAAGGCCCATGGTGTACGGTCTGCGGCCGACGGCCACAAGCACCACATCGCAGGGCAGGATCGTTTGAGCTTTGGGGTCGGCCTTGGGGGCAAAGGTAATTTCAACTTTGCCGGCCTTTTCGGTTACGCCGCCGGCCTGCACGCCCAAATGAATCTCCAGCCCCTGGGCTTTAAGCGCCCGCTCCATTTGACGCGACATCTCGTCATCCATGCCGGGCAGCACGTTCGGCAGCAATTCCAGCACGGTTACCTTGGAACCCAAACGGGCCCAGACCGAGCCAAGTTCCAAACCAATAGCGCCCGCCCCCACCACCACCAGGCGTTCCGGCACTTTTGCCAGGGCTATTGCCTGATCCGAACTGATAATTGTTTTGCCATTGAACTTGAGCGATGGAATTTCAATCGGCACGCTGCCGGTGGCGATAAGAGCTTTACCACAGGTAATGGTGCTGCTCTGGCCGCTAGAAGCAATGGTCAGCTCGTGCGGCGACTTAAAAGAAGCGGTGCCGCTGATGCGTTCAATTTTGTTCTTTTTGAACAGGCCCGCAATACCGCTTGAGAGAGTATCAACCACCTTATCCTTGCGGCTCATCATGGCAGGCAGGTCAAGTTCCACCTGCGGACATTTGATGCCGATGGCGCTAAAATGATGGCGGGCGGTATTGAATTTTTCGCTGGCCTCCAGCAGGGTTTTGCTCGGAATGCAGCCAACCCGCAAGCAGGTGCCGCCGAGCTTGGGTTCCTTTTCAATACAGGCAACACGCATGCCAAGCTGTGCGGCACGAATGGCCGCAATGTAGCCGCCCGGTCCCGCTCCAATAACCGCCAAATCAAATTGATAGCTGCCTGCCATAATAGTCTCGTCCTGCTTCATAACAAACCCGGCGGTGCACCGCCTTAACGCTTCCGACCGCGCGGAAGCCTGCAAACAGGTTATATCGCTCGCCAGCCATGTATGACAAGCCCCCACATTTGCGGCAGGCTGCGGCGGCGGCGGCAAATCGGTACAATTCGGGTTGGTTTTGAAAGCGGCCTTGATGGCTGCCGTGCGGCGCTGGGCCGCCAAACCACCACATGACTCTTACGCGAAGGCGTACACATGGCAACCGATACACGCGAAAGTGGAACGAACCTGGACCTTAAATTTGACTCTAATGGCCTCATCACCGCCGTTGCGGTAGATGCCGACAACGGCGAAGTGCTGATGGTGGCATTTATGAACCGCGAAGCGCTTGAGCGCACGCTGCAAACGCGCAAGGCAACTTACTGGAGCCGCTCGCGCAGCAAGTTCTGGGTAAAGGGCGAAGAATCGGGGCATGTGCAGGAAGTTCAAGACATCTTAATTGACTGCGATCAGGACTGCGTGCTGCTTAAAGTTCGGCAAAAAGGCGTGGCCTGCCACACCGGCCGACGTTCATGCTTTTACCGCAGCGTACAAGCCATGAACGGTGCGGAATCGCTCAAAGTGGTGGCGCAGCCGCTGGTGGATGCCAAAGCGGTATACGCGGGGAAAAAGTAACCGCAATTGGGCAGATGATCCCTGTGCGGGTCATCTGCCGTGTTCGCGCAACGGTACAACCGGCCCTACTGCCTCAGGACCGGTTCCAGAATTGCGAGCCGTATACCGCCTGTTCGCCAAGCTCTTCTTCTATGCGGAGCAACTGGTTGTATTTGGCAACGCGGTCCGACCGGGCCGGTGCGCCGGTTTTTATCTGCCCGCAATTGGTGGCTACGGCAATGTCGGCAATGGTCGCATCCTCGGTTTCACCGCTGCGGTGGCTCAGCACCGCCGAATAACCGTTGCGCATGGCAAGCTGCACCGCCTCGAAGGTTTCGGTCAGCGTGCCGATCTGGTTCACTTTCACCAGTATGCTGTTGGCTGTGCCGGTTGAAATACCCTTCTGCAGGTATTGCGTATTGGTGACAAACAGGTCATCCCCCACCAGTTGAATTTGACGGCCCAAACGGTCGGTAAGCTTTTTCCAGCCGTCCCAGTCGCCTTCGGCAAGGCCGTCTTCAAGCGAACGGATGGGATATTTTTCAATCCACCCGGCCCAAATGGCAATCATGTCTTCCGAGGTCAGCAGTTTGTCGGGGTTGCTCTTAAAGAGTTTGTATTTCTTTTTGTCATGATCCCACAATTCACTGGCGGCCGGGTCGAGCGCGACAAAAATATCTTTGCCTAGTTTGTAGCCGGCAAGTTTGATCGCCTCGCTGATAACTTCGAGCGCTTCATCGTTGCTCTTGAGGTTGGGGGCAAAGCCGCCCTCATCACCCACGGCGGTGCTCATACCCTTTTTGTGCAGCACTTTTTTGAGCGTATGATAAACCTCCGTGCCCATACGCAGCGCGTGGGCGAAGTTTTTGGCGCCCCACGGCTGAATCATAAACTCCTGAAAGTCCACGTTGTTGTCGGCATGCTTGCCGCCGTTAAGAATGTTCATCATCGGCACCGGCAGAACCTTGGCGGAGGTGCCGCCGAGGTAGCGGTACAGAGGCAGGCCGCTCGCAGCCGCAGCCGCCTTGGCAACCGCCATCGAAACGCCCAAAATGGCATTGGCGCCAAGCTTGCCCTTATTGGGCGAGCCATCGAGTTCAATCATCAGGCGATCAATATGTTCCTGATCGCGCGGGTCGAGTTCAATAAGCTCCGGAGCGATTTTGGTGTTAACATTGGCGACCGCCTTGCAGGTGCCCTTGCCCAGGTAGCGTTTGGCGTCGCCATCGCGCAGTTCAACCGCTTCGTTTTCGCCGGTGGATGCACCGCTGGGTACGGCCGCCCGGCCCAGGGTGCCGTCGTTTAACAGCACATCCACCTCAACGGTGGGGTTGCCGCGTGAATCAAGAATTTCCCGTGCGTGTACGCTTTGAATGCCAAGGTTCATGTGTAACTCCCAAGAGGTCAAGTTCAACAAACATTGCAGCCCGCGGCCAACGTCGCCGCAACCGGTTGCAAAGCGGGAAATGTAGCACATAAGCCGAAAAATCGCCATTGTGCCGCGATGGACCCGCCAAAAGGGGCCTGCGGCAATTTTTCCGAGCGAGTTAAGAGACGCCTCGTTGTGCTCCATCGTGCAGATTTGAGCGCACAGGAACACGTCGCCTCCTCGGGGCGACGTGCCGCGGCCGAGGCCGAACTTCCGATTCGATTTTGGGGCCGGGAGGCACGCAAATGTAGTGAAAACTTTTTCGTAAAAACGGCCCTGGCGCTAGCGCCAGGGCCATTTTTGCCTCGCAACTCCGTAACTTGGGTTAGTCAGCGGCGATGGTCATTGGTACAAAGCCGGTCGGGGGCTGGTG
>JBMFVX010000013.1:0-36561 GCA_049965775.1 Phycisphaerae bacterium
AAAAAACGCAACCGTCCGAACCCGACAGTACCTTAGGCGTCGGTACTGATTGTCCAATTCCGGCTGAACCAAGACAGAATTGATTGGGGATTTCAAGAATGCCGGGCGGGAATGGCGTCCACAAGGGAAGCCCGAACCGGTGCGTGTGCATGACTTCATCGACCGCCGCCGGGGCAAGGTCATTCCCTACGGCGTGTACGATCTGGGACGCAACGCCGGCTGGGTAAGCGTGGGCGTGGATCACGATACGGCGGCCTTCGCCGTCAACACGATTCGCCGGTGGTGGCGCGACCTGGGTCGGAAACGCTACCCCAAGGCCAAACGCTTGCTGATCACCGCCGATGCGGGCGGCAGCAATGGCAGCCGCCTCCGCCTGTGGAAGTGGGAACTCCAGACCTTGGCCGATCAGACCGGCTTGATCATTCAGGTTCATCACTTGCCACCGGGCACCAGTAAATGGAACAAAATCGAACATCGCCTCTTCTCCTTCATCAGCCAGAACTGGCGCGGCAAACCCCTGTTAACCCGCGCCACCGTCGTCAAGCTCATCGGCGCCACCCGCACCAACACAGGTCTGCGCGTCCGCTGTGTTTTGGACACCCAACACTACCCCCCGAAAATCTCCATCTCCAACCAACAAATGGAGTCCCTTCATCTGCAACTCCATGACTTCCACGGCGACTGGAACTATACGATCACGCCACGTCAACCGTAGCGGTTATTTGTTTACGCGCCCTAAAGGTGAAGAGTTTTTATAGCGCTGTCGTGCTAGATGAATTGGAACGCACCCTGACGTACATATTCAGCGAAATGCAATCTATGCCGGAAACCATCAGTGCTTACCTGCGGCCCTTTTTGGGATACCATGACCCTTTAATTATACGCTTCTGCATATCAGCTTGGAAAACCATAACCGAGCATTTACCATATGTACTACTAAAGTTTTTTTGACTATTAATGCAGCCGAGCATAACCACCATGAAGTCGCCGCTCAGTCATGTGCATAATCACCTGCCGCTGCGGCAGATCATTTCAGGCATTGTGCTGGCCGCTTGTGCAAGCCTGATGACGGGCTGCGGCGATACCCGCTTCCACTTTTTTGGTCATGGGCATGTGACCGCGCCAGCCATTGCGCCAATTGCAACTAAAGTGATAACAAAAAACAGCGAGGCTAGCACCAGGCGCAGCCGTTGGCCAACGGTCTCTCCTCCAGACTCTTGGCCCGACCGCCCGGTTGTGTATATACGAAAACGCTCCGGCGCGGCATAATTCACGGTATTGACGCAACCTGGGCTGGCGGGCAAAACTGCAGCACGCATAGGCAATAGCCTCCATAAATGGTTAAGCATGGCGGCGAAACTCGCACGGGGTTGAAAAGATCGGGTGGTTCGTGGCGGTTGATGAAGTAGATCCATTCCCATGGTTCCTGCATAAGTCCATTCAGTTGGTTATTAACCATCGCCATGTTGCCATGCACCTGACCACCGCCGAATGGACTGAACACTGGCGGCCATTTCTTGGCAGACTGATGGAGATTCAGCGCAAGCGCGGCCGGCGGCTTCTGGTTGCGGTGGCCGGGGCACCGGGATCAGGCAAATCGTTTTTTGCCGAGCAAATCAGTTGGATGGCCACCCGTGGAGTCATGCCGGGCATTTTTGCCGCAGCGTTGCCGATGGATGGATTTCATTATGATCAGGAATATTTGCTGACGCACCATCAAACCTTTCCTGACGGCAGCCGCATTCCCCTGGCACAGTGTAAAGGCTCGCCGCTGACCTTTAATGTCGAGGCATTGCGGCACCATCTGACGATGCTGCGCGATACGGAGTCCGAAATCAGTTGGCCCGGCTACAACCGTGAATTGCACGATACGGTGCAGGATGAGTTCCGCGTGCCCGCAGGCACCAACCTGGCCATCGTCGAGGGCAATTATCTGTTGCTAAATGTACCGCCCTACAAGGGCATTCCGGACTTTTTTGATTTGAAGATTTATATAGAGGCGCCCGCGCCGGTTATAATGGCCAACCTTATGTCGCGGCACATGGCCGGCGGTCGAGATGTGGAAGACGCCAAAACGTGGGTTAAACGCGTTGACCTGCCCAACGCCCGTATTGTTGAAAGCACCCGCGGGTCTGCGGACGTTATCATCCGCCGCGATCGGCAGGACCTGATATCCGCGGTAATCTGGAAGAGCGAGAAACCCCCGGCAAAGTGAGCCTGAAAAAGGCCGCCAAGGACCCCACTGCACACCCGCCAACAAGAAAAATGCGCAAAGATCCGGCGATGGAGTTACGCATCGCTACAAAGCAAAGTTATTTCCAATAAGCTGACATTTATCGCCGATGCAGGCCTGACGCCGCAAAGCATCACCAAATCGGTAATGGCGGTGTCAGGTAGCACTGGCAGCCGCGGCCGGAGCCGACTTGCCCCGGATATTGATAGGGGCAATGTCAACCAGTTGCACGACCACGATATCGCCATTGTCGCCGATGCGCCATTTGGCGGTTTTGATAATGCGGGTATAACCGCCATTGCGGCTGGCATAAACGGGCGCGACGGTCTTAAAAAGCTTCTGCACGACTGAATCATCCAGCAGCACGTCGGTGTCTTTTACGTCGGCCATAAGACGGTCGCGCAGGCGGGCAATGACCAGGCGGCGCGAGGCCAAGGTGTTTTTCTTGGCGAGGGTAATGAGGGGTTCTACAAACCTGACCAATTCACGCGCCTTGGGCAGCGTGGTTTTGACCTGACCATGCTCAATCAACGACTGGGCAAGATTGCGCAGCATGGCGGT
Organism: Phycisphaerae bacterium; assembly: GCA_049965775.1. Taxonomy (GTDB): domain Bacteria; phylum Planctomycetota; class Phycisphaerae; order WQYP01; family WQYP01; genus JABEVB01. The sequence goes on from JBMFVX010000013.1 coordinate 2,795, forward strand.
GCGATGCGAAGCAGTCCGCGAAAGCCTTCGTCCAACAACTCTATGACGCATGAGAAAATCCTCTTTTCAATTAGTACGCTGTCCGGCGAATGTCGCCGACCGCGCTAAACAAGCCCTCAAGCCTTTTCAGCCGGCTCTTCCTGCTTTTCCGCATCACCAACGGGGGCGGTTTCTTCTTCAGGAATGGTCATGCCCAGCGAAAGATTCTTTTCCGCGAGGCGACGTTTAATTTCCCGCAGGCTGGTCTTGCCGAAGCTGCGAACTTTAAGCAGTTCGCTTTCGGTAAGTTTAACAAGGTCGCCCACGGTATGAATTTTGGCCGATTCGAGGCAATTGCTCGAACGGACGGAAAGCTCAAGGGTCGCAAGCGGCAGCAGCAGCAGGCCGGCAACATCTTTGCTGAACTTGGCCGGCTCGGAATTGTCTTCCTCGATAACGGGTACGTCAATTTCGATGCCGGGGTCAATCTGATGCAGCAGGGCATTGACATGCTTGCGCAGAATCTTAGCGGATTCAATCAGGGCATCTTCCGGCGAAATGGTGCCATTCGTCCAGATTTCCATCACGAGACGATCGTAGTTGGTCTTCTGGCCGACGCGGGTGTCTTCGGTTTTATAGCGAACGCGTGTCACTGGTGAGTAGACCGAATCTACTGGAATAACGCCGATGATCTGTTCTTCCGCGGTGTTTTCGATGGCAGTGACAAAGCCGCGGCCCTTGCGAATATCCAATTCCAGGTCAAACACAGTGGCATCGTCGTTGACGGTGGCAATGACCTGATCTTTGTTGTGTACCGTCAAGGCCGGATCACCCTGCAGATCGCCGGCCTTGATGACGCCCTTGCCCTGCCGCTTGACGCTGAGCGTTTTTGGGCCGTCGCCTTCCAGCGAGACAACCAGGCTCTTAACGTTAAGAATAATGTCTGTGACATCCTCAACAACCCCGGGGACCTGGGCAAATTCGTGCTCCACGCCGGCAATTCGCACCGATACCGGGGCGGCGCCCTCGAGACTGCTTAGCAGAATACGCCGAAGCGAATTACCAATGGTGGTTCCAAAGCCGCGTTCAAACGGCTCAATGATAAATTTGCCGTAAGTTTCGCTCTGAATGGTGTTATCGGTGTCTACACGAGTGGGCAGTTCAAGCCCGCGCCAACGTAAACGCATGGTGGATACTCCAAAAAACAGCTCGCCGGGGATTATCGCCCATCGGGGCATCTGTCACCGAGCGAGAGATATTCATTCAAACATGGCCGCTGCATTTGCGGGCATCGCCCGGCGCCGGCACACTGGGGCAGGTTAAAAAGCCACCTGCCAGATCCTTTCGGCGACAATTACACGCGACGCCGCTTTGGCGGCCGACAGCCGTTGTGCGGCAGCGGGGTGTTGTCTTCGATGGATGAAATTTTTATTCCGCTGTTCTGCAGCGCGGTCACCGCGGATTCTCGTCCCGGCCCCGGGCCATTGACGCGAACCTCAAGTTCCTGCACGCCGAACTTCTTGGCCTTGCCGGCACAATTTTCTGCGGCGCGGGTGGCTGCAAACGGGGTGGCCTTGCGGGCGCCCTTAAAACCTGCAGTTCCGCCGGAGTCCCAAGCAAGGGTCTCGCCATTGACATCGGTGATGGTCACCTGTGTATTGCTGAAACTGGCTTTGATATGCGCAATGCCGCGCACCACGTTTCTGCGAACCTTTTTTCTGCCTGTTTTGGCCACAATTCACCTCGAATTAAACTTCTACCATTCATCTCGCCGCCGCAGCCCTTGTGCCGCGATTAAACACCCCGACCGCCGCCGCAATGCGGTACGGTCTTAAGGCGGCGGGTGTTAACCGTGCAATTCCTTCACGCCCTTCTTACCGGCAACCGTCTTGCGCGGACCTTTTCGCGTCCGGGCATTGGAGCGGGTGCGTTGGCCCCGCACGGGCAGATTGCGCCGATGGCGCGAGCCGCGATAGCACTGAATATCCTTCAGACGGGCGATGTTCTGCTGCACCTGCCGGCGCAGGGAGCCTTCGACGACAAAGCTGCGATCTATGATGTTGACGATGCGGGCCACTTCATCTTCGCTGAGGTCTTTGGCTCGCTTCTGCGGCTCGATGTTGGCTTCCTTCAAAATCTCCATCGCGTTGATCGGCCCAATGCCATAAATATAGCGCAGACTGATCCGCACTGGCTTATCGAGAGGGATGTCAACACCGGCAATACGCGGCATAGGAGCTCCTGTTGAAAATAGCCGGCCTCAACCGGCGGTTTATATCTTAAAATTGTCTGTGCTTCGTAAACCCGCACAGACCTCAAGGCAGTTTTTGACAACCCGCTGATGACGTCCGGAGAGACCAAGCCCTCCGCAGCGGCACCGGGCATAAAAACACCCTTTAAACCTTAACCCTGTCGTTGTTTATGGCGCGGGTCCACCTTGCAAATAACCCGAAGCACGCCGTTGCGGCGAACCACAACGCAATGCTCACAAATACGCTTAACGCTCGACCTGACTTTCATCGCTTTACTCCGCCGGGCTTGCGCCCGCCTTTACAATGCCTTGGTCCGGGGGTGCCGCGACTGCCACAAAAGCCGCCGCCATCCACCGAGCAACAACTCGTTTTTACCCGCCGTGCGTAAGCCAAAGTAACAAGGCCGACGCCCACAAGCGGCTCCCCGCTCCTTAGCAGGGCAAACCAAATAGTATAGCAAACCCACAGCCATGTTGCCAGTGGTCTGCAAAATTCTCCCGGCCACCACGCCATACCTTCAAAAAGACCGGGGGCTGCCCCACGGTCCCGCTAATTCCGCTGAATAATGCGTCCGCGGCTTAAATCGTAGGGCGACATTTCCACCGTGACCTTGTCGCCGGGAAGTATGCGAATGTAGTTCACCCTCATTTTGCCCGAAATATGCGCCAACAGAATATGCCCATTCTCCAGTTTCACCCGAAACATCGCATTGGGCAAAGCCTCCGTAACAATGGCTTCCAGTCGTATGGCGTCTTCCTTGGGCATTCGATTCCTTCTGGCAACAACCTCACCTTGCCGCAGCGCCTTTTCAGGCGCCGACGGCAAGCCATCCGTTAACTTGCGTTTTCGGCTGAATTATGCAATATCCCACGTTACCGCCCATCTGTCAAGATGTCGCTTCCTGTAGCTGTAACGGCCACCGTATGCTCAATGTGGGCCGCCGGAGTGCCGTCCCTAGTCACCACCGTCCAGCCGTCATCCAGCACAACCACCTCCTGGCCGCCAAGAATAACCATTGGCTCAATGGCGATTGTCATGCCGGCCTGGAGGTAAAAATCGCCTCGGCGTTCAAACTCCGGCGAGGTAAAATTCGGCACTTTGGGGTCTTCGTGCAACCGCCGGCCTATGCCGTGGCCGACAAATTCGCGTACGCATGAGAATCCGTTGCTTTCAACATGGCGCTGCATGGCACGGGCAATGTCGCTCCAACGGAGGCCCGGTCGCACCGCACTGATAGCCAATTCCAATGTTTCGCGGGTTACATCAATGAGTTTCTGAAGTTTCGGCTCAACGGGCCCCACCGGAACCGTAATGGCCGAGTCGCCGCACCAGCCATCCAGCAGTATGCCGCAATCTATGCTCACCAGATCGCCTGCCTGCAAAGCCCGCGGGCCGGGTATGCCGTGCACAACCTCTTCATTCACGCTGATGCATGTATTGCCCGGAAACCCTTTGCCCGGCTCGTAAGTCGGGTAGTTTTTGAACAGCCCCCGGGCGCCGGCTTCCAGCCAGGCGTCGAGCGCTATTTGATCTAACTGTGCAGTGGTGATGCCGGGTTGCACCGCGGCGCGGCAGCGTTCCAGTGCCCGATGCACCAGGCGGCCGGCGCGCCGCATCGCTTCTATTTCGGCGGGGCGCTTGAGTGACACGCTCATGGCGCAGCCTCCGGTTTGGCGTTTTGGCTGATTTCTGATGCGAGCCTTTTTTCTATAGCCGCCAATACCAGCCTGGTCACTTCATCCGGCTGACCAGCCGAATTAATGGTGACGAACCGCCCGGCCTCGGTCGTTGCGTAAAACTCTATGAGCGGGGCCGTCAATTTTTGGTATGTTGAAAGTCGGGTGCGCACCACTTCGGGCATATCGTCTTGACGGATGATGAGCCGCGAGCCTTCATTGTTGCAGATGCCCGGTTTAATCGGTGGGTTGGAATCAATATGATAAACGTCGCGGCATATCGGGCACACGCGGCGGCCCTCAAAGCGGCGCGACAGCACATCCAGTGGAACATCCAGGTTGATGATGAGGTCCAGAGGTCGCCCGATGTGCTTGAGCAATTTGGATAATTCTTTCGCCTGCGGCAGTGTTCGCGGAAACCCATCAAGCACAAAGCCCTGCTGCAGCGCACAGATGCGGTTTTGCATAATGCCCAGCATGAGGGAATCAGGCACGAGCATGCCGCGATCAATAAAATCACGGATGCGACGGCCGGGCGCGGTACCGGCCATTTTTTCGGTGCGTAAGATGTCGCCGCTGGAAAGATGCACGAGGTTATACGTCTGGCAGATGCGCCGTGCCTGCGTCCCCTTGCCGGCTCCCGGCGGCCCCAACAGCGCGAGTCTCATGCTGCAGATCCCTTAATCCTCTCGCCGGGCAACGCACCATAACGGCCTGAGCCGCCCGAGCCGCCGCCGGGCGGGCGCCTGCGGACATTGGCATTGGCCGAACCGGGATCCATAAAACCTTCGTAGTTGTGCATGACAAGGTTGGCTTCAACGCGATTTAAAAAATCGAGCAGCACGCTGACCACAATCAGCAATCCGGTGCCGCCCAAAAACTGCGACACCATGTAATTGATGTTCATATAGTGCGATACAATGGTAGGAACCAGCGCTATAACCGCCAAAAATGCGGCGCCGCAGTATGTGACCCGCGCCATGACATTTTCAAGATACTCAGCGGTGCGCTTGCCGGGCCGCAACCCGGGAATAAAGCTGCCATAGTCGCGAAGCTGATCGGCCATTTCCTTGGGTTGAAACTGAACCGTGTTCCAGAAATACGAGAAGAAAAATACCAAGACCACATACGCCACAACGTACAGATAGCCACCCGGCTGCAACGCATCGGCAATCACCGAAAACGCATTGCTGTTGCTGAAATGGGGTTCAAGCCAGCCGAAAATAATCGAGGGAAACAACATGAGCGAGCTGGCGAAAATGATTGGCATAACGCCGCCATGATTTACCCGCAGCGGCAAATACTGGCTCTGGCCGCCGTAAACGCGCGGCCCTCGTATATGTTTGGCCTGCTGAATTTTGATGCGTCGCTGCGCCATCTCAAGCAGGATCGCTCCGGCCGTTACGCCCGCAAACGCCGCCAGCAGAAAGAGGATGGTGCCGATGCCGTAGGCTCCATTCGCGCCGGCAGTTACCTTGAACGATGAATGTTTCCAGATGGTGCCTATGGCTGCGGGCATGCGCGACACGATGCCCGCCATGATGATCAGCGATACGCCGTTGCCCAGGCCGTAGGCGTCAATCTGTTCGCCCAACCACATCAAAAAGATGCTGCCGGCGGTCATGCCCAGCAAAGCCATCATCCAAAATAGAACATAGTGATGGTAATAGGTGTTGGCGTACAAATACCCATGGGGTTGGCCGCTGCTTTGCGCTGTCAGATATTTGATCCACATGACAGCTTGAATAACGCAGAGGCCGACGGTGGCATAGCGGGTCCATTCGTTGATTTTTCGCATGCCCGGCTCGCCCTCTTTTTGCAGCTTTTCGAGCGATGGTACCACCGTGCCCAAAAGCTGGAAAATAATGGCAGCCGAAATGTACGGCATGATGCCCAAGCCAAAGATGGTGCTATAGCCGAGGTTGCCGCCGGAAAACAGCGCCAGGTAGCCGCTGATTTGCCCCAACGGCGACGAACTGGATGAAGAGGCGTTGACCGCCGCTGAAAGCGCTCCGGAATTCACACCAGGCAAGGGAATGTAAAAGCCGATGCGATAGATGGCGAGCATGGCCACGGTAAAGAGAATCTTGTTGCGCAGCTCCGGTACGCGGAAAATATTAATCAGTGTTTTGAACAATTCTACCTCGCTATCGCTGCAATGGCCGGGGCGACCCGCTCAAGAAGCCGCCCAAAAGCCGAAGCAGTATTTTACAACAGCCTGCGAGTACGCAAAAGTGATTGCGGCCCAAAGCGTTCTTCATTCAGGGCGTTTTAAGCAGGCTGCTTCATGCCTGCCTGCCCGTTACAACCACCGGCGGCAATCGGCACTGCTGCAGCACATGCCCCAAAAAACCTAATGCCGCGGAGCATGGTTATTTGGCGGCCGCCAGCGCGCGAGACTTAAACTTACCGGTTTTGGGGTCTACCTTGTCTTTGTTGCGATCCAACTCAAGGGTTTCGATGGAGCCACCGGCTTTTTTAATCTTTTCTTCCGCCTGTTTGCTGAACTTGGCGGCCACCACGGTAAGCTTTTTAGCCAAGTCGCCGTCGCCAAGAATTTTAACCGGGTAGCGCTCGTCACGAATCAGATGGGCGGTGATGAGTGCGGCCGCATCAACGCGTTGACCATCGGCAAACATGCGTTCCAGGTCGCCTACGTTAACAATACTGAAACGCTGGGCGAAATAGTTGTTGTTGAAACCGCGTTTTGGCAAGCGACGAAACAGCGGCATGTTGCCACCCTCACTACCGAACGCGGGACCACCGCCTGCACGGGCACCGCTGCCCTTGGTGCCGCGGGTGCTTGTTTTGCCGTGACCGCTGCTTTCGCCGCGGCCTACGCGCTTGCGCTTTTTATGGGCGCCGGCCAACTTGGTTATTTCGTGAATCATCATGATGGCTTACTCCGATTTTCGCCTTGGCATATCCGCATTCAAGAGGTTGCCACGACTCGCCTTAGCTGTGCGGCGGCCCTGCAGGCACTGCCTTGCCGGCCTAACCGCACGGTTTAAATTCAAAACTCCACGCCGCGCGCCTGACGCACCTGCTCGCGCGTTCGCAGCGACTCCAAGGCAACCAGCGTCGCCTTGCAGAGGTTCTTTTTATTGGTGGAACCGTACGCCTTGGTAAGCACATCGCGAATGCCCACCAGTTCCAGCAGCGGCCGCACGAAACGCCCGGCCTTTACGCCGGTGCCCGGCCGGGCCGGCACCAGTTTAATACGGCTGGCGCCGAAGCGACCCATCACCTCGTGGGGAATCGTTCCGCCCTCGAGCGACACGCGCACCATGCGCTTGCGAGCATCTTTGGTAGCCTTTTCAACTGCGGCAGGCACTTCCTTAGCTTTGCCGTAGCCCAAGCCCAGGTTGCCGGCGCGATCACCTGAGGCCACCAGCGCCTCAAACGAAAAGTTCTTGCCGCCCTTGACCACCTTGGCGCTGCGAAACACACCAACGGTGCTCGATTCCATGCCACGATCTTCTTCAAACTGCCGTGCTGCCATATGTCAATCCAACTTAAGTCGCGTTCTTGTAATTTATAAACAGTGCCTTGCCGCAAAACCGCTTTGCAGCCTGTTAAAACTTCAAACCGGCTTCGCGGGCCGCTTCGGCCAGCGCCTTGATGCGCCCATGATAGCGATACCCTTCGCGGTCAAACGCCACCATCGCAATACCTTTTTCTTTGGCTTTTTCGGCGATGGCTTTGCCCACGGCCGAGGCCGCTTTAACATTGCCGCCATGCTTAAATTGCTCGCGCATGGGCTTTTCAACCGAACTCGCCGCCGCGAGCGTGTGGCCCGTGGTGTCATCCACAATCTGGGCGTAGATGTTTTTGCCGCTGCGAAACACCGCCAGACGCGGACGCTCGGTGCTGCCGCGAACCTGTCCGCGAACCCGTGACTGGCGCTTATGCCGCCGTTTGAGTTTCATCTCTTGAACTGAACTCATATACCCAATCCTGAATAAAGTCCTGCGGCCTATGCGGCCACGACATTACTTGGCGCCAGCCCCGGCAAACTGTTTGCCGGCCTTACGACGCACAACCTCATTAACATACCGAATACCCTTGCCCTTGTAAGGTTCGGGTTTGCGCACGCGGCGAATTTCTGCGGCAAATTGGCCCACCACCTGCTTGTCTGGTCCGGTGATGTTCAGACGCGTGCCCTGGCCTTCAATTTTAAGCGCTACGCCGTCGGGCACAGGCAGCTTTATTTGATTGGCATAACCAATGGACAAAACCAGCGTCTTGCCCTGCTGCTCGGCCTTGTAACCTACGCCCTGAATTTCAAGGTCGCGTTGATAACCATCGGTGACGCCCTTGATCATGTTGGCCACCAGTGCCCGCGTAAGACCATGCACGGCCCGGCTGACTTTTTCGTCGTCCTGGCGCTCCACCACCACCTGCTGATCTTTCATGGACAGCTTGACATTGGGGTGATGATTCAGCGACAGCTTGCCCTTGGGGCCTTCCGTGCGGATGGTGCGGCCTTCAATGGCAACTTTGACATTGGCCGGCACGGGTACAGGTTTTTTTCCAATTCGGCTCATAATTAGTTTCGGGCTTTGTGCCCGCCTCGCTATCGGACGACACCGGCACTTGCGGCCGGCGGCGCCGCACAGGTTAATACACTTTCGCCAACAACTCGCCGCCGATATTCTGCTCACGCGCCTGACGATCGGAAAGCACCCCGCGGCTCGTGGAGAGCACCGATATGCCCATGCCGTTCATCACCCGCGGAAACTCGCGCACGTTGCGGTATACCCGGCAACCCGGTTTGCTGACGCGCTCCAGCGAATGCAAAATCGCATCACCGGTCGGCGAGTATTTGATCGCCAGGCGAATCAGCCCCTGGTGGGTACCGTCGTCCAGGTACGTATACTCGCTGATGTAGCCTTCCTCCTTGAGAACGCGGGCAATGCCCTCGCAAATCTTGGAGTTTTTTACGTCAACCGTTTTGTGCCGCGCCATGGTCGCGTTACGAATGCGGGTGAGCATGTCGGCTATTGTGTCGCTCATGTTTACCTCTGGTATGTCCTTTTGCCTGCGCTGGTGCGCGTTAACCAGCCGGGATACGCCCGGCCAACTCTTTTTACCACGATGCCTTTTTCAAGCCGGGAATCTTGCCGTCGGCGGCAAGCTGACGCAGCACGAGCCGCGATACCTTGAATTTGCGGTAATATCCGCGCCGACGACCCGTAATTTCGCAGCGGCGAGCCGTCCGCGTCGGGCTGGAATCACGCGGCAACTTCGCCAGCGCCACGTAATTCTTCTCTTTTTTGAGCCGCTTGCGCTCCTCGGCATACTTAGCCACGAGTGCCAACCGCTTTTTGTACCGGTTTTTCCAAGCTTTTGTCGCCATCAGTCTTTGTCCGTGTAAGGTCCTGTATTCAACACGCCGCCATTGCGGCAGTTCAGCCGCCGACCGCCGGGTCGGCAGTTCGTTCATCCGGCCTTGCGTACCGTGTCAGCGTCGCGCTGGAACGGCATGCCCAGATGCGTCAGAAGCGCCATACCCGCCTTGTTGCTCGTGGCGGTGGTAACAATCGTTATGCCCAGCCCCTGATGATACACCAGCGTATCGGACTGCACCTCTGGGAATACCGTCTGCTCGGTAAGGCCCATATTGTAGTTTCCGCGGCCGTCGAATCCGGTGGTTTTAAGCCCGCGGAAGTCCTTGACGCGGGGAATCGCCAGCGTAATGAGCCGATCCAGAAATTCCCACATCCGGTGCCCGCGAAGCGTGGCTTTGGCGCCGATCTCCATGCCTTCGCGAAGCTTAAAGTTCGACACGCTCTTACGGGCGCGGCACACCACTGCCTTCTGGCCGGCAATAGCGGTAAGTTCCTTCACGGCTGCTTCCAGCCGGGGCTTTTCGGTAATGGCCTTACCCAGGCCCATGCTCACGACCACTTTGGTGATGCGTGGAATGGCCATGCGATTTTTAACGCCAAGTTCCGCCAGCAGCGCCGGAGCAATTTCGTCCTGATAGCGCTTGTACAGCCGCGGAACATAGCCCGCCGGAAATGGCTGCCCCGGAGCCTCGTCTTCGGCTTTGCCCTTGGACTTTGGTTTTTCAGCGCCGTCCGACTTCTGGTCGCGGGCAGCCTTCGCCGCAGCCGCATGCTCGGCCTGCTTGGCGCTCTTGGCGGCCTTTTCGGCGGCTATCTCTTCCGGCGAACGAGTCGGCTTGGCTTTTTTATCTTTTTCTTCTTTGGCCATGAGTTTCCCCTGGTTTTTACCTTATAAGCAGTCTGTCAACAAAGCCCGCAAGTTATTATCAGGCCTTGCCAACAACGCCCAAATCGCTGCCGGTCTTGGCGGCAACCCGGCGCTTAAGTCCATCTACAACCTTAAACTTAACGCGCGTCCCCTTGCCGGTGGCCGGATCTATCGGCTGCACCTTGCTGAGGTGAATCGCGGCTTCCTTCTTAATACGTCCGCCCTTGCGGTTTTTTTCGGAAGGCTTGATGTGCTTCCACACCTGGTTAATGCCTTCCACAATGACGCGTTGCTCGTCGGGCCAAATCTCCAGCACCTTGCCGGTACGGCCTTTGTGGGCGCCTGACCGCACAAACACTACGTCATCTTTTTTTATGCGAGCCGCCATGTCGCGTCTCCTTTGTTTAGTATCCATCGCCGACGCCTGGCCGCCGGCTGCATTCATCAAACCACTTCGCTCGCAAGCGACACAATCTTCATAAAGTTCTTGTCGCGCAGCTCGCGGGCCACAGCTCCGAAAATACGCGTGCCGCGCGGAGCGCCTTCGGCATCCACCAGCACGGCGGCGTTGCGGTCGAAGCGAACATAACTGCCATCGGCGCGCCGGGTCGGCTGCTTCGTGCGTACTATAACGGCCTTGGCCACCTCGCCCTGCTTGACATCGCCGTTGGCAATCGCCTTTTTCACGGCCACTACAATAAGGTCGCCGACCATGGCGGTGCGGCGGGTAAACTTGCCTCGTGCCGAAGAACCACCTAGCACCTTGATGCACATCACCTGCTTGGCTCCGGTGTTGTCGGCTACGTCCAGTCGCGTTTGCTGTTGAATCATGATTTCACCCGAATCTTCTTATCTTCGGCGGACGCCCTTTCAGGCGGCCACACGCCAAAATGCCGGAACATTAGTTGCCGGCGACCGGAGCGGCCGCCTGCGCCGGCTGCTCCTTCTTCTTCTCAAACATGCGCGACGCTTCGGTTTTAATAACCGAAAGGTCAACCTGCGGGCCGCGCGTTACGATGCGCACCAGCCGATACGTCTTGGTTTTGCTGATCGGCCGGCACTGCATGACTTCCACATGATCGCCGGAGCGGCTTTCGTTGTTTTCGTCATGCACATGCAGCACGGTCTGCCGCTTGACGAACTTGTTGTACTTTGGGTGCCGCGCCAAGTACTCAAAAACCACCTTGCGGGTTTTGGCGACCTTGTCGCTGGTCACCAGACCGATGATGCGGGGCCGCAGCCGCCGCGTCTGTTTGTCGGAACCACTCGTCATTGCGCTCATGCCTTTGTCCTGCTAAATCTGGTCATGGTGTTTATACCCCTGTAAAACCGCCTGCCGCTTCAGGCCGGCCCGGTCTTTCCACGTGATACCGCCAACTCGCGCTGCCGCTGCAGCGTCAGGATGCGGGCGATGTCCTTTTTACGCTTTTTCGGCAGCGATGAATCCTTTTCTTTGTCGGTCACGCCCTTGACGCGAAGGTCATAGAGCGAACGCCGCAGTTCTTCCGCCTTAAGCTTAAGGTCGGCATCGCTTAGTTTTTCAAAATCCTTGAGGCTCATTGAGCTTTCTCCGGTTATTGGCGGTTTCGTCCGCCCATTACATTGTGTGTCGCCGCGCCACAAACCGGCACCGAACCGGCATCTTGCAGGCCACGCGGGAGAACGCCCGCTTGGCGACGTTTTCATCTACGCCGGCGATTTCAAACAGTATCGTCCCCGGCTTTACTTCCGCCGCCCAGTACTCCGGCTCGCCTTTGCCGGTACCCATACGGGTTTCCAGCGGTTTGGCCGAAAAGCTCTTGTGCGGAAAAATCCGGATGTATACCCGGCCTTCGCGCGCCAGGTAGTGGCTGCAGGCCATACGACCGGCTTCAATTTGCCGCCCGGTGATACGTCCCGGGTCCAGCGACTGGAGCGCATATTCGCCAAAGCTCACGCGGTTACCCCGCGTGGCGTTGCCCTTCATGATGCCGCGCTGCTGTTTGCGCCACTTTACCCGTGCCGGCATGAGTGCCATAGTGTTTCTCCAAACTTAACCGACTGGGCTTATAAGCCAGCCGGCAATGCCATCTTGCCCTTACCGACGCCGCGGCCGCCGCAGACCACGACCTGCGCCAGCGGCCTCCGCTGCGGCTTCGAGGTCGGCATACATACCGCGGTATACCCAGACCTTGATACCAATGACGCCATAAGGCGTGCGGCAGTGGACGAGGCCATACGAAATACTCGCCTGCAGCGTATGAAGCGGAATGCTGCCCAAAATCTGCTTTTCAGTACGGGCGATTTCCGCCCCGCCGATACGCCCGGCCACCTGTATTTTGATACCGCGGGCGCCCGCGTTCATCGCAGCTTCGGCCTTTTGCTTGAGCACCCGGCGAAAGGCCGCCCGCTTTTTTAGCTGCTCGGCAATGCCTTCACCGATGAGTTTGGCGTCCAAGTCGGGATTGCCGATCTCGGCGACATCCACCTTAACTTTTCGCTGCGTAAGCCCTTCAAGCTCCTCACGAAGTTTGTCAACTTCAGCGCCCTTCGGGCCGATCACCACGCCTGGCCGAGCCGTATGCAGGATGATTTTGAGTTCTTCGCGTGTGCGCTCAATTTCGGTACGAGCCACCGCCGCATACGGCGGTTTGCGGTTGAGCCGCTCATCAATAAACTCGCGGATCTTCTGGTCTTCAACAAGCAGTTCGCCAAAAAGCTTCTTGGGGGCGAACCATCGGCTCGACCAACCTTCGGTGATACCGGTCCGAAAACCAACTGGATTAATTTTTTGACCCATAGTGACCTCAAAAACGCCGCCGTCGCGGTATAACCCGCACGGCCATGGCTTGTCTCGCCGTTACGCCTTGGCTGCTTCCACCGCTTTGGGCACCGCCGGCTTAGCTGACCGGCGATTCCGCTTCTTCTGAATGGCTTCGCTCCGACGGTACTCAGCGCCTTCATCCACCTCCACCGTAATGTGGCAGGTGCGCTTCATAATCGCATAGCTCTTGCCGCGATCCTTCGGCTGCATGCGCTTAATGATCGGGCCGGCATCGCAGAAACAGCTTGATACATAAAGATCTTCTTTGTCTGCTTCTTTAACATCCGCGTTGGCAACGGCCGTGGCCAGGACTTTTCCGACCATCACCGCAGCCCGCTTCTTGCTGAACTTCAGCAGGCTTTGCGCTTCATCCACGGGTTTGCCGCGAATTAAGTCCGTCACAAGCCGCGCCTTACGCGGCGATATGCGGGCGAACCGCCATGTCGAACGATACGACATAAAAACCTCTTTTTTCGCCTCTATTTTGGCAACCGGGCGGCATCACGCCGCTTCGATCGCCTGCCAATTTCAACCGCTTTAAGGACCCGACGTCCCGGCGGCCATCACTGCCGGTAACCCCGGCAACTGTTGTCTTGCCGCCTACTTGGCGACTTCTTCCTTCTTCACCATCGTATGGCCGCGGAAGCTACGCGTCGGAGCAAACTCACCGAGCTTATGGCCCACCATGTCTTCCGTGATAAACACGCGAACATGGGTTTTGCCGTTGTGCACCATAAAGGTGTGTCCGACAAAATCCGGCACAATGGTGCTGGCCCGCGACCAGGTTTTAATGGGGTCTTTGGCGCGCCGCTCATTTAGCTTATTCACCTTTTCCAGAAGGTGATACGCGACAAAGGGACCTTTTTTTGCACTACGACTCATGGCTACCTCGGCCGATTTACATTTCCTTACACAGCCACCGGGGCAACAACCCGCGGCGGCCCAAAACAATTACCGTCTGCGAAGCACCGACTCGCCGTACCGCACAGTCATGCGGCGACGGAGAATTTTGCTTGAGGAGTTCTTGCGCGGGTTGCGTGTCTTGCCGCCCTTGGCAGGCACGCCCCACTTGCTTACCGGATGACGACCGCCACCCGAACGCCCTTCGCCGCCGCCCAGCGGATGGCTTACAGGGTTTTGCGCCACGCCGCGAACCGTCGGTCGAATGCCGCGGTACCGCATGCGACCCGCCTTGCCCCAGCGAATATTGGCCCAGTCGGCATTGCCCAGTTGACCAATCGTCGCCCGGCATTTGGCATTGATCTGCCGCACTTCACCGGATGGCAATTGAATGGTGGCAACGCCGGAATCTTTACCGATCAGCCGCGCCACGCCGCCGGCCGAACGGACAATCTTGCCGCCCTGGCCCGGATGCGACTCAATATTATGCAGCTCCAAACCTACCGGAATCACTTCCAGCGGCATGGCGTTGCCGGGCGTCTTTTCAATATCCAGCGAAGTTCCGCTCTCCACAACATCGCCGACCTTCAGTGACTGCGGCGCCAAAATATAGCGCTTTTCGCCGTCTTCGTAGGCCAGCAAAGCAATAAAGCAGGATCGGTTGGGATCGTACTCAATTGCTTCCACCCGGCTTTTAATGCCGTCTTTGTTACGCTTGAAATCTATCTTGCGATAAAGCTGCTTGTGCCCGCCGCCGATGTGCCGGCACGTAATCCAGCCGGTGTGATTGCGGCCGCCGGTTTTCTTTTTCGGCTCGGTAAGCGACTTTTCAGGCTCCCACCGGGTAAGCTCAGCAAACGCATTGACGGAGCTTAGCCGCCGGCCCGCGGACGTTGGGTTGTATTGTTTAATTGGCATAGTCTTTGGCCTTTTTGTTGCCGGCGGCCCGCACGGGCGAGCCTGCCATTATCCTGCGAAACTCTTAATAAACCTCAATCTTGTCGTTTTCGTGCACCTGCACAATGGCCTTCTTCCAATCAGAAGTCGTCTTTTCGCCCTTGCGGGTGCGCCGCGGCTTGCCGGGCACCACCACGGTGCGAACCTCCACCACATGCACCTTGTAAATTTCTTCGATGGCCTTTTTGATCTGCTGTTTGTCAGCACGATCATCCACCTCAAAGGTGTAAGTGTTTTTATGGGTGCCCAAGAACACGCTCTTTTCCGATACGATCGGGCGTTTGAGCACATCGGTTGTTTCAAGTTGTATGGCCATGACCGGTTCCTGTTCTATCCGTTCAACAATTAATTGCCAGCCGCCGCACGACCCGGCTTGGCGGTTTTAAGCACTCCGTCGAGAGCGCTGGGCGTCATGATAAGCGTGCGAACATTTAAAATATCGGAAGCGTTGATTTCTGCGGTGGGTTTGATGCTAGCCTTGGGCAAGTTGCGGGCCGCTGTATGAAAGTTGCGATCGAGGCCGTCGGTGGCGATCAGCACGGTGCGATCTACCTGCAGCGCCTTAAGCATACCGGCCACAGCTTTGGTTTTGGGCGGCAAAGCAACCGCCAGATTATCAACGAGTTTGATGTTGTTGGAGAGTATTTTGGAGAGAATCGCATTGTTGCGGGCCAGTCGGCGCTGGCGAAGGGGCATGTCCTGCCGGAAGTCGCGGGGGCGCTTGGCAAACGCCATGCCGCCGCCCTTCATCACGTTGGTGCGAATATTGCCGCGGCGGGCGTTGCCGGTGTGCTTCTGGGCATAGAGCTTTTTGGTTGAACCTTCCACATCGCCGCGGCCTTTGGTTTGCACGGTGCCCTGGCGTTTGTTGGCATGGTACATCACCAGCGCCTGCTTAAGCAGGGCTGGCCGAAGCTTGCCGCCCAGCAGATTTTCATCCACTGAGAACTTTGTCACTTCCTGACCGGTCTGGTTGTAAACTGGAACTTCTATCATGATTTTTTCCAGCAATCCTGTTCTAGGTACTTAAACTCACTTACCCGCGACCAGCCGCAGCCGACCGCACATTAATACTTTTGTTACGCCGGCCGATCAGGCGGCATCATGCCTGGGCGGCACGGCCTTGGCCTTGCGCACAAACACCACTTCACCATTGGCTCCGGGGACGGTTCCCTTAATCAGGAGCAAATGCTTTTCTTTATCCACCCCGACCAATGCGAGGTTGCGGGCTGTGACCTGCTCCACACCCAGGTGGCCGGCCATTTTTTTACCCTTTTTAATCGCACGACCGTGACCACGAGTGCCCTGGCCGCCGCCGATGGACCCTGGCGAACGGTGCTTACGCTCGGTACCGTGCGAACCGGGCTGGCCGCCGAAGTTCCAGCGTTTCATAACGCCCTGAAATCCTTTGCCCTTGCTCGTGCCCACTACGTCCACCAATTTGATGGCATCAAACAGCGAAACATCCACGGTTGAACCCGCCGCAACGACAGGCTTGGCTTCGAGCCGCACTTCACGGAAAAACCGCTTGGTGCTGGTTTGTCCCGTCTTTTTGCAGTGCCCGACAATAGGCTTGGTGCTGCGACGGTCTTTAACATCTTCAAAGCCGAGCTGAACGGCGTTGTAGCCGTCTTTGCCGTCTTCGGTCTTGATTTGCGTAATTACACAGGGGCCGGCCTGTACAACCGTGACGGGCACAATAGTGCCGGACGGATCATACACACGGGTCATGCCGACCTTGCGGCCAAGAAGCGCCGCAAATACAGAACCATTACCATTTTCGCTCATGGCATACCTCAGCCGTCGTCTGGCCTCTTCGGGAACCCGTTTTCCGCAAGCGTATGCGGTGTCAGGTTCTCCCGGATATCCCGTCCGGCCTTATACAGCCGGCTTGGCGAGATGGGATTGTCAGCAGCCATTACACAGGCCACTTCACAACCCACCCGGGATCACTCAGGTGGCGCCGAACGACGGAAAAACCAACGTTCATGCCTCGTAAACCGCCCAGCGGCAGCTTACGCCTTAATTTTCACGAAGACACCCGCCGGAACCACCAGGCGGTTGAGCGCCTCCATGGTGCGGGGGTTGGCTTCGAGAATGTCTATAATCCGCTTATGGGTGCGGATTTCAAACTGTTCGCGGCTCTTTTTGTCAATATGCGGTGAGCGCAAAACAGTAAACCTTTCAATACGAGTCGGAATCGGAATCGGCCCGAGCACCTTGGCGCTGGTGCGCTTGGCATTGTCAACAATTTCCTTGGCCGAGGCATCGAGCGCACGATGATCATACGCTTCCATTCTTATGCGGATTCGGTCATGTTGATGTTGGGCCGTTGCCATGATTCACATCTTCCTGTTTACCTTCGCCCCTGATTTCAGGAGCGATGATCATACTTAATCGTCCGTTCTTCGTTCTCGGTGGCTCCTTACAGAGCGTCACCAATCGGCCGCATGGGGCCGCCGCTGCTCCAGCACCGCAAATAGTTCGGTATAGCGAGGGAAAACCCCGGCCAAAACCCCGACTTTGCCTGCCGCCAGCCCCACCTACGCGCATCCTGCCGCAGGCAAGACCAAGTATCATAACGAAACGGCTTGAGTTGTCAAATGAATGATGATGAAAATTTACGCCTCGGCATAACCCTCGCAAAATACCGCCGTTATACCGACGCTCAAGGGCTCCAGCCTTTAATAGAAATGCACACCAGCCTCTCCACAAACTAATGCCTGAGCTGGGGCCAAGAAGCCAAAAAACGGCCCAACAACGCCCATATCCCACCTTAATCAGTTTTTCAACCCGATTGCTATTTGATATTTATGGCACATTGCGGCAAGCTATCAGCAATTGTCGGCTTGGCATTCGGCGGGCGTGCCACGGCGACTTGTGCGGGCAGCACGACAATTTCCCGCGGCAAACCCAACGGGTATTCATCCATGAAAATCAGCCCCCTGATGACGATTTCGCTGGCAGCATTACGCCGATCACTCTTCTTACTTGGAGTGGTCGCGACTGCTTTTGGGGCAACAGCCCCCGGCTTCGCCGCAACCAGTACCAACGCGGAAACCCAAAATGACTCGACCCTTTCGCTGCAGCAGGCATTAAACGACCTTGCATCGCAACGCTATGCCCAGCGGCAGGCCGCCAGCCAAGCTGTTGAAAAGGCATTGGCAAAGCAGATGCAGGATATGCTCAATGCCGCAGGGCCCGAGCGTCAGGCCCGCATTCGCAAATTACTCGACTTCAATATCAATCTTTCACGCTGGGCCAAGGCAATTATGCACATGCCGCCCAGCCAGCAGCAGGCCATGCTCCAATGGGGCCTTCAGCCCAACGTTCTCCGCTGGGTTGGCCGGGCATTTTCAAGCAAACCGACCGAGCGCGCCGCAGCCACCCATCCTCTGGCAAATATACCCGGGCCGCACAGCGACTGGATTTTGGAAAAGCTGCTGGCCGACAGCCATCGGCAAGTGTACCTAAACGCGATGGATGCACTATGGGATCGCAAACCTACCGCCGAAATGGTGCGCACCCTCTGGCGCCGCGCCGTGCTATTGGGCATTACGCCCATGCCCATGAACACCGGCCCCATGGCGGTGGTTAATTTCCGCGGGCAACACATCACGCTGCAACCCATGGTCAATTTCTGGATGCAAATACAGGATGGCCCCCTGGCTGCTCGCGAATTGGTGCATTGGCATCCAAAAAAGCTCGCGACCCTCATTGTGTCCTATCTCAAAAAAATCGCCCTTGAAAAACCCGGGTTCAACCAGGCCATGCCCAATGTCCTGGCAACGCCATCCAATCTGCAGGCACGCAGCTTTCAGCAGTTGTTTTTGCTGTACAAGCCCAAGGAGGCGGTGCCGTATCTTTTGCGGCTCGTACATCAAAACGCCTATCAGAACGTCAACTTTTCTTTTAACAACAAGCCACAACACTGGAGCAACCGCACCGAACCGCTGTATCTGCTCACCATCATGGCCGGCTGGAAGCCCGCACAATGCAACTTGCACATCGGCACGCTTTATGGCGGCATATGGATTACCCGAACGCTTAAGCAGGAAGATGATGCAATCAAGAAAATAACCGCATGGTTCAAGGCGCACGGCCAAACCGCCGCGCCCGATGCAACCCAAACCCGCCCCCTCAACAAACCGCCCTTTGTGGTGCACGGTGCCACACTGCCGGCATCGCAGTCTCATTGAAGCCACTGGCAATCGCTTCCCCCAACGCAGTGACGTCACAGCACGCCATGCCTTGTTTTTTGCAAGTGTCAAAGGGCGCACAAACCGTATAGGCCTGTTTCGTATGTGAAATCAATCACAGACTTTGTAAAGCGACACAAGGTATTCGAGGGGTTCGAAATGGTATAAAAAAACCAGGCTGGCGGCCCGAAGGAACGCCAGCCTGGGGAGGGAGAGAGAGAGCAAGATCGTTTAATCAGTTCATTTGAACTGATGCAATTCTAACCTACGCTATATG
Source organism: Phycisphaerae bacterium (assembly GCA_049965775.1). Classification (GTDB taxonomy): domain Bacteria; phylum Planctomycetota; class Phycisphaerae; order WQYP01; family WQYP01; genus JABEVB01. The sequence goes on from JBMFVX010000013.1 coordinate 22,057, forward strand.
TATCGTACCATTGATTTAAATTTCTGCAACATTTTTGATTTCCTAATATTTTAGCTTGTTCCCCGCCTATTATCGGCCATCTGACTTATTATAGCCCAACAATTTGTTAAGGCAAGGTTAAATCTCCATCTTTTCCGCCAAAAAATTTCGCACCTGCCCCAATGCCACCCGTTCTTGCTGCAGTGTATCGCGGTATCGCACCGTTAGAGTCTGATCGGCGAGGGTTTGAGTATCTATCGTAAAGCAAAATGGGGTGCCCGCCTCATCCATGCGGGCATAGCGCTTGCCGATGTTCTGCTTGATATCGAGCTGTACGTTCCATGTTTTTCGCAAATCGTGGTACAGGTTCGTGGCAATTTCCGGCATGCCTTCTTTGTCAACCAGCGGGAAAATGCCGGCTTTGATGGGCGCCATCCGCGGATGAAACTTCATGACCACCCCGCTGGGCCGGCCCGGATCTTCCGTATACGCCTCGCACAGCAGAGCGAGCGTGCCGCGATCGGCTCCGGCCGACGGCTCAATAACATGCGGGAAGTAACGCTCATTGGCTTCCTGATCGAAATACTTGAGTTTATCGCCAAGGCCCGAAAACTGCGCATGCTGCCTCAGGTCAAAATCGGTCCGATGAGCCACGCCTTCCAACTCGCCGAAGCCGGGGTCCGTAAACGGAAACTTGTACTCAATGTCGCTGGTGCCGGCGCCTTCCTTTGCGTAATGGGCGAGTTCATCGCGATCGTGCTCGCGAAGTTGCAGGTTGCTGCCGGCAAGACCAATGCTCTGCCACCACTTAAAGCGGGTGTCGCGCCAAAACTGGTACCACTCGACGGCGGTTTTGGGATGAATAAAAAATTCGATCTCCATTTGCTCGAACTCGCGCGACCGAAACGTAAAGTTCCGCGGCGTTACCTCATTGCGAAACGCCTTGCCGATTTGAGCAATGCCAAATGGCACTTTCACGCGGCTGGTATCGGTAACGTTGCGAAAGTTGGCAAAAATACCCTGGGCGGTTTCAGGCCGCAGGTACGCCATCGAATCGTCGTTCTGCACCGCCCCCACAAACGTTTGAAACATAAGATTGAACTGCCGCGGCTCGGTGAGCGAGCCTTTCTTCTGCGTGAACGGAGATGGCACCAGGGCCGCACTGCTCTTAAGCAGCGCCCCCGGCACGGCCGCAATAGTTGCCCAATGCTCCTCATTGCTTCGGCCATCGGTAAGTCGCAAATGTGTTTGCCATTCCGACGGATTTTTGTAAGGGGCGCCGGCCTCTTTCAGCAGTTTTTTGCCCTGGCTTTGCAGGTATTCCGTTGCCTCTCCGGAGGATGCCGCCACCACCGTAAGCACGGGCGCTAACCCGTCGGCAATAGCTTGCGGTAACGCGGCGGCGGCCTTGGCTTCATCAGGCTCGTTGGCGGGCAGTACAAACAGGCCAAAAAGCTGGTCCGCGCGGAACCGCTGCTTGGTTTCGCGGTCGTCTACCATCGGATCGTTAAAGCCGGTGGCATGGCCCGATGCTTCCCACACGCGGCGGTTCATAATAATGGTGCAATCCAGCCCGACCATTTCAATCGGATGGCCATCGGGGCCGACGGGCGGACAGCGAACAATATCCTGCCACCATGCATCTTTTAAGTTGCGCTTCAACTCCACACCCAGCGGGCCGTAGTCCCAAAAGCCATTGATACCGCCATAAATTTCGGATGATTGAAATATAAATCCGCGCCGCCGGCATAGCGCCACCAGCTTATCCATCTTGCTTGTAACGACCGGTTTATCGGCCATGAATGTGTTCCTTCCTCAGCCAGCGGCCAGCAACAGAGTGTCATGTATAGGGTGTTGGGCAAGCCCGCCACAACCCGCGTAAAAAGCTCACACCTGTCTTTTTAAATCGGCTTGCTTGTCAGGTTGCGCGTTGCAGAGCAATCTCAAATTTCAAATCTCAAATCTATAATCTCAATTTGAAATCTCAAATCTCAAATCGCCCCTACGCCCCGGCTGCGGCGGCATCCGCCGGTTTGGGCTGCGGATTGTAGCGACTACCGATAACGGCCATACGCTTGTTCACCTCGCCCGGGGCTTGCTTACGCAGTTTGCCCGCCAGCAGAACACCGGCAAACAACAACACATTGCCCAAAAGCAGCCAGCCGCGATGTTCTATAATGCCGCGCTGCTTAAGTTCGACAAAAAGCGCCGCCATCAAAAACGTGCCCAGCGACAGCGGTATCATGCCGCGCCATGCAAGGTTCATAAGCTGATCAAACCGAAACCGCGGCAGCGTCCAGCGAATCCACATGTAAAAGAACAAGAAGCCCACGACCTTCGCCCAGAACACTACAAACTTCAGCAGCACTCCACCCCAGCCCGCAACCGCCGGCTGCGAGCCATGATAAATAAGCTTATCAAGCCAGGGCAGATGCCACCCGCCCAAAAACAGCGCTACCGCCACCGCCGAGCCGGTAATCATCGAAGAATATTCAGCCAGAAAGAACAGCGCAAACTTCATCGAAGAATATTCGGTATGGTAGCCGCCCACCAGTTCCGATTCGCACTCGGCCAGGTCAAACGGCAGCCGATTGGCCTCGGCAAATATGCACGTGATAAACAGGAAAAACGCCACCGGCTGCATAAACACATTCCACGCCGGCACAAAAGACAAGCTCGAAAAATAACTCGCCTGATCACCTGTAATGCTGCTGAGCTTAAGCGTGCCGGCAACCACCGCCACCGACATCAGCGAAAGCGCCAATGGAATTTCGTAGCTCACCATTTGAGCCGTCGCCCGCATGCCGCCCAGAAAACTATATTTGCTGCCCGAAGCCCAGCCGCCCAGCACCACGCCGTAGACGCCCAGGCTTGCCGCCGCCAGCACAAACAGCACGCCAATATTAGGATTGGCCACCATCACCGCAATATTATGCGGAAACGCCCAGCCGCCGATAAATGGTATCCACTCCGGCAGCTTGGTGCCGGCGGCCAGAAAACCGCCCCACGGTATAACCGCAAAGCCGCACAGCGCCGGGGTAATAATGACGATCGGAGCCAGCATAAACAGCCAGCGGTCGGCATTGGCCGGTATAAACTCCTCTTTAAGGATGAACTTTACACCGTCGGCGATAGGCTGCAGCAGCCCCTGGGGCCCGACGCGATTGGGACCGATGCGGTCTTGAATCCATGAGGCGGTTTTGCGTTCAAGCAAAATGAGATACGCCACCAGGCCCAAAATCACATGAAAAACCACCACGGCAAACACCAGGTGAGCAATAAATATTCCGACCATGCAAGCCAACTCCGGTAAGGCCCCTTGTTAAGGCCCCTATCTTATACATTCACCGCCGGCATACAAGCGAAACAGGCCGCCCAAAGTCGCCGAACCCAAAAGTTCAACACTCGCCCTCGGCAACCTGGAATCTGAAATTGGATATTTAAAATCGGCAATCCGACCAATCTACGATTTCACGTTCACGTTTTTGAGGGTTTTGATCTATGAACTTAAGCCATCCAACCCCCGCAAACCTTATTCTGACATCTTGAAATCTGAAATCTCAAATCTCAAATCCTGAAATCTCCAATTGCCCCAAAAAAACCACTCACATTTTCCCACGTTATTTCGCCCACCAACCATCACTTGTCGCCGGCCGCTGCCTCGGCAACAATGAAGCAATAATCGCCCGCTTACGCATGGAGCAACCCATGACCTACGAACGCTTTGAAGACTTGCCCGTCTGGCAGGCGGCAATACAACTCGCCGTGCAAGTGTACCAAACTACCGACGCAAGCTGGTTCGCCGGCAAGGGTGATTTGCGCAATCAGCTTCAGCGGGCCGCCCTTTCTGTCTCCAACAATATTGCCGAAGGTTTTGAGCGCGGCACCACGTCGGAACTGCTGATGTTTTTATATATCGCCCGTGGATCCGCCGGCGAAGTGCGCAGCGCCTGCCGCTTTTCCGCCGCCCTGCTCGGCCCCGCCGCCGGCCCGGCCCATGCCTCGCTCGCCGCCAACATAAACCAATGCGTCGCCGCAGCCGAACGCGTATCGCGCCAACTACGAGCTTGGGCGGCAAGCCTGCAAGACGGCGACATCACCGGCCAGCGCCACCTCACCAGTCAAAGCAAGCAGGACTATCAGATGGCCAAACGAGCCGCCGCGTTCAGCGCTCATGTGCACGAAGTAACCGACCAGGCTGTCGCCGCAGCCGTCCGCCGCAGTCAGGAGCTATCGCAGGCCGCACCGCCGAATAGCCCCAAGCCGCAATGAATCTCAATTTTTAATTCAGCCGTCATTAACATCTCGCCCCAGGAAAACGCAAATTTGCCATCTCAAATCACTGTTGTCCGGTCAACGACATGGGCAACAGCAACTCCAAGCCTGAAGAACAAGGGTTTTCTGCATCTATGATAGGGTACATGATTTGAAATAATTCTGTCGGAAAAATCCTCGTAATTTCTCACAAAATGGCGGTTTTCAAATGTCAACGCAGGCTTCGCCGGACAGTAGTGATCTCAAATCTCAAATCCTGAAATCTGAAATTCTCAAATTCTCAAATCGTTAAATTCTCCTCCATCGCGCTCGCCGCACAACCGCGGCCCGCTTAGCCCGCACCCGCCCGTCTGTTCGAATGTCAATTGTTCTCAATGCCGCCGCCCTGCGAGGTGACTCTGAAATGCCCCGGATGCGCGGCGGAGGATCGAGCCGACTCTGAATTGAGTCTGCGAGATTCGACAACAAAGCAGACAGGGCATTTCAGCCCCATCGCAATCCCGGCCATTATTCGAACAGTATCCTGCCAACGATTGCCAAAAAAGAGAGGCAGGGCAGCCTCCGCCGCCCTGCCTCCGGAGTCGCCATCCGTGGCTTTCAGATATCAGCCAACCGCGTGATCGCCCGTTGCTTTACGAACAGCCTTGTGATGTTCCGCAGTTGTTGCATTTGTAACAGCTACCATTGCGTACGGTAATACTGCCGCACACGCTACAGTTGGGCGCATCGCCCATCAGACCGACCAGCTGCTGCGAGAGTGCGTCAGTTTGGGTGGCCACCCCGCCCTGCATTAGTGTTATGCGGTCGCTGTGCACTTTGGTTCCGTGGTCGTGGCCATTGCCGTTACCATTACCGTTACCGCGGCCATGACCATTGCCGTTACCGTTGCCGGCAGTACTGGCATAACCATCGGCCAGCGAGGGCGGGGTTACATCCATGAGCTTAGCGGAATGGGCAGCGGCGTCATCGGCGTGATGCTCCGCCGGGGCCTCGTGGTGGTTGCCGCGTTTGGGGGCGTTTTCCGCACGGTAACCGGGCAGAAACTGCATACCGAGCCAGCGCACGAGGTAATCCATCACGCTCTTGGCAAAGGGTATATCGCCGTTGCGGGTCATACCTGCGGGTTCAAACCGCATGTGTTCAAACTTGCGCACCATGGCCGAGAGCGGCACACCATATTGGAGATTAAGCGAGATGAGCGTGGCAATGGCATCCATGAGGCCGCCGACCGTGCTGCCCTGTTTGGCCATGGTGATAAATACCTCGCCGGGGCTGCCATCTTCAAAGAGGCCGCAGGTGATGTAACCCTCGTGGCCGCTGATGTCGAACTTATGGGTGATGCTGGGCCGGGTGTCGGGCAGGCGCCGCCGCAGAGGCCGTTCGATGATGCGCTCTTCAACGCGTTGTACAACGGAGGCGGCGGCCACGGACTTGGCTGCGGCGCTTTTGGCGGCAGATGAAGCATCGGCCTGGGCCTGCTGGGGCACTGCGGGCGACGGGTCGCCACAGGTGGTGCAGGCCACCGCTGCCTCAACTTTAAGCGCATCAATGTCGGCATCATCGGAGGCATCGTCATCGGACGTGCTGTTGAGCGGCTGGCTGAGTTTGGAGCCATCGCGGTAGAGGGCGACGGCCTTGAGTCCGAGCTTCCAGCTTTCGCGATAGGCTTCTTCAATGTCGGCGGTGTTGACTTCATTGGGCAGATTGATGGTTTTGCTGATAGCGCCGCTGATAAAGGGCTGGGCGGCGGCCATCATACGAATATGCCCGAGGTGGTGAATAAAGCGCTTGCCCTTGCGGCCGCAGCGATTGGCACAATCAAACACGGCGAGGTGCTCGTCTTTAAGGTGCGGCGCACCCTCTACGGTCTGTGAGCCGCAGATCACGTCATTGGCATCGCGCATTTGCCGCTTGGTAAAGCCCAAAGCCCGCAGCAGGTTAAACGAGGGTTCCTGCCATTGGGCGGTGGTAAAGCCAAGCCGGGTCATGGCAGCATCGCCGAGCGTCCAAGGAGAAAAGGCGAAGGCCAGCTCGAAAACCGAGGGCAGGCAAGCCTCGATTTTAGCCAGTTCATCATCCGTGAAGCCCTTCGCCTTTAGTGTCTCCTGGTTTATATGCGGCGAGCCTTTAAGGGACAGGGTGCCAAGCACATAGGTGAGAATGTCCTTAATTTGCGTCTCGGAGTAGCCGAGGTTTCGCAAGGCCGGCTCAACCGACTGATTGGCAATTTTAAAGTAGCCGCCGCCGGCAAGTTTTTTGAATTTAACGAGGGCGAAGTCAGGCTCGACGCCGGTGGTGTCGCAATCCATCAGCAGGCCGATGGTGCCGGTGGGAGCTATAACGGTTGTCTGGGCGTTGCGGTAACCGAACTTTTCACCCAGGGCAACGGCACGGGTCCAGGCTTCACGCGCCGCGGCCAGCAATTGAGGCGACGAAGTCGGCCCGGTGAACTGCGAAGCATCGAGGATGCGGGGCTTGATTTCGAGCGATTCGTATTGGCCGTCGTTGGCGGCAGCGCGGTGGTTGCGCATGACGCGGAGCATGTCAGCGCGGTTGCGATGATACCCCGGAAATGGCCCAAGCTCGCCGGCAAGTTCGGCTGAGGCGGCATAGCTTTCGGCGGTCATCAGGGCGGTAATGGCTCCGCAGATGGCGCGGCCTTCGTCGCTGTCGTAGGGGATGCCGGCTACCATAAGCATGGTGCCGATGTTGGCATAACCCAGCCCCAGCGTGCGGTATTCGTAGCTGAGGCGGGCGATTTCGCGGCTTGGGTAGGCGGCCATCAACACCGAAATTTCCAGCACCATGGTCCAGAGCCGACAGGCATGCTGAAAACCTTCAATGTCGAACTTGCGGGCTGCGTTATCAAAAAACTTCATCAGGTTGATGGAGGCCAGATTGCACGCGGTGTTGTCGAGAAACATATACTCGCTGCACGGGTTGCTGGCGTTGATGCGCCCGCTCTGCGGGCAGGTGTGCCATTCGTTGATGGTATCATCGTACTGCACGCCGGGGTCGGCGCAGCGCCAGGCCGCAAAGGCGATTTGCTGCCACAGGTCGCGTGCCTTGATGGTTTTATGCACTTTGCGGTCGGTACGGCGAATGAGGTTCCAGTCGGCGTCTTTTTCGACCGCGGCCACAAATTTGTTGGGCACACGCACCGAGTTGTTGGAGTTCTGGCCTGATACGGTGGCGTACGCTTCGCCATTAAAGTCATAGTCAAGCTTGAGTTTAAGTTTGGAGGCAAGCTCCTGGTGCTCGCGCGGCAGATGCTTAAGGCCTTCCACCAGAGCGGCAACCTTGAGTTCTTCGCGCACCTTCCAGTTTACAAACTCGCTGATGTCGGGGTGATCAAGATCTAGGCAGACCATTTTGGCGGCGCGACGGGTGGTGCCGCCCGATTTGATGGCCCCTGCGGCGCGGTCGCCGATTTTAAGAAAGCTCATAAGGCCGGAAGATTTGCCGCCGCCGGAGAGCGATTCATTATCGCCCCGGAGGTGCGAAAAGTTTGTGCCCGTGCCCGAACCGTACTTAAACAGCCGCGCTTCGCGCACCCACAAGTCCATAATGCCGCCATCGTTTACCAGGTCGTCATCCACACTTTGAATGAAGCAGGCGTGCGGCTGCGGATGGCTGTAGGCATCGTTGGATTGTTCAAGCTGCAGCGTTTTCGGATTGACAAACCAATGCCCCTGCGACGGGCCGGTCATACCGTAGGCAAAGTTAAGGCCGGTGTTGAACCACTGAGGCGAATTGGGCGCCGCCATCTGGTGCAGCATCATGTAGGCGAGTTCATCGTAAAACGCATCGGCATCTTGCGCGGAGCTGAAGTAGCCGTAGTCGCGGCCCCATTGGGTCCAGCATCCCGCGAGACGATGAACCACCTGGCGCACCGATTTTTCGGGGCCGGTTTTGGGTTTGCCGTCGGCGTCGAGCACCGGTTTACCCTGGGCATCAACCTCGGGCACGCCGGCCTTACGGAAATACTTGCTTACCATAATATCGGTGGCGAGCTGCGACCAATCGGCCGGTATTTCAGCATCCTTCATTTCAAACACGACCGAGCCATCCACATTACTGATGCGGCTGGTGCGGCGCGCAAAGGCCACCTTTGAGTAAACATCTTCCCCGGCTTTGGTAAACTTGCGAACAACTTTCATGGCATTACTCCTGATGCATCCTTGCATGAACCGGCTCAGCGGCAGACCCTTCCGCTGTACCCCAACTAAATAAACCGGCCCAACCCGAATATCACAGCGCCGGCAAACACCGCCGACGGCTTACATCCCGCAAAACTCAACTTCATCCTCGACCAAGAACCGCCCTTTGTTTTGCCGCACGTTAGTCAACGCGCGGCAAAGTAAGGCCCGGCTGATCCTGATATTTGCCGCTCTTGTCGGCATAACTGGTGCGGCAAACCTGTTCGCCGCGCAGAAAAATGATCTGGGCAATACCCTCGTTGGCGTATATTTTGGCCGGCAAGGGCGTTGTGTTTGAAATTTCGATGGTGACGCGTCCCTTCCATTCCGGCTCAAGCGGCGTGACGTTTACGATAATGCCGCAGCGGGCATAGGTGCTTTTACCGACGCAAATGGCGAGCATGTCGCGCGGAATTTCAAAATATTCGACGGTTTCGCACAAAGCGAAGCTGTTGGGCGGAATCAGGACGTAGCCGGTTTTGGAGGCGTCCACATCCACAAAGCTGCGCGGCGAAAAACTTTTGGGGTCTACCACTTCAGAGTTTACGTTGGTAAAAATTTTGAACTGAACGCCCACGCGCACGTCGTAGCCATAGCTCGACACGCCGTAACTGATGCGCCCGGCCCGTTTCACTGCCCGTTCAAACGGGTCAATACGAACCAGTTCTTCTATTTGCGAATCCGCGAGAATGCCCATGTTGCCTGCCTGCTTGTTAGGTATCTGTTAGTATACGCTGCCATCTACGACAGCACAAGCGTGGCCTACCATGGCCGATAAACTTACTCGCATCCTGCGACCGCCAACCTGCCTGCCTCGCTCCCACACCGAGCCTCCGGACTACCGAAGGTTCGCAATTTGCGTACCGTCTCGTCCGGCCTTTTCAGTCAGGGACGGGTTAAAAACCCGCCAAAGCGGCCAGAGCCATTAAAGTATGGCCAAAATCGCGATAAGAACGCGATAAGTGCCAAACTTTAGGTACTGTAACGCTATATCTTGTGGTGTCAACTGCATATTTTACTAAATATTGATTAACAGGTTATCCACAATCATAAGTTATTGAAATACAATAACTTGTGTCGCCACAAACTCCAAACACAACCTGTTGTGGCCCGCATTTCATTTGTACGCCCCTGCATATGTTAAGGGTTTGTGAGCACCGGGTTAACAGACCGCCAAGCTGCGTTTGCTTTCGCCGGGCCCATTTCTACAATGGCCGCCATGAAAGCGCGTCGCGTGATGCAACCAAAATATGTAAAAATGTTGAAACAATCATTTACGGCATTGCTGCTGCCCTGGTTTGATGCCAACAAGCGCCCCATGCCCTGGCGAAACACACGCGACCCCTATGTCATCTGGGTTTCTGAAATCATGCTGCAGCAGACGCAGGTGGCGACGGTTATCCCTTATTTTGTAAGGTTTCTGCGGCGTTTTCCAACGGTCGCAGACCTCGCCGCAGCACCGCTCAACGATGTGCTGGCCCTGTGGGCTGGATTGGGCTATTATCGCCGGGCTAAACATCTTCATACGTGCGCATGTACAGTTGTTAATGTGTATGGGGGCGTATTTCCGACCGATGCGGCAGCGCTTCAGACTCTCCCCGGCATCGGACGGTATACCGCCGCCGCCATCGCCAGCATCGCCGCCGACCAGAGCGTTGCCGTGCTTGATGGCAACGTTAAACGCGTGCTGGCGCGGCTGCTGGCCATGCGCGTGGATGTCTCTCAGTCGGCCGCCGCAGCCCGGCTTTGGGATATTGCCGAAAACCTTGTGCCCCCGACCCGCCCCGGCGATTACAACCAGGCCATGATGGAACTCGGCGCAACCGTCTGCTTGCCCCAAACACCTCATTGCGACGCATGCCCGGTGCGAAGCCTGTGCCGCGCTGTAGCCGCCGGCCGGCAACATGCAATTCCGCGCAGGCGACCCACCCGCGTAACACCCACCCTGCACTGCGCGGCCGCGGCCATTCGCTGCGGCAAGCGATGGCTGCTCGTGCAGCGCCCCCATGAGGGGCTTTGGAACGGCCTTTGGGAACTGCCCACCATCTGGAGCAGGCCTCCACGCGATACCGCAGCCGCGCAACGCGCGTTTTGCAAACTGCTTGCCGGCAAGGTCGAAAAGATAAGGCCCATCGTCACGCTGCAGCATCAACTGACCCATAGGCTTATTGACTGCACGCTCTTTGCCGGCGAGATGAAAGCATCACAGGCCAAAGCGCAAGTGCGGGCCGGCCGGGGGCGATGGGTACGCAGCGCCGACGATTTGCCCACCAGCCGCCTGACGGCCAAACTCCTCGCGGCCGCCAACAATGCCTAGGAGCCTGTCGCGGCAATTCGCGATTCCGCCAAGTCGTCTGACGGGTCTGGCGGCAAGCGCACTGGGCCGCGTCATCACATGGCCGTAAAGCTTTGCAGGACAATTACCGCCGACAAGCCGGCGGCTAAATGGACGCGCGGTGCCGAGGCGGTAAATTCCCCCTCCCGTTTATCTGCGAACATCGGGGTAATCTGCGGTTAAAACGCGGTTAAACCGGCTGCAAAACTTACACTGTTATCGCCAGGCCATCGTAGGCAATGCGTACATGCGGTGGTAGCAGCGCCTCGGCCTGCTCGTGGAGCACATCATGCGCCAGGTGCGTAAAGTACGCCTGCTGCGGTGCAAGCTCTGCGATGCGTTCCAACGCCTGATCAAAAGAAAAATGTGTGGGGTGCGGACGCGGGCGAAGAGCATCTATCACCAGCACACGCACGCCGCGAAGAATGTCCATGGACGCTGCCGGAATTTCAGCGCAATCGGTACAGTATGCAAAATCTCCTATGCGAAAGCCCAGCACGTGTGCCTTGCCATGCACCAGCGGCAGCGGCTGCCACGGCCTGCCAAACAAATTGAACGGTCCGGTAATTTCGTGCGGCACCAGTTCGGGCCGATACAATTGCGGATCGGTGTTGGCCGTAAACGCATACGCAAATACCCGCTGCAACGTGGCCAGTGTGTCGGCCGAGCCGTAAACAGGCAGCGGCGCCTGTAAGATCGTGTTGAATCGCCGCACGTCATCAAGTCCAAAAATGTGGTCGGCATGCGCATGCGTAAACACCACCGCATCAATGCGGTCAACGCGATTGGCCACAGCCTGCAGACGCAGCTCAGGAGCGGCATCAATAAGAATGGTTTTGCCCGCGTAGCTCACGGTGATGCTGGTACGCGAGCGCTGGTCGCGCCGGTCGCTGCTGGAACACACCTGACAGTGGCAACCAATCATGGGCACACCGGCCGAAGTGCCTGTGCCAAGAAACTGAATGGCTAATGTTTTTGTCGCATCCATGAAAACCAGCCTACGGGTGTTAAAACGTTAAAGCAAGTGCGCACTGCCTACCGATACAGATTGGACGATTGGTGAACCGTGGGCCCCGCCGCATCCGCCTTGCCCGCATAAATCTAAGGATATTCATGTCTATTGACAGCAATTTATTTGCCGAACCATTGGTCATACTGTTGGTGGATGACGACCCCACCGACACGGCCAACATGATCAAGGCCTTGGAGGACGCCCGCATTCACAATCGGCTGCTGTTGCTGCGCAAAGGCGGCGACCTGTTGGACTTTCTGCATAAGCGTCCGCCTTACCAGGAAGTTCCTACACCCGACCTGATTCTTTTAGACCTGCACCTTACCGATACCCATGGCCGCGACTTGCTGGAAATGCTTCGGCAAGACCAGACATTTGCGAGCACCAACGTCATCGTCATTGCGGACCCGACTCAGGGCGACCCCAACAGCGAAACATTTGATTTGGACGTCGAAGTTTTTCTAACCAGACCGGTTGCCCCGGACAACCTGCTTACTGCGATTCGCACCGCCAGCGACGGCTGGATTTGTTTTGTGAAGCGCCTGGCGGTTAACCGCGGGCGCCCCGTCGGTACGCAAACGCCTCCGCAGCCGCTGCCGCGGGCCATCAGCGCCTGAGTTGCGCCAGGCGCTTCGGGCTGACGAAAAGCGTCTGCACAAACGCTGGCGCTATTTTGCCTGTATTATTTTCGCAGCGGAGCTCCTTTTCATACCTACTGCCAATCGGGTCATAATAAAATTCTCGCCCCGGCCGTCCGCGAATAGAAGTTGCCACCAGCCCCTGCCAGCCATTATGCTTTGAGCATGGATAAAGCTCTAGAACTTAAAATCATCGCAGGATTGGCACACGAGGAATCGTGCGTACGCGAAAACTGCATGGACTACTTTTGGTCGCCGCTGTCCGACCTCGCGGCCGCGGCGCCCACCATCATACAAGCCGCCAACACCTATGGATGGTACAAAGCCTTCGACTTATCGCAGGTTCGATGCAAGCGACTGGTACAAAACGATTTACTATTTGAATCTCTGATGCAGGCCGTGCGGGAGCCGCCGCCGCTGGATTCACATACTCTGAATCGGCGCCATGATGCAATGACCATCGGCATTGCCACCGCGCCGCTTGAGATACAGGCTCGGCGCCGCAGGGACTTGTTTGCCGCTCTTGAGTCGCACACGACCGCATGGGACATATTTATCGAGCGACTGGATCTTGCAATGCTTGGCGACGATGTTCTGTGGGAAGAGGCTCTTGCCATTTTTGACCAGCTGGAAACAGACGAGGATGGGGTGGTGGGACCGGGTACCAACCAACTCACAAATATAACCGACATAATGGCTTCGCGTCCGGAAATGATGCCTTTGCTGTTAAACATTTTGGAACAACCTCCGGAAGGCGAAACCCTGGAAGTACTATGGGCCAGATACGATTGCGCTATTCGAACGCTGGGGCATATGCGAGCCGTCCAAGCTGTGGAACCGCTGCTGCAACTGCTGTTGACACAAGGATCGCATGATTTATCGAACGCGACCATCTGCGCGCTGGGCCGAATCGCCGACGATTCGGTCGTTAACGGCCTGTTACAGCATTGGGACAAGTCGTCCTTTTCATTTAAATCGGCCGCCGCCGAAACGCTGGGCCTGATTCCGACCAGGACGGCTCTAGACGCTGCGTTGCAGTTGCTCAGCCGCGGCAAGGGCGATTTGTCCGAGCCTATTCATGCCGACTTGATTTTTACGACCCTGCAGCATTTTTCCCCGCAGGGCGTGGAACTTGCACTGGGCTATCCTCCGGATGCCAATCCGGCGCTTGCCTCGACGACCGCCGCTGTCGCTATCGTCAACGGTATGGATCTGCCGCAACTTCCAAAATTATTGGAACAGTCGCACCAGTTGGCCCAGCGCAAGCGGCGCATTGAACACAATCGCGACCTGCTGGAGGCGGCACTTAGGCGATTGGATACAGGCTCAATAATGCCCGATATGCAGCTTCTGCAGCAGGCGAGCGCCAACTTGAGCCAGGAGGATGTGCTCGAAGCGCTCGATGATGCCCTCATGGATCCGGACTCTTATTTTCCCGACGACTCCCCACAAGATGACGATGATGACTTCGTGGATACTGGCGATTACGCGAAGGCAGATTGGCGGCAAGCCGGGACAAACCAGGACACCCACCCACCGGGTGATGCTGTAGAACCACCTTTAAAAATCCTACCTATCATTGCCGAGGCCAAACCCGGCCGAAACGACCCTTGCCCCTGCGGCAGCGGCAAGAAATACAAAAAGTGCTGCGGTAATAAATAGTAGAACACGACATCAGCTGCCAAACGTATTCGCCTTCGGCACATCTGCGCGAGCGCACACCGCATGACAAAGGCCGGCCTCTATTGACGGAGACACACTTACCGCCCTTGCCAGAATCATAGCGGCAAACCCGCGAAGTTAAAAATACCCATTTGGGTAAAGCAAAAAAGGTTTTTCTTGGTAAAAACGGAGAGAGCGGGATTCTCGGTCCATTGCGATTCCCCCTGTGGCGGAGTTAATAATACCGCGAAAACAATGTGTTTTGCAAGCGATCTAATTTTTATTTTCTCATGGTATTGCAGGCTGTCGCAATACCAAACGCCACAAAAACGCCACAAGGGAGTTCTCCTGACGGTTCCAAATTTCTTGGGGGGGTGCGGCCATATTTTTTGGCAAAGGCCCGGC
>JBMFVX010000014.1:0-35386 GCA_049965775.1 Phycisphaerae bacterium
CCTTAAGTTGTCGAACAACATCAGTCAGCGGAGCAATCCGCCCGTATACGTCAGAGCACTCTCGTCTGTCGGCTTGCAATAGCCGATGGGCCGCCTGCGGTAACGCAGCGATGGGTGGCGTCCTTCAACATGTTTGGCGAAAGCCAACCTCGATTGATGTTCCATGTTCACTGTTAATTAAAAGGCCGGCCGGTCTCTCACGAGACCGGCCGGTTCTTTTTTTGCACCTAAAACTCTCCCCGCTCTCGTGCCACACGCTCTGGCCCTGCCTATCGCCGCTCCGCAACGCCGTTTACCCCAGCGTGCGCTTGCCGGTGTCCCTGGCCGCCGGAAAAGCCGAAACATTAATACAAGTCCATGTGTGTTCCGGTTTGCAAACCACTTCGGCGAGTTGTAGTGTGATGCACATGAACACCGCATACGCTGCTACCAACATTATGCGTTTGTGCCTGGTGTCGTTGGCGTGCCTGGTGCTGGGAATTGCGGGACCTGTACGTGCGGCAGGCATGCGGGGCTATATCGTTAAACGCGATGTGCCGTACCTTCAACCTGTAAATCTGGCGCAAAGCGGCGATTTATATTTGCCCAAATCATCAGGTCTGCGGCCGGCAGTTGTTTTAATTCATGGCGGCGGCTGGAGTGCCGGCAGCAACCACGACGGCGCGGTGAGTTTTCTTGCTCCGCATCTGGCTGCGCGTGGCTGGGTAGTTTTTAATATCAACTATCGGTTGGTCAAGCAGGGCGGAGTGTTTCCCAATGATCTGGAAGATGTAAAAGATGCTCTCGCGTGGCTTACACTGCATGCCGCCCGCTATCGTATTAATAGATCGAAAATAGTGCTGGTGGGTTTATCTGCCGGGGCGCATCTGTCGCTGATGGCTGCTTATACCATTAAGGCCAGGCGATTTCCTGCGGTGCATTATCCAGCAGTTCCATTGCATGTGGCTGCGGCCGTGGGCTTTTATACCCCGACATACGCTTCGTACTTTGCGTCGCTGCCCAAAAAAATCCTGGGTGTATCAAACAATTGCCGCGTATGTTGATCCGTGGTTGCGAAAGCATCCGCACAGCGGCTTAAAAACTGCGGCTCCGCTGTTGTATGCACCGGACGCAGTGCCGACGCTGTTGCTGCTGGGATCCGGCGACCATCTTGTGCCACCGGCGCAGACATATGCCATGGCCGCTGCGCTCACAAAGGCCTCGGTGCCCGTAAAAGTGGTGGTGGTGCCGGGAGTTGGCCACGGGTTTATGAGTTGGAAGTGCCCCGCGCGAGCGGCCGGGTGGCAGGCTCTAAAAGTGTATCTCCATCGAATTAACGCACCGAGCCATACGACAGGGTCATTGCGATCTTTGCATGCGAAGCCGACAATGCATCAGTAGCGCCAAGCCCCGCGAAACGATCGCGGGGCTGGCGGCGCGATCAATACGTAAGGCATTTTGCATGGGCGATTCGCATCATGTTGGCTTATCAGTTCCTGCAGCGTTACCATAATCCATGCTTGATGGGTGGCGAATGGGCTGGCCCACGGCCAACGAGGGCCTTATGGCAGGCAATGAGGCTTTACCGGCAGTTCGCCCGTCCAACGGAACTCCAAACTCTGTGGCACCGCGCATTTCGCCGTGGCTTTGGCATTGGTTTGGGCGCTACACGCGGCGTTATATCGTCCGGCATTTTGACTCGGTGCGGCTTTTGCAAACAGCAGCGCCACCGCAGCTTTCCGGCCCCGCAGTGATTTATCTTAATCACCCGAGCTGGTGGGACCCCATGATTGCTCTGCTTTTAGCGCAGCAATTTTACCCCACGCGCCGGCACTACGCTCCCATTGATGCGGTCGGCATCGGGCAATATCGCTTTCTGCAGAAGATTGGTTTTTTTCCGATAGAGGTAGCCTCGCGACGCTCTGGCCTGCAGTTTTTACGTATTGCAGAGAGCATACTTGGCGATAGCAACGCCACACTCTGGATGACACCGCAGGGCGCATTTAGCGATGTTCGCGTTCGCCCGCTGGCACTGCGCCCGGGACTGGCTCATCTGGCGCATCGGCTTGGCAATATCACCCTGGTGCCGCTGGCGCTTGAGTACCCGTACTGGAATCAAAAACTGCCGCTGGCGTTGGCCGCATTTGGGCGAGCCATCCACACACAAACGCAGCCGCTACAACATGTGGAAGAATGGCACAAGCTCCTGGCCGCCGAGTTGGAAGGCATGCAAAATACGCTTGCGGAGGCGGCTATGCGCCGCAATCCCGACGAGTTTAGTATGGTGTTGCGCGGTCGCACGGGCATTGGCGGCATGTACGACGTGTTCAGGCGCATAGCCGCAGCCCTTACCGGTCGCACGTTTACCTCTGCCCACCAGGATGGAGCCGCCAAACCGTCATGACTCTTGGGCTGCTCATTCTAAGTGCTTTGTCGTTGGCGGCCGCCGCCGTGCCGGCAATGCTGTTCCTGCGCAACTTGCCGTTGTTTCATAAGCCGGGCGCCCCGATGCTTGCGGGTGATGGCCCAGCGGTTTCGGTATGCATTCCGGCACGTAACGAAGAGGCTGTGATTGCCCGTGTTATTGAATCGGTGCTGCAAAGCAACTGGCCAAAATTTGAATTGCTAGTTCTTGATGACAACTCCACGGATGCCACAGCTGCCATCGTCAAATCATTTGTCGCCCGCGATAACCGCGTTAAACTCCATGCGGCACCGGCCCTTCCGCCCGGCTGGTGCGGTAAACAGCATGCCTGTTGGGTTTTGGCCGGCTTGGCCGCATATGAGGTGTTGCTGTTTCTGGATGCTGATGAATGGGTTGAGCCGCACGCAATAGGCTCTATTGTGAACTATCTGCAGGCTTCGCCTGCCGGCCTGATCAGCGGCTTTCCGCGGCAGAAAACCGTTACGCTGATAGAAAAGCTCGTGCTGCCGCTGATTCAGTTTGTGCTGTTGGGTTTTCTACCGCTGCATAAAATGCGTCAGAGCGTAAGCCCGGCGTATGCCGCCGGTTGCGGGCAGCTTTTCGCGGCCAAAAAGCACGCGTACTTTGCCGCCGGCGGGCATGAGGCGATAAAAGCCTCCCGGCACGACGGCCTGAAACTCCCGAGGGCGTTTCGTCGCGCCGGCGTCATGACCGATGTATTTGATGCCTCACAGCTCGTCACCTGCCGCATGTATCTATCGGGGGGTGAAGTGTTTACGGGCCTGGCAAAAAATGCGGTCGAAGCAATGGCGGCCCCTCGGCTGCTCGTTCCCGCGACGGCTATTCTGCTGCTGGGGCAGGTTGCTCCGTTTGTGTTGCTACCGATTGGCCTGGCATTGGGCGATCCGTGGGCAGGCGCGATTGCGGCGGTGGCGGTGGTGCTGGCTTGGCTACCGCGATGGGTTGGCGTGCGTCGTTTTGGCCAGTCCGCGTTGGGGGCGTTGCTGCATCCGCTCGGTATAACACTGTTGCTGATCATTCAGTGGTATGCGCTGCTGCGTCATGTGATGGGCAAGCCCCTTCCATGGAAAGGGCGTTCGGCCTGACGGTCTGCGTGTGCGAATAATTGAAATTGTTAATGTTGCCAGGCCCCGCGAAACTATCGCGGGGCTGATGCGTGCCGGCAAAAATAAAAAGCCGTGTGGAGGAGGGTAATTCCACACGGCCTGGCGGAGGAGGAAACGAGATTGGTGTGCACGGAGCAGATCTATCCTGGTACAGGCCTCCAACCTGACAATCCAAAAGGAGAGGTCTGCACCACGCACCAAATTTTTCTGCTCTCCCGGCGGGTTGCCTTCAACCCGTTACGCACTTGTATATTGCAAGCCGCGTGCCAGAAGATATTTTTGTGTGACCCGTTTGGCGTCTTGGCGGCGATGTAAGCCCGCAGGCGGCGCCAATGCCGATAAAAACCGATTCAAATTGAAACTAAACCAGCATTTTGCCCAATTTTTGGGTGCATTTGGCCCGTCGCCAAAATCCGCCGCGTCAATTCCATGCCCAATAACATCGCCCCTGGCTAAGTGCATTGGTTAATTTGCAGGCAGAGCCGGCGTAATGTGCCCGCGATTGCGGCACTCACAGGGTAAACCTTCGGGGATAGCCGCTGGCGGCATTGCCGCCGCCTTCAGCGCCATGCGTGATGTTCTTGGTTGGCTGGCCACTAACCGCATCAGCCGTTATTGTTATGCTGCCATGAGTAAAGATAAAACTCCGAAAGTATTGGTTGTAGATGATGAACTGGAACACGCCGACGCCATCAGCGAGGCGATTGTTCGCATCGGTTATTCGGTTCGCCAGGCGCATAACCTCGTCGAGGCCCGCAAAGCCCTGACAGATGATGAGTTCGACCTTGTCATTACCGACCTGCGCATGGACAACAAGCGCGACGGCTTTGAACTGCTGCAAACCGTCAAGCAGAACCATCCGCTCACCGAGGTAATTGTTGTTACCGCCTACGGTGACGTATCCATAGCGGTGGAGGCCATGCGCGAGGGCGCGTATGACTTTATTCAAAAGCCGCTGGACCTGGACTTAATTCGCTCGCAGGTGCGCCGCGCCGGCGAAAAGGTGCGTCTGGCCCGGCAGAACAGCACCCTGCAGCAGGCTCTGGATCATAAATTCGGCATGCCGGGCATTATCGGCAACAGCGACTCAATGAAGCGCACGCTTCATCTTGTGCGGCAAATAGCGCCAACCAACATCAGCGTGCTGATTTTGGGCGAATCGGGCACCGGTAAAGAGCTTATAGCCCGCGCACTGCACCAGAACTCCCGGCGCAGCGGCGGACGGTTTGTAGCGCTCAACTGTGCCGGCCTGAATGAAAGCACGCTGGAGGATGAGCTTTTCGGCCATGTTCGCGGCGCGTTTACCGATGCCCGCGGAGACCGCATGGGGCGCTTTGAATATGCCGACGGCGGCACGCTTTTTTTAGATGAAATCGGCGATATGCCTCTGACCATGCAGGCCAAGTTGCTGCGGGTGTTGCAGGATCAGCAGATTACGCGGTTAGGTTCCAACGAGCCGATTCAGGTGGATGTGCGGTTTGTGGCGGCCACCAACAAAGACCTGGAGCATGCGATAAAAGAGCGCGAGTTTCGGGATGATTTATATTTTAGAATCAAAGGGGCCACCATCCGCCTGCTGCCGCTGCGCCTGCGACGTGAAGACATTCCGCCATTAATTCAGTATGCCATTGAACGCAGCAGCGCCCGCATGGACAAAAAAATCGAAGGCATAGACGCCGACGCCCGCAACATGCTTATTGCCTATGATTGGCCGGGCAATGTGCGTCAGCTTGAAAACGTTGTCGAAAATATGGTGGCCTTGGCCAACGGTCCAAGGCTTACCGCAGCCGACATACCGCCCGATTTACTGGGCCGCTATTCCGTCGAAACCGTCTCCACAGCGCTGGTGCCGGTGGGCCAAAGCTCGCAAACGACGGCTATCACCAGCCTGGCGGGCATGAACCTCGCCGAGCTGGAGCGCCAAGCCATTGAACGCACGCTGGAAATGGTTAACGGCAACCGCGAGCAGGCGGCCCAGATGCTGGGTATCGGCGAGCGCACGCTGTACCGAAAAATAAAAGAATATGGCCTTAAAGAAGAGTGATTGCGGTCTTACTTGAAAGAAACGTGATGAACGACTACCGCGTGGGTATCGGCTACGACTTGCACCGAACCGAGTCTGGACGGCCGCTTGTGCTGGCCAATGTTACGGTGCCGCACTCATTTGGGCTTGCGGGCCATTCCGATGCCGATGTGGTGCTCCATGCGCTGATAGACGCGCTCACCGGAGCAGCCGGCCTGCCCGATGTGGGTGAAATGTTTCCGAATACCGACCCGGCATATAAAGGGATAGATTCGGCCCGGCTGCTGACCGGCACGCTGCAGCGTCTGGCGCAAACCCGGTGGCGCATTGTAAATGTGGATGTGGTCATTATAGCGCAAACGCCCAAACTCTCGCCGCATAAGCCCGCCATGAAGGCTCGCCTGGCCCACCTGCTGGGCATTGAGCCGGATCGCATCAACCTCAAGGGTAAGACCAACGAACATGTTGACGCCGTTGGGCAGGAAAAGGCCATTGCGTGTCATTGCGTTGTTTTGCTGGCGGCGAGCTGACGCGGTTCATGCCGCTCAAGGAACAATCCATGCGTATTTTGGGCATAGACCCCGGCCTGCGGCTTACCGGCTACGCCCTCGTGAGCGTGGTGCGAATGCGGCCGCAATTGGAGGAAGCGGGCGTTATTCGGCTGGCGCGTCATAAGGATATCGCCCCGCGGCTGGATGAATTGCACCGACAGGTGGCGGCATTGCTGGGCGAATACCCGTGTGATCGCGTTGCGGTCGAGCAGCTTTACGCCCACTACAAGCATCCGGCGACGGCCATTCTCATGGGGCACGCGCGTGGCGTGATTTTACTGGCGGCGCAGCAGGCGGGCGTGGCGGTGGTTAACATGCCCAGCACACTGGTGAAAAAAACGGTCACAGGTAATGGGCATGCCTCCAAGTCGCAAATACAGCGCAGCGTGGCGGCTTTATGCAAGCTGGCCAAGCCGCCGTCGCCCCCCGATGTGGCCGACGCCATCGCCATCGCCTGGACGCTCGCGCGGCAATTGCCGACGGCTGGCAGGCGGAGCGGCCGCTGGGTATAAACAGCATCATGAATACCGCTGCTGCTGAAATTGAAAAGCTTCGTCGGCAAATACGCCATCACGACCAACTTTATTATGGCGATGCCCGGCCCGAAATAACCGACGTCCAGTACGATGCGCTTGTTCGCCGGCTTGGCGAGCTTGAGGCGGCTCATCCCGAACTTATTACGCCTGATTCCCCAACGCAGCGCGTCGGCACTGCGCCGCTCAAGGGCTTTACGCAGGTGCGCCATGCCCTGCCCATGATTTCCATAGACAACACCTACACCCCCGGCGAACTTGTCGCGTTTGACGCACGCGTGCGCAAATTGCTTCTGGCGGCAGGGGTGGGTGAGTTTGAATATGTGTGCGAGCCTAAAATTGATGGCGTATCCCTTTCGCTGCGGTATGAAAAAGGGAAGTTGGTGCAGGCTGCCACACGCGGCGACGGTGCGGTGGGCGACGATGTTACAGTCAATGTTCGTACCATTAAAAGCATTCCGTTATCGCTGGAGCTTGCCGGCACAGGGCATGGGCCATTTGTCATGCCCGCTTCGGTGCCGCCGGTGGTGGAGGTTCGCGGGGAAGTGTTTTTGACGCGGCAGCAATTTGCCCAGATCAACCAGCAGCAGGAAGAAGCCGGCGAAGAAGCTTACGCAAACCCGCGTAATACCGCTGCAGGCACGCTTAAACTTCTGGACTCGCGCACGGTGGCGGCCCGCAAACTGCGATTTCTGCCGCATGGGCAGGGCGCGGTGGAGGGCTTTGAGTTTACGAGCTATAGGCAGTGGTTGGCGTTTGTGGCGGCCGTTGGTTTTGGCCAGCCGCCCAACATCGCCGCGTGCCGAACCATTGACGCGGTACAGCAGTTTATAGAGGCGTTTGCACAGCAGCGTCGGAATTTGCCGTTTGATACCGATGGCGTTGTGGTAAAGGTAGATTCATTTGCCCAGCGGCAGGTGTTGGGGGCTACCGCGCGGGCAC
This sequence comes from Phycisphaerae bacterium, assembly GCA_049965775.1. Classification (GTDB taxonomy): domain Bacteria; phylum Planctomycetota; class Phycisphaerae; order WQYP01; family WQYP01; genus JABEVB01. The sequence goes on from JBMFVX010000014.1 coordinate 7,581, forward strand.
CGCGGTGGTGCATCGCCTTTAAATATCAGCCCGAACAGGCGCGTACCGAATTGGCTCGTGTGGTGTTTCAGGTTGGAAAAACCGGCACCGTTACACCCGTGGCCGAGTTTGAGCCGCCGGTATTTATCAGCGGCACCAAAGTGTACCGCGCCAGTCTGCATAATTTTGATGAAATCGCCCGCAAAGACCTTCGCCTGCACGACCAGGTGCTGGTGGAAAAGGCCGGCGAGATTATTCCTTATGTGGTGGGTAACGTGCCGGAGGCTCGGCCGGCACACGCCCAGGCCATTGTACCGCCGGAGCAATGCCCGGCATGCCATGCGGCCACCGAGCGCGACGGTGGCTTTGTGCGCTGCACCAATCCCCACTGTCCCGAAAAACTCGCCCAAAAGCTGCGCTACTTCGGCGGCCGCAACCAGATGGATATCGAAAACCTTGGCCCGGCCATTGTCGAGCAGCTTATGCAGGCCGGACTGGTGAAGCGCTTACCCGATTTATACCGCCTAGACCGAACTGCGGTGGCAGCGCTCGATAGAATGGGCGAAAAATCAGCCGATGGCCTTCTGGCCGGCATCGAAGCAAGCAAGGGGCGCGGGCTTGAGCGGCTGCTGGCGTCGCTGGGCATTTTGCACGTAGGCACGCGTACCGCGGTTGATATTGCGCGGGCCTTTCCAACGTTGGACAAACTGGCAGCCGCAGGCATTGAGCAATTTCAGGCTATAGATGGCGTGGGCGATGTGGTGGCGCAGTCGGTCTGGAGTTTTTTACATGAGCAGGGCGGTCTTGAACTGCTGCGCGAGCTTCAAGCCATGGGGGTATCCACCGATGCGGCAACCTCTGCGGCGGCGGTCGGCGGACCGCTGGCCGGAAAAACCATTGTTGTCACCGGCACGCTCGAACGGTTTTCGCGCAGTGAAATTAAAGCCGCCATAGAAAGGCACGGGGGCACGTCCAGCGATAGCGTAAGCAAAGCGACATCATTTGTGGTGGCGGGCGCCGAGGCTGGCTCTAAACTGGCTAAAGCGGCCAAGCTTGGCATTGAAGTCATTGATGAAGCTGAGTTTTTACGCCGCATAGGCGAGAGTGCGGCGTAGCCGGTACGCTCTGCGAGTGTTGTTGCCGCGCCAGGGGTATCAATCATGGCCGGGCTATTTGATCCGCCGTGATTTTCAGCTCTGTTGCCGCAATGGCGGCCGGGCAATCGAGCCGCGATGAGTGATGGACGATCTATTTGCTATCGCCGCCCCACGGATCAATGACCATGCTTGTACGAATTACTTAATCGGCGCAAGCAGCATTTCAAACCAAGTTGAGATGTTCGCCTCTGCTGGGAAGGATTTAGTGATCGTCTGCGATGCGCCATTGCTTGGAGGGCAATCGTTGAAGGGCGAGGGTTTGGACCAGCCTTAGACGAGAAGCTCCGGCTACCTGCCAATTCGCCGCCAAGCGTGCCCGCCAATGGCCGTTTGTTTGCCGTTTAAGAGTTAGCAAGGCGGTGTAGCCATTTTGCTCGAGAGCTTTTGGGAGCGGCAGTGCGGTAACACCGGCTCTTAGCGGTTGCGCTTCATGCAACAATTGTCGCAGGAAGAATAGCTCGGAAACATTGATCGCATCAAGCTGATCTCGCACAAGGGTGTGTTGCGTGTGCGATGCCTGCCTGATAATGGTTTGCGCTACCAGTGCTGCAAACGCACCGAACAAAGCCAACAGCAAAATGGTGAACATCAGCGTAAACCCGCGAGGACGGCGGACTCTAGCGGCGGCACAAACGGACAGCGGCAGAGTATTCATGGCTTGGCCTCCAGAATCATTCTGGCCCGCTCGATGCAATTTGTCAGCAGTACAGTGGAATGCTGGTGTGGGGCGTCCCGTGTAACTTTTACACCCACAGCGGCGGCCGTAAACCGAATCTTGCCACAGGGCCAGAAAGCTGGTTGCCAATGGCCGGGTCTTGATGTCTCTAGGCCTACTTTCCGTGAAAGATTACCCTTGGCGATTTTCCAGATGATATGACGCCCTGGTGACGTGCAGAGTAACTGATGCGGACCGATGACCTGAACGCGGTAGGCGTTTTGTACATCGCTGGCCAAATGACTATGCGCGGCGAGCCATGCATCCGTCTGGTTTTCGTAAGCGGTTGTTTTGGCCATGGACTGAATCATGGTCACCATTAATGGGCCGGCAATCAGGGAGAAAAGCGCCAGCAGGATAACCGAAAAAAGCATCTCCATGATGGTAAATGCCCGGCTTGCGGGGGATGTGGCATATCGGCGTCTCTGGTTCATCATAATGCGGCCCTCGGTTTGTGTTGTTGCGCCGGACCGGGGGCAGCGGGGCCGCGTAATAGCGACTCCGCGTGTGAGCGGAGTTTCTGTAATCGTAACGTATGCCGAATAGACTTTACCGGTATCAGGGCGATGGTTTGAACAGAATGTGTATTACGGCCTTGGCTAATGACAATCCAAGCCAGGCCGTCAGCGGTGGTGGGCGCCAGCTGCTTAATGATCATGTGATGTGGCAGTGCTCCGGCATGGCCTTGAATAAGCTCAGAAAGTATCCGTTTTTGCTCGTAAGCCGAAGCACGCTGGCTTCGCATGAAATTGTCGGCGTGGTTGGCATGCCATAATGTTGTCGCGAATAGCGTGGCGGCAATGGCCACTAAAACAATGGACAGGCAGATATCCAGCATGATAAAGCCGCGATTCTTCATTAAAAGCAGCCTTTCGATTCGACCAGTTGGATAAGATGACTGTAGGGTACAAAGACGTACTGTCCAACAGCCAATACACCTGCACCTAATAGAATTACCGCAAGTGGGATGATCAGCGATTCAAGCCACTCAATTGCTGCCATATATTTTGCGCTATAATAGCATTCAAGATAGCATAAAGCGCTGGGCAAAGACCCGAAGCGAATGCCGTTTGGCTTTTGTGGAGACGCCGGCGTTATTGATGTGCCGGCGAGCACGATACGCATGGATTTTGGCAAGCTGGCTTTGCGGAAGGCTTTTTCGGGTGATGCGCCGCGTTGAAGCAGCTTTATGCTGCGAATAAGCCGGCGGCGAGCGGAAAAGTTGTTTTGGGCGTATGCGGCGGCATCCAATGCTTCCGGTAGAGGAAGATTATTATCTACCGCGCGGGCCAGGATGCCCGCTGTGATGCTCCATGACTGCCAGCGGGCGAGCGACCGAAGCAGGGGCAGCCGCCAGCTTAGAGCATTGCGAATTCTGCGGAAGATATAGAAGTGGTGGTAGCCGCCCGCAAAAGTCATCCGTAAAAAGTACGCCAAGATTAGCACATAAGTGGCAAAAGCCAACAGGATAAGGCCCCTTCTACTGAAGTTGCTGACAATGTCGTGACCTATGGCAGACATGATTCGGAATGCGCCGCCGTGTTGCCGGTCATCGATCGCGTACAAAAAGTGTGAATAGGCGCGATAAAAAATAATCTGTAATAAAACGGCAAACCACAGCACTATTAAATATGACAAAACTAACGGCAGGGTTAGCTCGTGCCTTACGGGCCAGGGCTTTGATGGCTGTTCGAGCCGATGAAGTTCCGTCGGCAGTGAACCAGTCTCCTCTGCCAGGCGGATACGTTCGAGAAGTTGGGCGGAAGCCCAAGGCGCTGCGAGCTTTATGCTTTGTGCCAGCGTGTTGCCCTTTTCAAGCCAGCCAGCGACCTTTTTGATCAGGTGTGCGACCTTGCAGGTTTCGCCGACGGTAGCGGCGTAAAGATACTGCGGAAGCGGCGCACCGCAATCTGTGGCAATTACCAGGTGAGTGATCAACCGCAGCAGTCGCTTCTGCCGCACAAATTGCATGGTCAAACCGATTGGAATAATAATAACAGCAAAGACTTGCCACTGGGGGAATCTGGGGATGAAAGAAGGGACGATAACAATTAGAAACGACAGCACCGTCCAAAGAAGCAGTGAGTCTCCTAAGTGAGCTACCGTGCGGCGCCCCCAGCCCAGCTTTGGGCCGGATCGGCTCATGGGGTACGTTCGCGTGACCGTTTGGACTACATGTTGATCATTTTGTTCTATCATTAACCGCCCCCCAAGCCTTTTAAAAACGTCAGAAGCGGATCGAGTAAAAGAAACATGGTTAAGCCTATGCTCATGGCCATCAGCACAAGCAGCAGCGGTGTCATGACCGCTGGAATAACGGCGGTTCGGTATTCGGCCTGACGTTGAAAGGCCCGGCTTAGCGTCCGCAGAGTCGCACGCAATGAGTTCTGGCGGATCCCAAGGACGATAACACGCGGCACGCTGGGAGGGAGCAGCCGCCCCGGCCAGCCAGTAAACTCTCGGCCTTGAGCCAAGGTGTTGATAAGGTCTTTTGTGTCGGCCTGAAGCATGGGCGAGCCAACGGATGAGGCCGCAAATTCAAGTGATCGGGGCAGATCGGTATTTGCCTCCACTGCCACCCGCAGGGCATCACACCATTGCGCCACCAACGCCATCTTTAAGGCTGGACCCGCCAGCGGCAGCCATCGTGCCGCCCAATCACGAAGCGAAAGACGCTTTTGAGACAGATTGATTGCCTGCACGAGCACGGCAAGCAACAACACGGCGAGCACAATACCGATCGCCATGAATGGCAGCCAATGCAATACGCCCACGATTGCGGTTTCTTGTGTGGCGGCGGCAGACGCTTGTGCATTGTTTTCTACCACTCGATTAAGTCTCGCGGCGCTTATGGCAAACGCTCCCAATTTCGGCACAATAATCCAGCCGATAAAGCACCACACCATCAGCAGGGCGGTAAAAATTGCCAGTGGGTATGCCGCCGCTTCGCGCAGGGCCTGGCGAATTTTGCCGACCTGCCGTGCATGATCTCCAAAATTAGCCAAGGTTGCCGCGAGCGCGTTGTTGTCAAGCCCCGCCTGAACCAATTGGGTGTAAGCCTGGGGAAAAGACTTTTCATGCCGGGCCATCGCTTCGGAGAGCGACTTTCCCGCTTCGATGTCGTCGGCGACTTTTTGTACCGCCTGTGCGAGGCACCCGCGGCGTAAATCGCCGCACATCAGTCGCAGTCCGTCGCCCAGCGGCAGGCCGGCTTTGACGAGGTCAGCGAGTTGCTGATTAAAAAATAAAAAATCATCGCGGCCGATACGGCGGGTCGGCGCTTGTGCGGCGGCAGGCTGAAGATTGCGAACCTGCAGTCGCATGCGTTCGAGTAGGCTGCGCGCTTCCTGTTCATTTGCGGCTGCCACCGTGCCTTCAATCACCTGTCTGTTTGTGGAAGCATCGGCCTCGATATCCGCCTGAAAGGCAAATTGCCCCGCTGCATCGTCCGCTGGTGTGGTTGCCGTGGAAGGCTCGTCAGACATGTGCGACTCCAATGTACGCTTTGCTGGAGCGTTCTAAAAGGCGGAATCAACCGGGCCGAGCGCGCGGTCGAGTTCCGCCTGATCTGTTACGTTGGCCGCCCCCGTAGCCACGTCGCGCAGCGATTGATACTGTGGTTGTTTAGCAATGGCGGCTTCGAGGGCGGCGGCATCAGCGTGGCAAAGCAGGGCGGCGCGCAGAGTGTCGTCCATGCGGGCAACTTGCGCCAGCGGAAAGCGTCCGTGGTATCGTGCCGCCGCAGCAGACTCACCGGCGGAAACGCCGGGATTTAATTTGCGTACCAGCCGTTGGGTTACAATGCAGCGCACTGCGCTGGATATTTGATGGGTTTCAATACCCATTTCGCACCAGCGCCGCAGTGCAGCGGCCGGTGAACCGGCGTGCATGGTGCAGATCAGCCGGTGGCCGGTAAGCGCTGCCTGCATGGCCAGCGATGCGGTTGTGGCATCACGAATTTCGCCCAATGCCAACACCTGCGGGTCCTGGCGCAAAATGCTCCGCATGGCCGCCGCGTGGGTCATCTGACCAAATGGGTTAATCTCAATTTGGGTGACACCCGGTATGTCTCGTTCGATGGGGTCTTCGAGTGAAATAATGCACTGCCCCGGGTGATGCTGCACCATATGCTCAAGCAGCGCATACACTGTGGTGGTTTTACCCGAACCGGCCGGGCCGGTGATGGCCAGCAGGCCTGAATCGCACTGGGCGAAAAGCAGTAGCTCGCGCAGTACCTGGGTGGGAAGGCACAAGGAGCTTAAATCCAGCGATTTTCCCATAGCCGTTGGTAAACGCAGCACGGCTCGCAGACCATGGCGGCAGGGCATAATCGCCAAACGAACTTCCACCGGTGGATGCTGCGGCAAATGAACGCAGAGGCGACTTTCCTGCGGTATTTCGGTTCGGTATGTCAGCAGCCGCGCCAAAAACATAAGCCGGTTAATCATTTCGCTGCCGCTGGAGGCGTCCACGGCTTGGAGCAATGTAAGCATGCCATCCACACGCTGCTTGATTTCATAGCCGCCGGCAATCGGTTCGAGGTGAATATCCGAGGCATTGGCAGCCAAGGCTCGATCAATTAAATCGTCAACCTGGCGGCACGCATCGAAAGCGTTGGGCGTGGCAAGCACCATCTGAACTCCGCAAACTCGACTGGCAGCCAACCTTGAAATCCAGAATCTGGCTGTGGTTCACGTCAATTTATAAAGTCCAGTATGTAAACTGTGTCGGACTCTGTCAAACGCGATTGAATAAACGGCATCGAATGTATTTGACACTACACAGCGCCGGTAATAGTTATTGCTTCGCCCGGTGCTGGTTGATTTGCCATTGGTGTTCCGCGATGGATTCGGTAATGCGCATGGCGATATCAACGGCGGAGCAGCCATCGCTGCCGGTGACTTCCGGTTCAGCGCCGGTGAGAATGCTGTTTAAAAAGCTTTCGAGTTCCATGCGGAGCGGTTCGCGGTCTTCGACGGCGAGTTCTTCGTAGTTTACCAGTTTGGTGTAGTCTATCTGTGAGAGGTCGGCGGTTTCGTTGGCGGCCATTTTTGTGCGCACCATTTCAAGCTCGGCTTCGTTGGCGGTGCGGCGAATGACCACGCCCGCCTTTTTTTGATAGTCGGCGCTTACATAGCAGTCGGGGCTGAAGAGCCGCATGCGCCGCTCCGTTTTAAGCGCCAGACGGCTTGCGGTGAGGTTGGCCACGCAGCCATTGGCAAAGCCGAGCCGCACGTTGGCAACGTCTTCGTGCTTGCCGATGACGTTGACGCCCACCGCCGCAACCGACTTTACCGGCGACCGCACCAGGTGATGCACAATGTCAATGTCGTGAATCATCATGTCGAGCACCACGCCGATATCAATGCTGCGAAATGTCATGGGGCTGATGCGTGTGACCTCAATAAACTGCGGCGCAAGCGGGTACTGCCGCAGGGCCAGCACCACGGGGTTAAAGCGTTCGGAATGGCCCACCTGCAGCACGCAGTTGTTGCGGCGGGCAAGTTCGACAATAGCTTCGGCGTCGGCAAGGTTGGGGGCAAGCGGCTTTTCAATAAGAAGATGTACGCCATGGGGAGCAAGGGTCTCGGCAATTGCCCGATGCGTTACCGTGGGCGTGGCGATACTCGCGGCATGAAGCGGCTCGGCAAGCGCTAAAAGCTGGTCAATGTCGGCCAGTGCACGGCAGTTGAATTCTTCGGCGAGGCCTTGAGCTGCGGCAAGGTCGGGGTCTACAACGGCCAGCAGGTTGGCAGTTGGCAGTTGCCGGTAGATGCGTGCATGGTGCCGCCCCATGCGGCCCGCGCCGATCACGACTGCATTAAGCACCCTCGAATGCGCGGCGTTGGGTGTCGGCATGGCAATATGACTCCAGCAGTTTGTGGTGCGTTTTTACGCGGTTGGGTTCATCAGGCGGTGGCGGCTTCGTCGTCGCCATTTTCAAAGGCACCGCGCAGCGACTCACGGTAGCGGCCATACTTGCCTTTGGCGGAAAGCTCAATAAAGGCCAGCAGATATTTTATGTCGGGGTTATCGGGAAATAGAGCCGCGAGTCTTGGGGCTTGTACGGCAACAGGGTCTTCCTGCTTGTAGAGCATGCGCCACGCAATGCGCAGCGGTTCAAGCTGCTGCTCACTGTAACCCAAGCGCCGCAGCCCGGTGCGGTTTAGGCCGCGGACGATGGCTTTATTGCCGTCGGCGATCATAAAAGGCGGTATATCGTGCACAACCGCCGAAATGCCGCCGATAAAGGCCAGTTTGCCCACGGTAACAAAATGATGTAAAGCCGCGGCCCCCGAAATGACGGCTCCATCCTGAACCTCGACATGGCCGGCGAGAAGCACGTTGTTGGCAAGGATGCACCGGTTGCAAATGATGCAATCGTGCGCAACATGTGCGCCGACCATAAGCAAGTTGCCGTTGCCCACGCGGGTTACGCCGCCGCCCGCCTCGGTGCCGATGTGCAGTGTCGCGTGCTCGCGAATGACGTTATCGTCGCCTATAAGCAGGCGGCAATCGCCGCCGCGGTATTTAAGGTCTTGTGAAACCAGGCCGCAACTGCTGAATGGAAAAAACACATTTCGTTCACCGGCGATGGTGTTGCCTTCGATGGAGGCATGATGCATGACGCGGCATGCGGGGCCGAGTTGCACGCGCGGGCCGATGTATGCAAATGGGCCGACTTCAACGTCGCCGGCCAGTTCCGCACCTGCTTCCACAACCGCCATTGGATGAATCTTGGGCATATCGTTTCGCTTTCAACCTTGCCGGCTCGGACCAATTTATACACCGGGCGAGCCGCCGGCGGCATCTTCATCCACCAGCATAAACTTAATGATGGCCTCGGCGGCAAGTTGATCGCCCACCATGGCTTTACATCGCACATGTCCGGTGCGAGCTTTGACGCGAATGGTTTCAGCCTCAAGCATAAGCTGGTCGCCGGGCGTCACAGGCCGTCTTAATTTTACTTTATCCATCGAGAGCAACATCGGCAACTTGCCGGAATGCTCCAGCTTGCGCGACAGCAACAGGCCTGAAAGCTGCGCCATCGCTTCAACAATCAGCACGCCGGGCATCACCGGCATGCCGGGGTAGTGCCCCTGAAAGATCGGCTCATTATAGCTTACATTTTTAATACCCACCGCACGCTCATCGCCATCTATGGCTATGACCCGATCCACCAGCAGCATCGGATAGCGGTGCGGCAGAATGCGGCTGATTTTGCGAATGTCCATTACCGGCTCGCGCAGGCTAAGCTGGCGATGACGCTGGGCATCAAGCATTAACTTAAGCCTGCGCACCAGCATGTGGTTGAGCGAATGACCGGAGCGAAAAGCGATGATTTTGCCGCGGATGGTGCAGCCCAGCAGGTACAGATCGCCGAGCACATCAAGCACTTTGTGCCGCACACACTCATCGGCAAAGCGGTATTGCGTATCTATGGGCCCGTTGTCGTCGAGTACCAGCACATCGCCGGGTTTGAGATGCAGGCCCAGGCCGCTTTTGCGCAAGGCCTCGGCCTCGTGCTTGAGCACAAAAGTGCGAGCGGGGGCGATTTGCGAGGCAAAATCGTCGCCCACAACATAAGAAAATATCTGGCGGCCAATAGGCTTCTGCTGGCCATAGTCAAGGTCAAAAATAATTTGAAACTCGTCGTTTTCGGGTGGGGCGGCCACCAGGGTGGAAATGCCATCGCTGACCTGAATAGGCTCGCTGATACGCAGAATCTGCTTTTCGGCCGATTGGTCTGTGATGCCGGCTTCCTGCAGAAGCTTTACATAAGGCAGGCACGAGCCGTCAACTCCGGGAAGTTCGCCGCCCGAAATTTCGATTTCAACGTTGTCTATCTGCAGGCCATGCAGGGCCGACATGCAATGCTCGACCGTTTCGATGGCGTCGGCTCCACTGCGGATGGTGCTGCGCCTGGGCCGTTTGGTGATGTGTTTAATCACCGCCGGTATGCGAACCGAGCGCCCCAGATCCGTGCGAATAAAAACAATGCCGTGGCCGACGGGCGCCGGCTTGAAGGTGACGGTGGCCGGTTCGCCGGTAAACAGTCCCGGCCCGGACAGCGAAACTTCATGAGCAATCGTTTTTTGAAGTGGATTCAAGCGTGCTAATCCGTTGTTCCAGTTCCCGTAATTTCAGGGCCGATTTCGGCAGATGGTGCAACCCGCGAAGTTCGGCAAAGTACTCCTTGGCCGGCTTTGCCGGTGTGCCTACCAGTTCGCTGCCGGCCGGCGCATCGCCGGTAACCGCCGAAAAACCCGCCACCCGCGTTCCCGGGCCGAGGGTTACATGATCGGCTATGACCGATCCTCCGCCCATGACGAGATAATCCCCGGCCTTTACCGACCCGCCAACCGCTACATGGGACACCAGCACGGTTCCCCTGCCCAGCGTCACATTATGGCCAATCTGCACCAGATTATCCAGTTTGCTGCCGTCGCCAATAACCGTGTCGCCGAACTTGCCGCGATCTACCGTGGTATTGGCACCAAGTTCGCAATCGTCGCCGATGGCCACGCGGCCGATTTGCGGTATCTTTATATGCTCTGTACCCGCAAACCTGTAACCAAAGCCGTCGGCGCCAATCACGCAGCCGCAATGCAGAATAACCCGCTTACCCAGCGAGCAGCGTTCCCGCACCACGGCGTTTGGCCAGAGTGTGCAATCTTCACCCAAGGTGCTGCCCCGGCCGATGAAGTTGTGTGCCATCAATACGCAGCGGTCGCCAATGGTTGCGTTGGCTTCAACCACAACGAGCGGGCCGATGCGCACCTCACGGCCCAATACGGCCTGTGGCGAAACAATGGCCGATGGATGGATGCCGATGTCTGGTAGTGGTGGCGGTGGGGCGAGCTTTTCCAGCACCTGGGCGGTGGCAAGGTCGGCATCTTTTACCCAGATAATGGTTTGATCCGGTCGGTGCTTTACCTCGATGCCTTGCGTGCAAAGGGCGCCGGCGGCCGGGTATTCGCCAAGTTTGCGGCCATAGCGTGAATGGCCGACGAACGTGAGCGTTGAACCATCGGCCTGATCTAAAAAGTTCATACCGGTAAATGGGCGCTGGGCCGAACCTTCAATTCGACCATGGCACCATTGGGCGACATCCGCTGCTGTAAAACTCATCGCAATGGCCTCTGATGGGGCGCGTACGTGCCGCCACGCCTCACCGGCAAAGCGACAGCAATGCCGGGGTGCCCGCTAGCGCCGACATCGCCGCAACCAATCCCAATGGCCCAGGTAGGACCGCGTGCAGTGTATCTTAGCGGCTGCATTAGTTGCCGTGCGTCTGTTCCCACTGTTGATTCATGGTGCGAATGACCGCGGCGGTAATATCGAGTGATGGTGCCGAGTACAGCACCTTTCGCGAGCGAATTTCCTGCACCAGAGCCTGGTCGTTGGGCACGTTGAGGTTAAGCGGTTCTTTCTGCAGCACCAGCGAAATGCCATGCGACGAGGCGTAGCTGATGATGGCATTATCAATGTCGTGGTAAAGCTGTTCGACCCGCAGCATGTGCTCAAGGTCAATTTTTTGCTGGGCATAGGCCGAGTATTCCCGCAGGTTAATTGTTGCGTGAAGTACCTTGTCCTGCTGGGCCTTGAACTCGGGTGAGCCGGGCTTGAGGGCCACGGCGCTGTCGGGGTTGAGCGGTTCGGCCATCTTTTTAAGATCGGCCTGCATGGTTTGCTCGCGCTGTTGAAAGTGGGCGATCAGTTTGCGGAGTTTGTCGGTCTGGGCGACTTTTTCGTCAACCTGATCTGAAACTTTGACGATATCCACCACGGCAATTTGCATGCTGCCGGCGGCCGGGGCGGGCGCTGCCGCCGCTGCCGGGGCAATGGGGCCGGCGGCGTGTGTGGCGGGCAGCGTTGCTGTCGAGGCAGCCGCCAAACCGAAGGCCAGGGTTGATGCGAGAGTTGTTTTGAATTTCATACGCTATTGCTCCAAAAGCAGGGTTTAACGAGTCGGCCTCCAACAGGCCAACGCCTTTATGTTGCCGCCGCGGGGCAAAAGCCAACGCAACCGCTCCGGCATTCACAAACCCATATCATCCTGCCAAATGGCCTGATTGGCAACCAATAGATCGCTGAAATAAATCCCGGCGGGGGCACGGGGCGGCAAGTTCACCGCTGGCGGGTTTGCTCGACGACCTTCAGTCTTACCAGGGGCGTGGGCACTTCGTAGCGCAAGGTTTCAAGGCTGTCGGCGGCGGGTTCTTCCAGTGCCGGCTTGGCCAGCAGCGTGCGAACCATGGCAATTTCATCGCAGCCATCGCGCTTGGGGCATTTGACGCAATCGCTCCATACTTTAAGCGGAAGGGCGGATTTTTCGACGACGGAAAAGCCCAGCTTTTCAAAAAATACCTGCTCATAGGTAAGCGAAAACACCCGCTGAATTTGCAGTTCCCGGGCTTCGGCGACCACCGCTTCCACAAGTTTGCGGCCGATGCCCTGCCGCTGAAAGCCGGGGTCTACCGCGAGGCTTTTAACCTCGGCAAGGTCCGACCAGACAATTTCTAACGCGCAAACCCCCGCCACCTGCGGTGCCGCTGAATTGGGGGCGGCAATCTCATAGACGACAAAATCGCGAAGTGTTTCAAAAAGCTCGGCATGCGAGCGAAACAGCATTTTGCCATGACGGGCGTGCTGCGTAATAAGCGCTGCGATCGAAGGCACATCCGTTATTCTGGCGCGACGAATCATGGGGTGTTCCATAGAGTTACCATGTGGGCCGCTGTTGTCGGCTCATTCCGATGCGGCCGGTCATGCCGGCTGCATCACTCGGATGAACCCGGGTTCATATTGCCTTATAATACCGCAAATGCTGACCAAACGAATCATTCCGTGCCTTGACGTTGATGCCGGCCGCGTGGTCAAAGGCGTAAAGTTTTTTAATCATGTGGATGCCGGCGACCCGGTGGAGCAGGCTCTGTTTTATGATGCCGGCGGGGCCGACGAACTGGTATTTTACGATATTACCGCCAGCCATGAAGGCCGAGGCATTATGGCTGATGTTGTGCGCCGCGTTGCCGACAGCGTGTTTATGCCCATTACCGTTGGCGGGGGTATACGCGAGCTTGATGACGCCATGCGACTCATTCAGGCCGGGGCGGAAAAGGTGAGCATCAACTCGGCGGCGGTTAAAAATCCGCAGCTTCTGGCGGATATCTCCCGACGCTTCGGACGCTGCGCGACCGTGCTGGGGGTGGATGCCAACCGGGTTAGGCAGCCCGACGGCCGCGAAGTGTGGGAAGTGTTTATCAATGGCGGCCGCGTAAACACGCATAAGGATGTTTTAGCTTGGGCGTGCGAAGCCGAAAAACTCGGCGCCGGCGAAATTGTGCTTAACGTCATGAACGCCGACGGCACGCTTGAAGGCTACGACCTTGAAATGACCCGTGCTGTCAGCGAGCGGGTCAATATTCCGGTGGTGGCCAGCGGCGGCGCCGGCAAGCCCGAGGACCTGTACCGTGTGCTGACCGAAGGCAAGGCCGATGCGGCGCTTGCGGCCTCGATTTTTCATTTTCGCACATGGTCGGTGGCGCAGGTAAAAGACTATCTGCACGAGCGCGGCGTTTTGGTGCGACCGTGCGCGGAAGTTGTCGTCGGCGTGTGAGCCTTCATGGGGCAGCGATCCATTTTGGCGCGGAGGCCGCCGATGGCGACAGGCCCCGGCGGCTTGTGGTATTATTATTCCCTGGTGGAAATCGCTGCAATGTGCGGCAAGTAAGGTTTTTTAAAAGGAAGTGACTTATGAAACTCCAATCACGCGTACTCACAGGCACGGTCATTCTTGCGGTAGGCCTTGTAGCTCTTGGCGGCTGCTCCAAGAAAGGCTCAAACTCGGCTGCGGCGGGCGGCGGCAACAACGCCAGTGCCCCGGCTGGTGCTACGGCGGCCGGCGGTAATATGGCGGCCACCGCCGCCAACCTGTTCAGCTCGGCCAAAGACGAAACCGCCAAGTTGCAAAGCTCCATCGGCGACCTTACCAGTGCAACAGCCACCGATGTGCAGTCGAAATATCAGGCGCTCACGAGCGAAGCTGCCACCTTTAAAGCGGTGGCCAGTAAGGTGCAAAGCACCGCCGGCGAAATCAGCGACAAGGGAGCCGGCGTTTTAGGTGCGGTTCAGGCCAATGCCGGTGCGGCCAAGTCTGCCGTGCAGAACCTGCTCGGCGGCGCCGGCGGCGCCAGCCCGGTCAGCGCTTTGCAAAGCGAATGCAAGGACCTTTCGGCATCGGTTCCACCGGTGCTTGCCGATCTTCAATCGCTGGAGACCTCGGTTGGCAGCAACATCAGCGTGGCTTCGGTGCAGAGCGCCGCGCCGACATTTGACAAGCTCAAAACCGACCTGAGCACCTTCGAGGCCTCGGCCGGCAAAGCCCTCGATTCGCTTCAAGCGATGAAGTAAGCGGGAACTTGGCACTACAATAGAACTAAAACGGGGCGATTTGTATGCGTGATGTATATAAGTCGCCCCGGCTATTTTTTCTCAAAACGATATATTGTACGCGGCCAAAATTTGAAGCAAAAGTGAACGTCGCCTTACGACGAGCCACGCGGTTAACGCCGCGTCGTTCGCCCCGCCAGCGGTAGCGGTGCCGGGGTTCCTGCGTTACGCCGCAGTTCCACGGGTAATACCTCAATTATGACCGCATACAGTATAAGGCCAGGCAAAGCGTGTAATGCATTTGCACGCTCTACCGCCGTGCGCCCAGCGCTTATAATCCACCGCATGATAAATGGCGACGCCAATATAACCGCGGCTGGGCCGTACGCTGCCGCTGCCCGGTTTGCCGCAGTGGCGGTAGACCAGGCAATTGATCGTGAACTCACGTATCGCATTCCGTTGGCCTTGGCGGGACAGGTGGTTGTTGGCAGCCGCGTTGAAGTGCCGCTGGGGCGTGGCAACAAAGTCGCGTCAGGTACGGTGGTGGCGTTGCTGCAGGAGGTTGCTCCAGCGGCTGCGCCCGCGGCCAAAAGCAACCCTTTGGTAACCCCATCAACCGCACCCGATGCGGCCGGGGATGAAAGTCTTTTTGGCGATTTAGGCGATGAGCTGCTTATGCCGCTGCCGGCAGAACCGGCTGCCGAGCGGTTTAAGCCAATCGCCGGGGTGCTTACCGAGGTGCTGCCCGTTCCCGCGGACTTAATTGAATTGGCCCGCTGGATCAGCCATTACTACTGCTGCCCGTTGGGGCTGGTACTTAGCGGCATCGTGCCGGCCGCGGTTAAAAGGAATATCCGCCTGCCATCGCGCATGCTGGTGGGCCTGTCGCCCTTGGCCACCACCGAAAGCCTCGCGCAGGTGCGCACTGGCAAAAAGTACCGCGACGCATTTGCCCAGGCATGCAACCTCTTAGCCCAGGGTGAACTTGAGGAAATGCGCCTGGCGCAATCTAGCGGGCTGTCGCGCCTGGTGATTCGCCGGCTCGCGGCCAAAGGTGTATTGGTGCGCCGTAAGGAAGTCGCCTGGCCCGAGCCACCCGGTAATGCAAGCCCGAGTTTCGGCGACGCGGGCGCATTGCCGCTCACCAACGAGCAAGCCGCCGCAATGGCCGCGTTGGAACCGCTTCTAACGGGCCCGAAGTTCGGCGTGCAGGTGCTGCATGGTGTGACCGGCTCGGGTAAAACGGAAGTGTACATTCGCGCAATAGAAAAAGTGGTGGCTGCCGGTCGCCGGGCCATTGTGCTCGTGCCTGAAATTGCCCTTACGCCGCAAACCGTCGGTCGTTTTACGCGGCGCTTTGCGCGCGTGGCGGTGCTGCACAGCGGGCTTACAGGTTCGCAGCGGCATCAGCAGTGGCATGCGGTGGCCGGCGGTTGGGCGCAGGTGGTGGTGGGCGTGCGGTCGGCGGTGTTCGCGCCTGCGGCTGACATCGGCCTGATTGTCGTGGATGAAGAGCACGAGCATTCGTACAAGCAGGATAGCGCCCCGCGCTACCATGGGCGCGACGTGGCCATTCGCCGGGCGCAGCAGCTTAATGTGCCGGTCATTCTTGGATCGGCAACGCCTTCGCTTGAAACCTGGCATAACGCCCATCACAACCCGCATTACCACCTGACCGCCCTGAGCACCCGGCCCCTGGGTTTGCAAATGCCCAGAGTCATTACCGTTGACATGAAAATGGAGCGGCTTAAGCGGCGCGGCCTGCATGTTTTAAGCACCGTGCTCGAAGCACATATCAGCCGGGTTGTTGAGGCCCGCAAGCAGGTAATTTTGATGCTTAACCGCCGCGGCTATGCGCATTACGTCGCCTGTGCCCGCTGCCCCTGGATACTTATGTGCCCGCATTGCGATGCCACCATGGTGGTGCACCAGGTGGGCGATGCGCCGATAGATTCGCCGCGGCAGCGCAGCGTGGTGCAATGCCATTACTGCCTTACCAGCCAGGTGCTGCCGACCGCCTGCCCTGATTGCCGCAGCGGCATTGTGCAGTTGGGGCAGGGTACGCAGCGTGCCGAGGCCGAGCTATTGCGTAAATTTCCAAAGCTGCGGCTGGCGCGCATGGATTCCGACGCCATGCGCAGCGCCAAAGACTACCAGGATGTTCTGGACCGCTTTGGATCCGGCCAGCTTGATATGCTCATCGGCACGCAAATGATCGCCAAAGGACTGGACTTTCCGAATGTAGAACTTGTGGGCGTGCTCAACGCGGACCTGGCCATGACTTCGCCCGATTTTCGCGCCGCCGAGCGAACGTTCGCACTCATTTGCCAGGTGGCGGGCCGCAGCGGGCGGGCCGGCAAACAGGGGCTGGTGGTGGTGCAGACTATGCAACCCCAGGAGCCGGCTATTGTGCATGCCTGCCGACACGATTACAGCGGCTTTGTCGCTGACGAGCTGCCGCATCGGCAGCGGTTTGATTATCCCCCGTTTGGCCGCCTGATTCGCCTGGTGGTAAGCCACAAAAATGACGCCAAGGCCAAGGAACTCGCCGCCGAACTTGCCGCCATGGTCGAGAAGGCGGCAAGCGGCGTGGATGCGGTGGTGCGGCTGCTGGGGCCGCAGGCGGCGCCGATGGCGCGCCTTAATGAGGTGTTTCGGCAGGAACTGCTGTTAATGTGCCAAATGGCCGCGCCGCTGCAGAAGCTTTTGCAGCGACTGCGGCAACAGGGTTTGTTTCGGCAGTTTGCCGTCAATCTGGTGGTGGATGTAGACCCCGTCTCCATGATGTAGAAATTTGAATCGTCATCCGTGTTTTTAAGCTGAAAATGCCGCTTCCAGCGGGCAACATCGTTAATTTATTCACAATATTGCATTTGATTTTAAGAGGTGTATAGTGATTGGTTAACAGCCGCGCTCACCGGGCATTTCGTGAGTTCTCGCGGCTGGAGACATGTTCGTTTCTTTCAAGGAGGCTGCCGCCATGGCTACACTTGCCCATGTCCTGCAGGACAAAACCCACAACACCGTGCACTGTGTTTCGCCGGGGTCATCTGTACTCGAAGCCACATGGAAGATGAATGATCATCACATTGGTTCGCTTCTGGTGCTTGATGGCCAGCAAATCGTTGGCATCATCAGCGAGCGCGATATTCTCCAGCGCGTGGTTGCCGACGAAAAAGACCCCCGCCATGTTACCGTTGGCGACGTGATGACCACCGACGTAATTGTGTGCCGCCCCTGCACCTCGCTTGAAGACGCCAGCGCCATCATGCGCAACCGCCGCGTGCGGCACCTGCCGGTGGTGGATGAAGACGGCCGACTGCTCGGCGTGATTTCAATCGGCGACTTAAACGCCCGCCACGCCAGCGAGCAGGAGACAACCATTCATTACCTGCACGAATACCTGTACGGCCGCGTATAGAACCGAACTGGTCTGCAAATGTCGCTTTTGAGTTGGCGTATGGGTATCATGAACCGCATGAACCTTAAGGCTCGCCCCAACCATAAGCTTTACATCGAAACGCTGCGACGGATGTCGCCGGATGCCAGGCTGCGCAAGGCGTTTGAGCTATCCGCTTTCACCAAGGCGATCTTTATTCAGGGTATTCGGCGGAGATTTGCCGACCGAAGCGAGGATGAGATTCGTCAGATTATATTGGCCCGGCTGAACAAATGTCACAACAGGAATTACTGAAGCAGGTAGTTGGAGCCCTCGACGTCGCAACGCGGCTGTCGGCCAAAAGAACCAGCTAGACTTCTCAGGTTATTTTTTCGCGATGCCTTTGAAGAGCGCGCCAAGTTCGCGCTCTATCGGCCTGCTTCTTGGGGTGGTGTCAGTGCATCGGCGGAGCCATTATGCCCAGCACGGCTACAATGCCCAGCACCATCGCCGCCAAGGCTATTTCAATTGTTACATTGCGCTGCAAACGCCTCGCTGCCACGGCATAGTTTGCCTCATCGGCGGTTATAGCGGTCTGCTGCAATCGCGTTCGCAGACGCGTCAGGTTGACCGCCCCAATCGCAACCATGACGGCAAACAGCAGGATTTTTACCATCAGCAGCCGGCCATAATCACTTGTAAAAAGATTGTGCCATGTGCCCACCAGCATCAGCGAATCAATAATACCCGAAGCAAGCAGCAGGCAAACCGCCCCGATGCTGATGAGCGAAAATCGCGCGGTCATGGCCGCCATGAGGCGCCACTTTTCAGCTTCTACGCTTCGGCGCAGATGCCGCAGCGCTAAAACAAAGGGCAGCAGCCCCAGCGGCCAAATGCCGACGATTGCCAAATGTGCCACATCTGCGGCCAAGTGCCACTGCCGCCCCGCGGGCGTTGCACCGGTTATGCCGTGGCCCGCCCACGCCAGGCTGCCGGCAAAGGCCGTGGCCAGCAACAGCGCCAGCCACGCCAGGACTTTTCGGATTGGCTCGTTTGGCAAGGCCAAGGCCGCGGCACTTGCGCCGGCCAGCGCCAGCCAAAGGTAAAGGCGCAGCTGCCAGAGGTGTCCAAAGTGGGTGTGATGCCACACCAGCGACAATACGGCCGGTCGCAGGGCTTGGCCGGCAGGCATGCCGCTGATGCTGATGGTAACACACGCCAGCCACATGCCGCCCGATACCAATGCCACAGCCAGCGATGCCGCCAGCTCGCGGCTCATCAATCGCCGCCAAATAATGCTGCTCCAAGGCTGGCAGCGCAGCGGAGGGGCCATCAGCCGATCCAGCAGCCAGCATCCGCATGGCAGCAGGGCCGATGCAAATTGCAGCCAGCGGCTAAGTAACAGCAGAAGATGATTCATCAAAGAGCCTCGCGGGAACTGCGCCTGCATTCGGTTTGCCTTCTCCGTCGCAGGCTCCCGCAGCCGCCTCTGCAGTGCAATGGGCGCTGGTTATGCTTACACTTGGGTTATTGTACCCGTTCACATCAATGCTGATTGGCCCGATTGGCAGCGGTTCTGGCGTGCCCTGTAGCGGGGGCATCCCTTGTGGTGCGGGCTTTGAGCCTGCTTCGCCGCAAACTTTCTGGGCGGTTACGCGTTATTTCACCCAAAACTTAAAGTCGCCATGTGTTTTGTGAGTGTCTTCGGCCACTACATGCCATACCACCTTATAGCGGCCGGGCGGTAGCGTGGGAACCGTAACGACCAGCACGGCTTTTTTGCTGTGGAGGCGGTGTGTGTTTTTGTTGTCTACCTCTTTGCCGGCGGAGTTAAACACCTGAATGCGGCTGAAGAGCGGCTCAACCGCTTCGGTAAACCAAATAATGACGTGATGCGGCGAAACTTTTACGTGCGAGCCAACACGCGGTTGGGCATGATCTAAAAAAGCGTGGGCGCTTGCAGCCTGCGCGGCAAAGCCCGCAACGAGAATGGCCGCCAGCAAGTGCCGCTTGAGTGTAAACATCAGTTGCCTCCAAAAATGGGGTGTCCGAAAATCTTAGGCATGAGGTCATCAATATAAATCTGCATCTGAAAAATCGCCCCCATGTTATGCCCGCTATGGTTGTTGATCGGTATCAACGCCTCAACGCCAAACTGCACATCAGGCGTTTCCCAAAGCACGCCAGGGTTGATGGTGCCGGTGGTTGGGCCGCCGCCGCGGTTTTCGGGCGTTTGCAGCGCAAACTCCACCAGCGGAATCATGTTCTTAAATGGAGCCGGCAGGCCGATGTCTTCCACATGCTGCTGCAAATACGGCAAACTGTATTCCAGTGCTATGCCGGTTTGAAACAGGTTGGGTTCGGCCGCACTGGTTTGAAAGCTCTGGCCGAAGGTGCCGGTGATCGCAATGGGCTGCAGCGGAGCAAGGGCGTCGGGGAGGTCGCCAAACCCCTTGCCGAAGTACAGTGTTGGGGTAAAGGTGGTATATGACGGGTTGCCTACGTTGGGACTGCCAGTGCCGCCGAGCGTGGTATTAAGCCCGACAGAGATAATCGCTTCGTGGCGGTCGCTGGTGAAAAGCTCGTATTTGCCAATGAGTGTGATATTGTCCCAGCCGGTTGAGGTTGTAGAGCCTTGCGGCTTTTGCGCCAGATAGTCGTCGGCAAAGCCGATGGATAACCGCGGTATAATAAGTTTGTCAAACTCAAAGCCAGAGTCTATGACCCTCGTCGCCGGATTGCTGGCGTTACCGGGATAGCGAAAGAATGATAGTGTTGGCAGCGCCAATTCGTCGGCCGCAAAAGGGTCGTCGGTGGTAATGGTCGGCGGAAAAAATCTGTTGCCCAAAATACCGTGCGCCGGGGCCATGCCCGGCGTAAAAAATGCCGCAGCCACCGCCAATGCAGCCGCCCGTGCCGGGCCAAGCCCACAAAAGAGTTTACCCATCTGGAACCTCAGTAACCGGTTCCCGTCGCAGGTGAACATCATAGCAATTAAAAATAGCGAGGCAACGGAGCTGCAATATGCTCCAATGCGCAGTAAAACCACATAACAGCGCGGCAGCGTCCCAACGGCATCACCAGCAGCTTCAGCTATGACGAAAGCAACCGTACCACCCTGGTGACCCATGCCCTGGGAACCACGATGATCTCGATCTATGACTATGACTATGACTATGACAAATTGGACAATCGCACAGGGGCGGCGATTTTTCTGGGCGGATATGGGAGCGTCCCGATTGCAATCGGGTTCTCCACACGCTTTTATCCAGAAAACAGCCTTGCTTTGGCCATGATAGGGCCATATTTGGCGGAGTTTTTAAGCTCGCCCGGAAAATTGTCATCCATACACAATACGGAACATCGGCGACACTTGCTAACTCGCCGTAAGCGTGGGATATTACTTAGTTCGGCGGTTTCCCGGTCGGTCTTTATTGAGCCGCCCCGACGGGAGTTGAAACGTGTTGGCGGAGGCATGTGCCTTGGTTGTGCCATGCCAAAGGTTAGTCCGTGTAGGAGTATTTCGTGGCCCATTCGCTATCTGCTAATAAGCGTGTTCGTCAAAGCGCCAAGCGGCGCCTGCGCAATCGCGACCGTAAAAAAACCATCAAAACCCATGTTAAAAGTGTATTAACGCTGGTTGAAAAGAAAGATGCCGCCGGAGCCAAGGCCGCGCTTACAGCAGCGATTAAAACGCTCGATCGCAATGCCAACCAGGGCACGCTGCATCCCAATACCGCGGCTCGCCGTAAAAGCCGCCTCGCCCGCAAGCTCAATGCGCTTCAGGCTGCCAGCTCTTAAGGCCGCCAGGCCCCATAGCGACTATGGCACCGTAGTGATGCAAGCGGGCGCCCCGGCAGTGCTGATGCTGGCCGAGGCGAATCAAAATGCCTTAACAAGGCGGCTTGGCCGCGCGGCTCGTGGTTGGGAGGTGTTTCATTTTGGCCCCCTCTGCGGCGCGGCTCCTCGGAGTACCGCCTGTGTCAGGTACGCCGGAGCCACCGCTTCTTGAGGCGTGCCAAAAATCTGGCCGTCGCAACCCGGCGGTTAATTGGACGCGATCGTGGCCGCAGTTGGGCTGCCTCATGAATGTGCGAGATATTGTCAAAGACCCTCCCGGCAAAACCGTGGAGGGTTTTGTTTCGCGCGCGGGCAGCAAACTTGCCGCCGCCATCGAGACGTTTGGTATTGCCGTTGCCGGCCTTACCGTCGCCGACCTGGGTTGTAACGTCGGGGGCTTTTGCGACTGTCTGTTGCAGTGCGGCGCTGCTCGCGTATACGCCATAGACACCGGCTATGGCACGCTGGCCTGGAAGCTGCGCAAAGACCCGCGCGTCGTGGTTATGGAACGCACCAACGCAATTTTCGCAGCTTTGCCCGAACCCGTGGATATGGCCACCATAGATGTTGCATGGACGCCGCAGGAAAAAATACTGCCGGCCGCCCGCCGCATGCTTAAGCCCAACGGGCAGGTGCTTACGCTTATTAAGCCGCATTACGAAACGCCCGCGGCCCGCACCCAGCGTGGTGTACTTACCCCGGAACAGTCGTTGGCGGCGCTCGAGCAGGCTGCGGCCAAAATAAATGCCTTGGGCTTTGCCATCGGCGGCATTGTGCAAAGCCCGCTTAAAGGCCAGGGAGGCAATATTGAATATGTGGCGTGGCTCACAATGGCGTAACGGCCGACTGCCCCGTGGCCTCTTACGCCTCGTCAAGCGTTTTGATGATCGGCTTTTCGTGTTCGCAGATCCATGCGACTTTGCCAGAGAGCATTTCAAGCCAGGCCGCCGGCCCGAACCCGCGAAGCTGCCCGCGTGACGCCAGGCCCAGGGCCACTTCGCAAATCATGCTCTCAACCATAAGCGACGGCATAATGTGCAATTCCGCCTCGCTGAGTTGCAAGATGCTCTCGTATCCGCTGACAAAGGCCTTGAGCCGCCCGGCATGAAGGTTTTCTTTCCAGGTGCGCGGATCGCCCGATCCAAGGCGAATGGAATACTGCAGAGCGGCATTGGCGGTATCGAGAATGGGCTGCTGGGCGCGGCATGAGTCAAAGTCTATGACAGCCACCACATGCTCGCCTTTGTATAAACAGTTGCCCGGATGAAAATCGGCATGAACAATGCCCAGCGGCCAGTCTGCCAGGCCGGCCGCGGCCACCTTGGCCTCGGCCTTGTGGTAGGCCTCCTGCAACATCGCCTGCTGGGCGGCGGCGGCCGCTTTTTCGCCGGTTGCAAGTTGGCTATCGGCCTGAATGATCGCTTTTATTTTATTGAAGGCCACGTCTATGGTGCGGTTGGCGTGGTAACATCCACGTTCCGAATATTCCGGTATCATCGGGGAATCGCGTGTAAGTTTATGAAACAATCCCAGCGTGCGGCCGGTGTTGTAGGTGGCTGGTTTTTCGTAATTGAAAGCTTCGCCTGGCAAAAACTCAAACAGTTCATACGCCGATTTATCCATCTGCACCCAGGAGCGATTATCTGCGGCGGTGAGAATAAGATGCGGCAGTGGAAACTGCTGGTTCGCCAGATGAAGCTGAATACCGTGCGATATCTGCAGCAGTTCCAGATCATCCTTGCCGGGGGCTCGCCGTTTGAGTAAATACTCGCGCGATGCCGTCGTGAGAATGATTTTGGGCGAGGCAGCCGACCCGCGTTTGAACGGCTCAACGGCTGAAATGGCACCAATGTTGTAATGGCTCATGACCATGACAAGCTCAAAGGGGGTAAACAGGGTATCAGGTTTTTGACTGCGGGTCATGAACAATCCAGAGATTTGCGGGCCTATTTGCCGCGCCATGGTTAAAAAACAGGAGGCGGATGACATCATCATCCGCCACCCAAACGCTAACAACATGAATGCCACGGGCTGCTGCGCAGTTTATTTCAGTTGAGCGCAGATTGGGCCGATGGGCGGCGGTCAGTGGCCGACGATTTCGCTCTTTTGCGGCTCAAGCAGGCTGATGAGCCGGGCCTGGGCGAGTTCGGGCACTTTGTCCTTTTTCAGAGCCAATGCAAAGTCCTGCATGAAGGCATTCCATTCGGCATCGGTGATGTTCATGCCTTTGTGGGCCTGGTACATATCAGGCCCGGTATACACTTCGGGGCCGCCGGTCTCCTGACCAAGCTGGGCCACAAGCTGTGATTCCAACTGTGGGATATTGGCATGGGCAAAGCGGGCGTTGATGCGCTTGTCGGCGGCGACAATGCCGATGAAGGTATGCACCACGGTGATGATGCCGGCGTTGCCGCCAAGCTGATGATAGAGGCTGGATTGGTCGCCGGAGTTTTGGTTGGCGCAACCGACGAGAGCGGCCGAGGCGGCGAGCAGCATGGTTCCGACGCTTCGCGTCAACCAGAGACGCATAGGATGTACAGACACGTTCGGCACGGTAAAGCTCCTTGGGCGGTTAACCTGGGGCACGCCGGCGGCGAATGCCGCGACGAGGCAGCCCCGATAAGCCGTTTAGATAGCACGGAATGGCCCCGTTGGCAAGCAAAAAAGGCGGTGTTGGGCGAATTGGCGGTTCATAGGGCGTGGGTTACAGTGCCGGCGGGGCCGTTGTAGCCACCGGGCCAACCGGCGATAATCGCACCAGCCGCGTGGCGATTTGTCCCTTGGCAGCGAGGTAACCCTATGAGCAATGCCCCCCATACACCGGCTTTTGAACGCGGCGAGGCGCTGCTGCGCCAACTGCACGGTCAATATGGCCCCGCCATACTCAATCAGCTCGATGATCTTGCGCCCGAGCTTAAACGCTGGGTGGTGGAGTTTGCCTTCGGCCAGATTTACAGCCGGTCCGAGCTGGACCTGCGCTCCCGACAAATCGCCACGCTTGCCGCCCTGGTGGCCCAGCGCCATGGCGGTGCAGAGCTTAAGTCGCATATCCGCGCGGGCCTGGCGGCGGGTTTAACACGCGGTGAGATTATTGAAATCATGATGCAGATGGCGGTATACGCCGGCTTTCCGGCGGCGATGTGCGGGCTTCATGCGGCACGTGACGCATTTGCGGAGTTGGATGCGGGCCAGGCAACGCCGTCGTGATGCATTGCCGGCAAAGCCTTCTCAACTTACGCTGGCGGTGCTGTTTTAGTACGCCGTAGCAATGTTCATTTCGCGTACGCCGCCAAGGTACATGGCGTCTACATGCCCATCAAAAAACAGCACGTTGGCCGCTCCGCTTGTGGGGCCATTGGAATAGTGCCGGTAACGCAGGCCCGAATCGCCTTTACCAATGACGGCCGCGCCGTCCTGATTGCCTGCGGCGAAGCGACCATCTACGGGCAGTCTGCGGCTGGGGTCGGGCATCAGGTACCTGCACTGCCGCAATGCCCAGCTAAAGGCGCACGCCGAGTTTCCTTGTGCATTCTGGTTGGCATCGCCCAAGGCGATAATTTCGCTGGGACGTTGAATCATGCCCATGAGGCCGGGGTTGTGTTTAGAGCCGAAAGCATTTGGGTTAGCCGCATACGTACAGCCGAAGTTGCTCTGAACCTTAATAGTGCTGGCCGGGCATCGCAGGAGTGAGGCATATTGAGTTTCGGCGGTTTGTCGCGACTGGCCCGTAAGAGCACCAGGCACCTGTCCCGGCAAGCCGAGTTTAAAGTCCACCAGCGTGTCGCTCCAACGAACGCCGTATGAAGTACGCAACGCCGGTAATAGGCCGCCATTGGTGGACGTATAAGAAAGCGTGAGCGTACCGAGTTGCCGGAGGTTGCCTTGGCAGGCCGTGTTTTCGGAGGCTTGACGCATCCGCGATATAACGGGCACCAGAAGGATTCCCAGCATCAGCACAACAATCGCCGCCACGGCCGCTTCCGCCAAAGAAAAGTTCTTGCTGTTCATCTCTCGCTACCTCCTGATCTACTGGAGCATGTCGGCAGTTATGCCCCGCTCCCAGAACCACAAACACTGTGGCCCTGCTTGCCCGTACAACGATTACGCAAACCATTCCGACGGATGATCGAAACTGAACTTAGATATTTCCGTCGTCGTTCTGCAGCGATATGACGTCCGCTGCTGGAATCTTCATCGGATGGCCTGGGGCTAAACCTTTGGTAAAAAGGTGACAGAAGGTGTGCTGGGCCTTGCAGAAATAATTGTGCCCTCCATAGAGGGAAGTTCATAGTTTTATGGGCCGCGCAATATATATAGCCTGGCCGCGTGCTTACACGGGCCGGTAATGCCCGGGAATCCATCGCGGACCGCGCCATGTACGCTGCCAATGCCCCGGCACCCAAATAACGCCCGGAGTGGGATGAACGTAATAGCCGCCGACCCATACATAAGCTCCAGCACGCCAGGCCCAGTGGCCACCAATCCAGACCGCACCTGCATAAGGCGGAGCCGGAACTACCTCATATTGCGGGGGCGGAGGTGCTGGCCGTACCACCACCACGCGCCGTGGTGCACAGCCGCCGAGTGAAATCGCCACGGCGATGACCCCGGCCCAACTGATCCATGGCACCCAACGTTTGCCCACCTTATTGCTTGCCATATATCGCTCCACTGGACGCCGGCGGCCTGCGCATTTGCTCGGCTGACTCCATCAACAGTAACACGCTCCAGCGGTCGAAAGTTGCAACGAACTGCCGGCGAGGCCAATAGAACAATCTACTGTTGGAGTTATCGGAGCTGTGGTATCCATGCAACTGCGCCGCAGGCGACTTGTATTGAATACCGGGAAAAACAAGAACAGCTTGGCCGTGCATGGCGGACTTTTAAGGTTGTTGTGTGCGGGCCAACTGGGCCAGCTTGGCGAGGATGGCGACCTTGAGTTTAAGCTTATCGCCAGAGGGCAATCGCCCGGCCAGTTCGCGCGGTGCATTCTCGGGCGCAGGCCTGGAGGGTCCCGCTCGGCCCGTCGCCTTTTTTCTCGCCATGTGCCGAAGTGGCGCAACAGGCTTTGTCGGCGCTATCGCCGGCGGCAGTGGAGTCTGGGCTATCGGCCATTGGAATTTAATACGAAATAGCCGCTTGCCCGGAGGTACCACTGGGTAATTGCGTTTGAGTTCCGCAAGCAATTCGGGAAGGCTCCCGAAGCCGTCGGCACGGGCATCAGCGTCGTCAAGAGCATGGAGGCCCGGCAGTTCTTCGATGGACAAAATTTTCATCCGTCCCAAACCGGGCGTAAACGATATCTGCCCCGGCTTAAGGATGGCATGGCTCCAGAAGCGAATGGTCTGCCTTTTCTTGCCCGCCTTCACCAGATCGACAAGATGTTTCTTTAATAGCAGCATTCGTAGCGTTAACCCGTCGTCCCATAGCCTTGCTCGCGCTGAGCAACCATGTGCAAATGCTATCTTGCGGCTGCAAGAACCGCAAATTGTGCTCATAGACTGGCGCAGTTACGCAGTAATAGATGGAAAAGATGATTGGGCCATTGATTACGTGACGACGACAGGGGCAACGGGCGCTGCCACCGGATGCACCCTGGCGTGCGGCTGCGGCAAGGCGGCGGCCACATCGTGACGAGCGTCTGGAGCGGTCAAGAAGAACTTTGTTTCAGCCGACGTCTGCGATGGTGGGCGGCTGCCGCATCACTTGTCTGCTGAAAATAAGAATGTTACAGTTATAGCGCACTGGCCGTGATTCCAACGGTGTTGTGCTGCTTCGATTGGAGTGAATATCATGAAGAAACGCATGCAAAATCACCCTCAAGGTGATGATTCCCCCAAGCGGCCATCCGGCGGCTTGCTGCAATCAGCCGATGCGGTGGCTCCACCGGGTGGGGCCGACGCGGCCGAAATAAATCGCCTTAATAAAGTGCAGGTTCTTAACATGGTGTGGCACCGCCAGCCAATCTCGCGGGCTCAAATTGCGCGCGAGACCGGGCTTAGCCCCGCCACGGTGACCCGCGTGGCGCAGAGCCTTATTCATCGCGAAAAACTGTTGATGGATGTGGGCAAGGTGCGGTCGTCGGGCGGGCGGCCGCCCATTCATGTGGCCATCAACGAAAATCAATCGTTGGTGATCGGCGTGGATGTCGGGGCGACGCAAATTCGCGGCACGCTGGTGAACTTGCGCGCCGAGTCGCAGGCCGAACTTGCCGAGCCTACACCGCCGAGCCGGGAGTTTGCGGAGGTGATGGCGGTTGTGGCCCGGCTGATTCTGACGTTGCAAGCACACCCGGCCGCCGCAGGCCGCAAAATTCATGGCGCAGGCATTGCTCTGGCGG